>NZ_JBBOYW010000001.1:1009166-1341388 GCF_038008325.1 Lysinibacillus sp. FSL K6-0232 | reverse complement strand
AATGCACGAAATAGTTTCCAATCGTCAGCAAACACATCATATGATAACCGTCTATCAACTTGAATCATCTTAATTATTTCTTACAAAAAATATGCATACAATTGCTATTAGTAGAATAGAAACCTATATAAAGAGTAATTTTCGTTATGTGAAAAATAAAGTGGGGTGTGAAAGGATGCTGAAAGTAAATGATGCAAAAGAGATGGTACTGAAAATTGTGCAGGGTGATCCGTTATTTGCTGTGCTACAACATACGCCTTTAGAGGAAGTTCTCTATCAGGATGCTTATTTAACAACTATTGATGAAGCCCAACATTATACGATTGCAGAGGTTGCTAGCTGGTTTGATAGTACAGATGCGATGCTACGCTATTATTTAAAACCATTTGAGCAATATATTTTTGACAATACCACGCCTAACGCAAATGGTAATATTCGTTTATATCTTCCAGCTATCGTCAGACTACGCATGATTTTATTATTAAAGGATGAGTACCGTGTAAAGGGGATTAAACATCTACTTGGGCTTGATGATCATGGTCAGCTACTCAAGCATCAAATTACTGCTACAACAAGTGATGCAGAGGAGCTCTCTCATAAGGTAGATGTGCTTGGAAATGTTTTGCATCAAATGATACAAACAGGGCTTTTTCAGTTTGTACCAAATGATGAGCAGGAGGCTTTGCAGGTAACTATTAATCAGGATTTTTTTACGTATACAATTCAGCAAGAAACATTGGCACTTCAGCAGGAAAATAACCATCTTCAACAGCAAATTTTTGAGCTGCAAGAAAATAGCGTAAAGGATATTGTGCAAAAAATTCGAGAGCGCCATATTGAAAATGAAATCGTATCGACTTTACGAACGGAGGCATTACAGCAATTTGCGCTTAATCATAAAGCAGGCTTTTTGACAAGGATGTTTAAATCCTCCCAAATTGAAATGGAAAAGGAGCAATTTGTGCTACGCTATATTTCACAGCATTTAGCAGAGCGTTTAGAGGTTGCACTGAATGATTACTATGAAAAATAAGGAACATGATGGGCTACTACCCTCATGTTCTTTTTTTAGACTGAGGATACAAGCGTGCCGACAAATCTTAGTAATCGAAAATGAATCATAACCATTTCCTCCACGCTTAAATCCTGATTTCCTCTATCTAGCCATTCCTGAATGACACCTAAAATAGCAGAAGCAATAAAGGCTTGGAAATATTGCTGGAATTCTGGGTCTTGCACTTCTTTGCGTACAATGGCTAATCGATCTAAAATATGATTGCTAAAAATTATTTTTACCTTTTTCGCAAATGTAGGGCTTCCCTGCTCTCCTAGTAACACCCGAAAGGCAGGGGCATGTTCTTTAATGCATGTAATCACATTGATAAATGGTGGATATAGATGCCCTGTTTGTAAAGTTTGAAAGGCTTCCACTGGCTGCACCTTTTTGACACGACTCTCTAGCTCCATCAATAACTCCTGCTGGATATCCTCCATTACCGCAAATTTATCCGCATAATGTAAATAAAATGTGCCTCGATTAATATGGGCGGTTAATGCTAAATTTTTAACGGTTACACGCTCAAAGCCTACCTCCTCCATTTGTTGAATAAATGCTTTTTTTATCGCCTGCTTTGTTTCAAATGTCATTTGTTCATGTATCGACATAGCTACTCCTCCATTTACTTAACACATGGCTGCAAACTGTTTATTGTATTTGCTCCTATGCTACCGTAAAATTTTTATCAAATCAACACTGTGTTCAGTGAAGGAGTGATCGTTATGGAGAGCTATGCTATTTCTATTCATAACCTTGAAAAAAGCTTTAAGCATAAACAGGTTATTGCCCCTCTTTCCTTGGCTATTCCAAAGGGACAATTAATGGGCTTGCTTGGTCCATCAGGCTGTGGCAAAACAACATTGATTAAAATGATTATGGGGATGCTAAAGCCAGATCAAGGCACTATTCAAGTATTGGATTTTGCTGTGCCGCATCAGCAATTATTAAAAGCTATTGGCTATATGGCACAAAATGATGCGCTTTATCAAGATTTAACAGGTGCAGAGAATCTACATTTTTTTGCAAGGCTTTATTGTTTGTCAAAAGAGGAGCGTATGGAGCGTGTAGCCTATGCTGCCAATCTTGTGCGCTTAACAGATGATCTACAGCAAAAAGTCATCAATTATTCTGGAGGAATGAAGCGTAGATTATCGCTTGCCATTGCACTTATTCAAAATCCACAGCTATTAATTTTAGATGAGCCAACAGTTGGTATTGACCCTGTGCTAAAAAGGGAGATTTGGCAAGAGCTTATTCGTTTAAAAGAGGAAGAACAAAAAACGATTTTAGTCACAACCCATGCAATGGATGAGGCGGAAAGATGCGATCAGCTAGCCATGCTAAGAAGTGGACATATTATTGCACAGGGCACACCGCAAGCATTAAAAGCACATTATCAAGCGAAAGATTTTGATGAGGTGTTTTTAAAAGCTGGAGGTGATGTACAATGAGAATAGGCGCCATTATCACAAGAATTACTCAACAAATGAAACGAGATAAACGCACGCTCGCCTTACTATTTTTAGCACCACTTCTTGTACTCTCATTAATGTACTTTATTTTTAATAGTAATGAGCCTGCGATTACACTTGTTGTTTCCAATGGTTCTGCACCACTTATGGAAAAGCTAGAGAGCACAGATTTTACAATTATTGAAGATCAAGATTTTACTAAAAAGCAGTTAGCAGAAAAAGAGTACACTGGCTGGCTGGCTATCGACCAACAGACTATAAAGCTCACTTTATTAAATGATGACCCTTCTCAGGCAAAGCTTTTAACGATGCAGTTGGCACAAATTTTACAGCCTACGCAAGTTTCTACAGGTAATCTCGAAACAGACTATATTTATGGTGATAGGGATACAGTTATTTTTGATATTTTTAGTCCTATGCTAATTGGCTTTTTTGTGTTCTTCTTTGTCTTTTTAATTACAGGCATCGCTTTATTAAAAGAACGTACTTCAGGCACATTGGAGCGGTTGCTGGCAACACCTATTAAACGCTCAGAGATTGTCGCAGGCTATATGATTGGCTACGGTTTATTTGCCCTGCTACAAACAATTATTATTGTGTTATTTGGTATTTATGTACTTGATATTGTCCATATTGGCTCGATTTGGCTTGTTTTATTGATTAATATGATGGTTGCCCTTGTATCCCTATCCTTAGGTGCATTGCTATCAAGCTTTGCGGCGTCAGAGTTTCAAATGATGCAATTTATTCCGTTGGTCATTGTGCCACAGGTATTTTTTTCAGGGCTTTTCCCGCTTGATAATATGGCGGAATGGCTGCAAAATCTCGGTCATATTATGCCTCTGTATTATGCAGCAGATGCTTTAAATGGTGTGATGTATAAAGGCTATTCCTTCAACGAGATTCTGCTAAATCTCATTGTGCTCGCTTGTTTTGCCATCGTCTTTATTGTCTTAAATATTATAAGCTTAAAAAAATATCGTTCATTATAAGTCATCGTCTAAGGTTCTAAAGCAGAGCCTTAGACGTTTTGAAAATCTTCCTCTGATAGCACCTCAATGCCATGTCTTCGTAATAGCGCAGTCGTTACCCCTGCCCCAGCGATTTTAGTACCGTTAAAATCACCATTATAAATCATCACACTGCCACAGGATGGGCTATATTCCTTTAAAATAACCTTTGTTGCGCCTACTTCTAGTGCCTTGTGCAATGTTGCATAAGCACCCTTGACATATAGCTCTGTAACATCACGACCTGATTTTTCAACCACGGCTGCTTTTCCATCGAGAACATCTTCTCCAATGCCACCTACAATTTCAGCAGGTTCACGGGGTGTTGAAAAGCCTCCCATAAGCTCAGGGCAAACCGTGACAGCCTTATTGTCTAGTACAAGCTTTTGTATTTGCTCATCCAAACTATTTGTGCCATTGTACCGAATATTCAACCCTGCTAAACAAGCGCTAATTAAAATCATGACTATCCCTCATTTCCTTATAGCTGATTGCTCTCTCATAAGTGTAGCACGATAACGAAGCCTATACTGCCCCCACTATGTTTGAAAATAATCAGGCGTTTTATCGTTTTCCGACAGAAGACTCCCACTTCAAGGAGCGTTAGCGAGTAAGTGGGGGTAGTTCAAGTATCTTATTACTTACATTAGTCTTAGCAACGCTAAAGGATTCTATTTTGCAAATCAAAGGGCTTATTTGGCTGCTACCGCCACTCCATCTTTCACTTGAAATCATGAATAGCGGCGACCAGCTAAAGACGATACCAAATCATTTTTATTGGCGATTTCTTTGGCTAATAGTTTATGCAAGCTTTATTATCTATTTATTCTTCCTCTTGTCCAAGCTAAAAAGGAAATAATTCAATAAAAGGAGATGTTTCTCGGGTTACTCAAAGCATCTCCTTTTATATGTAGTTAACAAGGAAATCGTTAATAGGCTACAGAAAAATGCGTCAACTGTACGGACGACTAAGATGCCATAGCTGTGTAATGGCTGCCAAGCAATAGCATACCACAAGCATATAAAACTAAATGTTACGCCAAAAACAGCCATCCAAAAAAGGTATTTCTGCTTTGGATATATAGTTGGTAAGGAGCTCTTGGAAGAATGGGCTGCTCTCTTATATACATAGCCTATAATTAACGCAATTCCAAGCAATGTGCTACCATGCTGTAATAATTTATAAATAGGTATTTGAAAACCGCCTATCTGGATGGTTTGTGATAGTATGGTTAATTTTGTCACCATAAACCCATGCTGATGTGTAAAGGAATCCCAAACAACATGCGTTAGCATTCCCAAGAGTGCTGAATAACTAAAAATAATTACATTGATCAGCTTGCTTTTAGTTAATGGCTGATAGGTTATATCTTGCAACCATCTTGGTAAATGCTGCATAAGGCTTTGCGAGATGCATACACGATAAATTATATAAAAAAGCATTATAAGCGGTAAATTAAACATAAAGAAGCCTGTTAAGCTATGACCAATTTCTGCGATTGGTCTGCCTCTCACAAAATATTCAAAGTCAGGAGCCATGCTTCCTAGTACAAGCGCTGAAAAATGAATATATTTGCTTTTTCTCGAAAAAGGCAGCACGGCAGCTGGATGTGCAAATGTTAATGGCATACGCTCACCTCCATTTGTTCAGACGCTTTCGCCTAAGAAAAGTTACTATCAGAACAGTTTTCCCTATATCGAGGCTGTGCAAAACGCATTCTGCACATTGACCAATTTAATGTTGTCTGTTGGATTTCATCATAAATGTCCCATAAGCTATCTACGATTCGCAGTTCAACATTCCGTACCAATAATGCTTGATAGACATCATCAAGCTCAAAGATAGCAATGGGCATTTGCGCTCTCTCACTAATATAATAGCCTGCATTGTCATCCTGTAATATAAATTCTCTGCTATCAAACTCATATAAATACAGTTTCGTATTTTTCAATACTTCAAACCATTTTCTTTCAATAACGACTACATGTGACGCAGTTGAGAGATAGCTTCGTTTATCTTGCTCCGTTGTTTGTGCCCCTGCATGAAAACATACACGTGGACAGTTTCGCGGTGTTAAATAATTTGGTAAGCATCTTTCATTGATTGCCCATACAAGCCCTTTTGTTGTATCTAAATCTTGCCGCTTTGGTATACGGGGATAAAAAATTTCTATAGTAGGGTTCTCACTTACGTGAAATAAGCGCAAGGTCATTCCTCCTTTTTCGTTGAATTCCCTCTCTTGTTATATTACTTTTTTCTATATATGAAGCAAGACTAATATTTTAAAAGTGTTCAGCTTTCTTCCTTCTCCACAACGACAAAATGCCAAAAAATTGTATTGACTTTCATTAAAATAAGCGTATTATTTTATTCTAGTGATAAAGATTATCATTATCATTCGAGAAAATAAAGTGAGGTTACTAACATGCTAAAAATGAAAAATTCTATGCTGCTATTAATGCTAGTGTCATTACTCGTTTTTGCTTTAGCAGCATGCTCTAATTCTTCTAATGAGGACACTGCTAAAAAAGATGACGAACAACCGAAAGACAATACATCAGAAACGACTGATGAACAGCAATATCCAATTACGATTCAACATGCTTTTGGTGAAACAGTTATTGAAAAAAAGCCTGAGCGTGTCGCAACAATTGCTTGGTCTAACCATGATGTTGCCTTAGCACTTGGTATTGTTCCTGTAGGCTTCTCCGCAGCAAACTATGGTGTTCAAGATGGTGAATTGATGCTTCCTTGGACTGCGGAAAAATTAAAGGAGCTTGGTGAAGAAAATCCAAACATTTATCAAGATACTGATGGTTTAGACTTTGAGGCAATTGCAGACTCTAATCCAGATGTTATTCTTGCTGCATACTCTGGTATTACACAAGAGGAGTACGATACATTAAGCCAAATCGCACCCGTTGTTGCCTATAAAGAAATTCCTTGGGTAACTTCTTGGCGTGACCAAATTACATTAAATTCGCAAGGTATGGGGATGGCTGCTGAAGGTCAGCAATTAATCGCAGATACAGAAAAATTAATTCAAGATAAAGTGAATGAGCATCCTGAAATTAAAGGTAAAAAAGCAGCATTTGCTATGTTTAGCGCAACAGACTTATCAAAATTCTATATTTATACGCCTGCTGACCCACGTGGTGAATTTTTAGTGGAGCTAGGGATGGAATATCCTGAAAGCATTAAACAGCAAATTACAGATGACAGTAGCTTCTATATTGAATTAAGTGCTGAAAACGCAGATGCTTTAGCTGATGTAGAAATTTTCATTGCTTATGGAGATGATACAACTTTACCTGCATTACAAGCTGACCCAATTTTAGGGAAAGTACCTGCTATTCAAAATGGCAATGTTGTTGTGATTGGTGATAATACACCGCTTGCAGCCGCTGGTACGCCTAGCCCACTATCAATTGCTTATACAATTGATGAATACCTATCCTTAATCTCAGACGTTGCAAAAAATGTGAAGTAATATGAATAAGTTACAAGCTACCGAACAAAAGCAATACTTTATCCCTAAACATTTTGGTAAGGTTTTACTTTTTCTTATCATTGTACTTGCGATATGTGTGATTGCTTCTCTGCTATTCGGTTCTCGTACAATTGGCTGGATTGGACTGATGGATGGTTTATTCCATCCTGATGCCCAGTCACATGAAGCCAGCGTTGTGCGACAACGAATCGTTCGAACAATTTTTAGTTTGCTATGCGGAGCGGCATTAGGTGTTTCTGGGGCACTAATGCAAGCTGTTACGCGCAATCCAATTGCAGACCCAAGTATTTTAGGGGTAAATACAGGGGCATCCCTTTTTGTCGTATGTGGGATCGCCTTTTTAAATATTAGTGCAGCCAGCCAGTATATCTGGCTAGCAATTGCTGGTGCTATGATCACAGCGATTTTTGTATTTGGTATAGGCTCTATGGGGGCAAGTGGGGCTACACCTCTAAAGCTTGTACTTGCAGGAGCTGCGACAAGCGCTATTTTATCGTCATTAGTTGTGGCGGTGATGATTCCGCGGACAAATGTCATGGATCAATTTCGGTTTTGGCAGGTTGGTAGTGTAGGTGCTGGTAGCTGGGATGCCATTCAGCTATTTATACCATTTTTAATTGTAGGTATGGTGATTGCCCTCTTTACAGCACCAGCACTTAATGCTTTAGCGCTTGGGGATGAAGTCGCAACTGGCTTAGGTGTTCGTACAGGAACATTGCGTTTATTTGCAGCACTGGGCGGTGTGCTTTTATGTGGGGCTGCTACAGCGCTAGCAGGACCAATTGGCTTTATTGGCTTATTAGCTACTCATATTGTTCGTCTTATTATTGGACCTGATATACGCTTTTTACTGCCGATGTCCGCCTTAGCAGGAGCGATTATTTTAACAGTGTCAGATGTTTGTGGACGACTTCTTGGTAGTCCCGGTGAGCTAGAGGTAGGTATTTTAACAGCCTTTATTGGCGCTCCAATCTTAATTTTAATTACAATGAAAGCGAAAATGCGTGCGTTATGATGAATGAAACATTGAAATCCATAATAGACGGCAGACAACGAAGAACAAGACGGTTTGTGATCACCACTTCTATACTCGCTCTTATTGCCATCATACTTTGCGGCACAATGCTGATGCTTGGAAACACCATTTATCCTGTTAAAGATGTAATCCATGTGCTCTTAGGGCAACATATACAGGGGGCTTCCTTTGCTGTCGGCACAATTCGATTACCACGAATGCTAGCAGGTGCATTTGCTGGCTTTGCATTTGGTGTTGGCGGCTATGTTTTCCAAACAATGCTACGCAACCCTTTAGCAAACCCAAATGTCATTGGTATTACGGCTGGTTCAAGCGCGGCTGCTGTATTCTGTATTATTGTTTTACAGGCAAGCAATACGATTGTGTCCATCGCTTCCATTGTTGGCGGATTAGCAACTGTGCTTATTATTTATGCGTTATCAAAAGGCTCCTCTTTTTCAATTGGTCGATTAATTTTAATCGGGATTGGCATTCAGGCAATGCTCAATGCATTCATTTCTTATTTAATGCTAATTGGGAATACGCATGATATTCCCTCTGCGATGAGATGGTTAAGTGGAAGCTTAAATGGTGCAAAAATGGAAACACTTTACCCATTACTAATTGCAGTGATGATCTTTACACCAATCCTATTATTTTTCGGGAAATATTTAGAAATGCTTGAGCTTGGTGAACAAGCCGCTACCTCTTTAGGGATAGATACAAATAAAACGCGAATCATCTTAATTATTTGTTCTGTATTAATGATTGCACTTGCTACGGCAACTACAGGACCAATTGCCTTTGTTGCATTCCTTGCTGGGCCAATCGCTAAAAAATTAGTAGGTGTCGGGTTTTCAAATATACTTCCAGCTGGGCTAATTGGCATTATTTTAGTATTGGCTGCAGATTTAATTGGTCAATTCGCATTTACAGCTAGATATCCAGTAGGTGTTATTACAGGCATTATTGGTGCACCATACTTAATTTACTTGTTAATTCGAATCAATCGAAAGGGAGATATATGATGAAACCAACACATATGCTTCAAGCTGAGCATCTAACATCTGGCTATGAGCAGAAAACCATTTTAGAAGATGTCAGCATTGCTATCCCAAGTAATAAAATTAGCATTATTATTGGTGCGAATGGTTGTGGCAAATCTACATTGCTAAAAACAATGGCACGCCTCATTAAGCCAACTGGTGGTCAAGTCGTCCTAGATGGCAAATCAATTCATCAAATGCCACCAAAGCAATTAGCGCGTGTGCTAGGGCTATTACCTCAATCCCCTATTGTGCCAGAAGGCATTACAGTGGCTGATTTAGTTGGGCGTGGTCGATTTCCTCATCAAGCATTATTTAAAGGATGGTCAAAGCAAGATTATGAGGCAGTTGCAGAGGCACTTGACATGATGAACATTACAGAATTTGCTGATCGCAATATTGATGAATTGTCAGGTGGTCAGCGCCAGCGTGTATGGATTGCGATGGCACTGGCACAGCAAACAGATATTTTATTTTTAGATGAGCCCACAACATTTTTAGATATTACATATCAGGTGGAAATTTTAGATTTGCTGACAGATTTAAATAAAAAACATGGTACAACGATTGTGATGGTACTGCATGATATTAACCTTTCCGCCCGTTATGCAGACCATCTATTTGCATTAAAAAATGGTCATTTACTGGCTGAAGGCTCACCAAAAGATATTGTAACAAGTGCGTTAATTAAAGAAACCTTTGATTTAGAGAGCATGGTGATTGAAGACCCTGTTTCTCAAACACCTTTAATTGTGCCTGTTGGTCGTTATCATGCTGTTTAATCCCAAAAGGGAATGTCTAAAAAACTAGACATTCCCTTTTGCCTTTTATGAACGTGGTTGAGAAATAGCCGTGACAGCTTGCTTTTTCATTGTTAGCCCTTTGCCTACTAGCATGACAAGCAATGCAAGGAACACAATTGCACCTGCAAAGACAAGTGCCGCTTTATAGCTATTATAAACCTCTACAAGCTGCCCCGCGATAATTGGTCCTATAATTTGCCCAAAAGCATATACCGTTGTTAATAATGACACAACTAAGCCACTTTGTGTTGGGAATAGCTGGCGTGCATACGATGTTGTAAGTGTAACAATGCCTACAAACGTTAAGCCAAATAAAAACGATGCTAACAATACACTCCATACGGTTTGCGACAATACAGGTAATAAAATGCCAATCACTTGAAGTATATATGCCGCCATTAAAATTTTTATTGCTGAAAATTTTTCTAATAATAATGTCCAAACAGGTGCTGATGGAATCGCAGCTAGTCCAACAATAACCCAGCTATATGACGAGTAAGCTCGTAAAGATGGGATATTATGAATAATATCAACTAAAAAAGTACCTGTAATAATATAGCCTAATCCCTCTAAGCCATAGGATAAAATAAGCCATAGCATAAAGCCCTTTACCATTGTTGTATCAAAGGTATTCTTTGTTTTTATGCTATCCTGTACGCCTAAGCCTTTCCATAAACGATATGTAATGGCTAAAAAAATAGCTGATATTATCCCTAAACCTATCCATGTCCCCTGCCATGCAAATTGTTTTTCAATCATTGGCACACATAAGCCTGAAATAGCAATGCCAAGACCAATACCACTAAATACATAGCCTGACCATCTTGATAGTGATTGCTTTGCTAAATAGTCCATAATAATACTGGATGTTAAAACAAAAATAATTCCCCCTGTAATACCAGCGATTAAGCGCAGCACAAGCCAGACACTATATACTTCTAGCAAGCCCATCATGCCAACAGATAGCACATTGATCACAACGTTCACTAATAAAACGGTTTTGCGCTGACGAGCAATAAACCCTGCCCATAATGCCCCTATAAAATAACCGATATAATTACTGGAAGCTAAATAGCCAGCTACCTCCAATGAAAACCCTGCATCGTGACGCATAAATGGTAGAATCGGTGTAAAAGCAAATCGACTAATCCCCATTGCAATTACTAGTAATAAAATGCCACCAAAAACAATTCCCATATGTTGTCGATTCATTGTTATTCACCCCCATATATTTGATTGTAATATAAAGGATACAGAGTAAAAATTAATAAATCTAATATATAATATATATGAAATTATAAAAATTTTTTATTAAAGGTGTGTTTATCATTTATGAATTTACATGCATTGCGTTTATTTACAAAGGTTGCTGAGCTTAACAGCGTGTCCAAAGCAGCACAGGCACTTAGCATTAGTCAGCCCGCTGTTACCATTCAAATACGCAATTTAGAAAAGGAACTAGGCCTACGTTTATTAGAATCGAAAGGTCGAGGTATCACCTTAACGCAAAATGGAACCTTTTTATTTAAACAAGCACAGCGTTTATTTGATTTAGAATTGGATATTGAAAATAAAGTAGCACAGTTGAAAAATACAGGCAATGAGGAATTGCAAATTATTTCTACACATGTGCCCTCTCATTTTTTATTGCCAAAATGGCTGGCTCACTTTAAACAGGTTCACCCAACCGCTCATATTCATGTAAAAACGGCTAATTCACAGCAAGTTATAGAGGAACTGCTTCATTACAAGGCCGATTTAGGTTTTATTGTTAAAGAAGATGGGCATCATCCTGATATTACCTATCAATTTCTAATGAATTTAGACTATTGGTTTATTGTACCCTACCAGCACCCACTTGCAGGTCAAACGGTTTCACTGGCAAAGCTAATGCAGCAGCCCTTTGTGTCAAGGGAGGATGGTAGCTCCACCAAGGAATTTTTAAATGCTTTATGTAAAGTACATAAAATTCCACCACCTAAAGTCGGGCTGCAACTCGATGGTATCAACGAATCCATTCATGCTATTGCCGCAGGCTATGGTACGATGCTTGCCCCGTCCATTGCCGCTTCTAGCTTTATCCAGCAGCAGCAAATTGCGCGAGTTTTTATTAAGAATATGGATATTCAGCGCCCTATTTACTTATGTACACGAAAAAATGAGCCGCTTTACGCCTCCTCCTTTCATAGCTTTCTTCATATTATTAATGAATCTATCTGATTAAATGTTGGCGTTCTATGTTAAAGTAGAACGCCTATAAATGGAGCGGAATTACCCCTGTATTGAGCGAACACATCCTTTTATTGAGCACTCACGCTTATAAATTGAGCAGTTCTATCTATGAATATTCGCTTTTTTATAGACTAAACCGTTATAATAGCCTATAATAATCGGTATTATTAACAACAAACGAACATTAAGGTGGTTTTTATGACAGAATATACGCAAATATTTAAAGGAACAGCTTTTACTAGTAAATCCCCTACTGAAATCCAACTATTAAAGGACTATTTATTTTTCATTAATGCAGAGGGCATGATCGAAAAAATAGTCGCTCCTGACCATGCGGATTATCCGCAACTATTAGCTACCTATCAGCATCACAGCAATTTCCATCAATTAGCTGAGGGCCAATATCTTTTACCAGGCTTTGTCGATTTACATGTCCATGCACCACAATGGGCACAATCGGGTACAGCATTAGATATTCCACTTTATGATTGGCTCAATACCTATACATTCCCAATCGAATCCAAATTTTCTGACATAGCTTTTGCCCAAGAGGTTTATGAGGATTTAGTAAGCACATTGCTTGCCAATGGTACAACAACATCACTTTATTTTGCCACTGTGCATAAAGAAGCAAGCATCCTTTTGGCAAAAATCTGTGCGGAAAAAGGACAGCGTGGACTTGTTGGGAAAGTAGTGATGGATGATGCCGAGCAAAATCCAGATTTTTATCGCGATGCCAGCACACAAGCAGCATTAGCTGATACAGAGGCGTTTATTGTGGCTGTCAAGGAATTAGCAAAAACAACTAAGCAGGGTGTTTATCCAGTTGTTACACCACGCTTTATTCCAAGCTGTACAGATGAGGCTTTAAAGGGCTTGGGCGAATTAGCAGCGAAATATGATACACATATTCAATCGCACTGTAGCGAAAGTGACTGGGAGCATGGCTATGTCAAAGAACGATTCCATAAAAATGATGCTGTTGCCCTGCATGACTTTGGTCTCTTAGGCGATAAATCTGTTATGGCACATTGCAATTTTTTAAGCGATGAGGATGCCCAATTATTTGCTGAAACAGGGACAGCTATTGGTCATTGCCCAATCTCCAATGCTTATTTTGCTAATAGTGTTATTCCTATCGCTCGCTTCCATGCAATGGGTGTGGATATTGGCTTAGGCACAGATGTGTCAGGTGGGTTTTCTCCAAGCCTTTTTGATAATGCACGCCAAGCTGTTATCTCCTCAAGAATGCTAGAGGATGGTGTGGATACGACAATTCCAGCCGCACAGCGTGGCGTACCAAATTCACGCATTACAATTAATGAGGCTTTCTACCTTGCAACAGCAGGTGGAGGCGAAAGCTTAAGCCTTCCTATTGGTCGTTTACAGGAAAACTATGCATGGGATGTTCAGGTTATTGATACAGCAATCCCTTCTGCTAAGCTACCTATTTTCGACCAGCATGAGGATTTACACGATATTTTCCAAAAAATAATGTATCTTGTTCGTCCTGAAAATATTCGTGAAGTCTGGGTGCAGGGCAATAAAGTTCATACTAGAGGCTAATTTGATCTTGGCTCAGCAAATTCTTTTTGTACCGAAAGCATTAGCGACAGGCACAATTACGCTGGAGCGTAATTGATTAAAATCTACCATTTTGAGGTGTACATTTCCGTGGAAACGCAGCATAACAAACTAGCTAATCAATCAGCAAAAACACAATTGACCGTCTTACCACATGAGAAAATTTCTTTTGGTCAATCAGCACTGCTTGGCTTACAACATGTCATGGCAATGGATGTGTATGTTGTACCATTTTTAATTGCTATGTTAATTGGCTTACAAACAGGTCAAGCAAGTGCCTTAATTCAATCAACCTTTATTGCAGCAGGACTTGCGACCATTGTGCAAACACATTTCTGTATGAAGTTCCCAATGGCACAGGGTCCATCCTATGTACCACTTGGAGCCATTGTTGGAATTTATGCAGCAAGCGGCAGTGGTGATCTAGGCTGGAGTACCGTATTAGGAGCCAGCTTAATTGGGGCAATCTTGGTGATTATTTTAGGCTATACAGGTATCTTTAATAAAATTGTTAAAATATTTATTCCACCAATTGTTGGCGGTACAATTATTTTTGTTGTTGGGCTATCATTAATGCCTGTCGGATTAAGTGATAATATTTTTAATGGCGCAGGCGCATCGATGACACAAAATATCTATTTAGCATTAATTACAGCAGGTGTTTTAGTGCTTTGCGTTATGCTAGGCTCTGTTTTTCAGCAAAAAGGACGAGTATTTCGTATTGCTTCCGTTATTATCGCTTTAATCGCAGGCAGTATAGCTGCAAATATAATGGGCGTTTTAGATTTATCTGCCGTATCACAGGCACGCTGGTTTAGTATGCCTCAAATTCCATTTGCCGATTTTGGCTTTAGCTTTAATATTTCAGCAATTATTACAATGATTATTATTTATATTGTGTTAATGGCAGAAACAACAGGAACATGGTTTGCCATTAGTAATGTTATCGACCAGCCATTAACCGAGCGACAAATTAACCGTGGTGTGGTTGGTGAAGGGATTGGCTGCTTTATTGCTTCCTTTTTAGGCTCTACACCTGTTACAGGGTATTCAACAAATGCAGGCGTTATCTCGATTACAGGTGTTGCCAGCCGCCGTGTATTTATTGCTGTAGGGGCTTGGTTTATCGTATTTGGCTTCTCTGGTAAATTAGCTGCGCTTATTTCAGCTATTCCTTCGGCTGTTATTGGTGGCGTCTTTGTTATCGTCTGCGGTATTATTGCGATTAGTGGCTTACAGGTTATGAAAAATGAATATATTGGTGAGAAGGAAATGTATGTTATTGCTATACCTGTTATTTTAACATTAGCATTAACCGTCCTACCTGATGACTTCTTATATTCTTTACCGACAACCATTCAATATTTATTTGGCTCACCAATTGCAACAGCAGCTTTAGTAGCTATTATCCTGAATAAAATCTTACCAAATACTAAGTAAATAATTATGCACAGCTCCCTATCCACTATTGAGTAGCAGGTGCTGTGCATTTTTTAGCTATTTAATTGCGCTATATTCTGCTATACTAGAGCAAAAAAGTAGGGATTTAGAATGCTATATGATGTGGTAATTGTAGGTGCAGGCTCCATGGGCATGGCTGCGGGGTATTATTTAGCAAGGGCAGGAAAAAAGGTGCTGCTGTTAGATGCCTTTAATCCCCCACATGAGGAAGGCAGTCATCATGGGGATACACGTATTATTCGTTTTGCCTATGGTGAGGGCACAAGCTATGTACCTTTTGTGAAAAGAGCTGGCGAGCTATGGCAGGAGCTAGAAAGTTTAGTAGATGAACGCTTATTTTTACAAACAGGTGTGGTTAATATTGGCGAGCCCACAAGCTCCTCTATTCAAAATGTGAAGGCAAGTGCACAGCTCTACCATTTAGCACTTGAATGTTATTCAGCAGAGGAAGCAATGGAAAAATGGCCGGGATTAGCCCTCCCCGCAAATCTCGTCGCTTGCTTTGAACCAACAGCAGGTGTCCTCCGTGTTGAGGCATGTATACAGGCATATAAAAAATTAGCATTAGCTGCTGGTGCAACCTTGCAAACAAATGACAAGGTGCTCGCTATTCAAGCAGGTGACATTGTACATATCCAAACAGCGAATACTACCTATCAAGCAAAGCAATTAATTGTTACAGCTGGCGCATGGGCAACCGAGTTACTAGCAACTATGAATATATCAATTCCTGTTACACCAACACGTAAAACCTTTGCTTGGTTTGAAGCAGATGAACAGCTTTATCGTGATGCTGTTTTCCCAGCTTACGGGATTGAGTTAGCAGATTCTTTCTATTACGGGTTTCCAAGCATTGATGGTGTAGGATTAAAATTAGGTCGACATGATGGCGGAGAAGCGGTTGATCCAAATGAACCATTGCACCCCTTTGACGATAATGATCGTGAAGATTTACAGCAATTTATTCAGCAATTTATGCCACAGCATGGTGCATTCAAATACGGCAAAACGTGCAAATATTCCATGACACCAGATGAAGATTTTATTATTGATTTTTTACCTAACCATCGCAATATTGTCATGGCAGGGGGCTTTTCTGGGCATGGCTTTAAATTTAGTAGTGCCGTTGGCGAGGTACTTTCCGAATTAATCCTAGATGGTACAAGCAAGCAGGATTTAACACCATTTAAAATTAGTCGATTTTGTTAAATGATAAAAGGATTGATGCACATAGATTGCATCAATCCTTTATATATATAGATTAACTCCTCTCCTATATGGGTAAAATCATGTATACTTACGCTAATAGATATCTTAACTAGGCAAATATTTTCTATGGTAATATACTTTACATTAACCATTTTACCTTGTACGATATTCTTTGCTTTCAGTAATCATTGTTATATGAATCTCCCCCTCTATTACTAATAGTTATCCTATAAACTTATCTAGTAATCGTTTATGGAAATGCCATTGCTTCTGTGCGGGTTCGTCTATAATTACCTGTAACAACGAAAGGAAGTTTAATAATGAACTTAGAAAAAAACGTTCAACTCAAGCAACCAAAATATCAGCAAATAGCCATTGATCTTGCTTCGAAGATTGTCGAAAGAAAATATCGTATTGGCGATAAAATCTATGCACGCTCCTCTCTTGCAAGTCAGTATAATGTTTCAGCTGAAACAGCAAGAAGAGCGATAGCCGTTTTACAAGACCTAGAAATTGTTGAAGCTTCAAAAGGGAGCGGTGTTATCATTAAATCGTATGAAAAAGCGGCGCAGTTTGTTCGACAATTTCATGATGTGCAATCCATCCATGAAATACAAAATGAACTTTTGACAAGCATTCACAAGCAACAGCAAGAACTTATCACGTTGCAGGAAAAGGCAAAGCAGCTTATTAGTCGCACGGAGCATTTCCGTTCGGTTAATCCATTTATTCCTTATCAATTAGAGCTAACTGCTGATAGTCCATGCATCCACCAAACTGTGCAAGCCTTAAACTTTTGGCAAAATACTGCTAGCACAATTGTTGGTATTCGACGTGGCAATGAATTATTAATATCCCCTGGTCCCTATGTATCTTTTGAAGAGGGTGACGTCATTTATTTTATTGGTAATGATGAAAGCTTTGCTCGAGTTCAAAGTTTTTTATATCCGAATTAAAATCCGTATAAGCGCTGATATTACAGCGTTTATGCGGATTTTTTCTAATTTGTCGATTTGACAAAAGTGACAACTCTTTGTTAAAGTAAAGTTGTTACTTGTTTATTTTTGGGTATCATTATCCTCAAATAGTAATACTCTACGGAAGGAATGTTTCTATGGAAAAAATAAAAGTAGAACACGTATCTAAAGTGTTTGGTAAGCATATTCCCCAAGCACTAGAACTCGTTAAGCAACAAAAAAGTAAAACTGATATCTTAAAACAAACAGGTGCAACTGTTGGTGTATACGATGCAAGCTTTACAGTAAATGAAGGTGAAATCTTTGTTATTATGGGGTTATCAGGAAGTGGTAAATCAACACTTATACGGCTCTTAAACCGACTTATTGAACCAACGAGCGGAAATATATATATTGACGGTGAAAATATTTCTACAATGGGAAAAGAAAGTTTACGAACTGTTAGAAGAAACAAAATGAGTATGGTTTTCCAAAACTTCGGTTTATTCCCTCATCGTACATTACTTCAAAATACCGAATACGGCCTTGAAGTCCGAGGCGTTCCAAAGGAAGAACGACAAGCTAAAGCAGAACAGGCCCTCGAAAATGCTGGACTACTCGCTTACAAAGATCAATATCCCAGCCAATTATCAGGTGGTATGCAGCAACGTGTTGGTTTAGCACGAGCGCTAGCCAATGACCCTGAAATATTATTAATGGATGAAGCTTTCTCTGCACTTGACCCGTTAATTCGTAAAGAAATGCAGGATGAGCTACTTGATCTACAACAAACATTGAAAAAAACGATTTTATTTATTACCCATGATTTGAATGAAGCTTTACGCATAGGAGATCGCATCGCTATTATGAAGGATGGTTCTATCATTCAAATTGGTACAGGTGAAGAGATATTAACAAATCCAGCAAATGATTATGTCAAAACATTCGTTGAAGATGTAGACCGTTCAAAAGTATTAACAGCAGAAAATGTCATGGTGCGACCTGTTTCTGTCAATATAGACCTTGATGGTCCTAAAGTAGCACTAAAACGTATGCGTCAGGAAGCAGTGAGCTTACTGATGGCTGTTGATAAAAATCGTCATTTAAAAGGCTATATTACTGCTGATGATGCATTAGCCGCAGCTAAACAACAGGAGCAAACCGTTCATTCAATTGTGCAATCAGAAGTATTAACAGTTCCTCCAGATATGCTAATTCAGGATATTTTAGGAATGATTTACAATTCCCCTACTCCAATTGCCGTTGTGAAAGATGGACGCTTACTAGGTGTGCTGATTCGAGGCGTTGTCATCCAAGCACTTTCAACGAGCGATGAGGAGGCTGAAGTACATGAATAACTTTCTAGATAATAAATTACCACTGGCTTCATGGGTAGAATCAGCTATGGACTGGTTGACGAGTAACTTTTCTGCGTTCTTTAACTCTATTCAACAATTCGGAAAGCTACTCATGAATCAGGTCACTGATTTATTAATTAGTATCCCAGCTATTATTTTAATCGCACTTGTTGTTATACTTGCCTTTTTTATTACAGGCAAAAAATTCGGGCTTGCCGTATTTTCATTAATCGGCTTGTTGTTTATCTACAATCAAGGTTTATGGACAAATCTTATGGAAACAACCACGCTCGTAATCTTTTCAAGTATTATATCCATTATTATTGGTATCCCACTTGGAATTCTAATGTCCAAATCAACAATTGCCGAGAGCATTATTAAACCAGTGCTTGACTTTATGCAAACAATGCCTGGCTTTGTCTACTTAATTCCTGCGGTTGCATTCTTCGGTATCGGTATTGTACCTGGTGTTTTCGCATCTGTTATCTTCGCCCTACCACCAACTGTACGTATGACAAACTTAGGTATTCGTCAAGTACCTAAAGAGTTAGTGGAAGCAGCTGACTCTTATGGTAGTACAGGTAGCCAAAAGCTATTTAAAGTAGAAATTCCTCTTGCTAAATCAACAATTATGGCAGGGATTAACCAAACTGTTATGCTATCACTTTCAATGGTTGTTATCGCCTCTATGATTGGTGCGCCTGGTCTAGGACGTGAAGTATTAACAGCACTACAACGTACACAGGTTGGTAATGGTTTTGTTGCTGGCTTAGGCTTAGTTATTTTTGCGATTATTATTGACCGCTTAACGCAAAGCTTTAATAAAAAGAAAGCATCCTAAAATTATTAATCGTTCTTGCTTATACCTGCTGATAGGTATATAGCAGTTTGATATAAAATTAGCAAGAGAAAGGGAGATTCGATGAAATTCAAAACACTATCAAAAATAGGAATGGCTTTAGGCTTAGGCTTAATGCTTGCCGCTTGTAGCAGTGATGACTCAGGTTCAGATTCTGGCAGCAGCAGCAGCTCTAAAGAGGTAAATCTAGCTTATGTAGAATGGGATACAGAAATTGCCTCTACAAATGTTGTTGGGCAGGTGCTTGAAGACTTAGGCTATGATGTTACATTAACACCACTTGATAATGCTATTATGTGGGAGGCTGTTTCAAAAGGTGAGGCAGATGGGATGGTAGCTGCATGGCTACCACATACACACGGTACGCAATACGATAAATATAGCGCTGACCTAGATGAGCTTGGTGAAAACCTTGCTGGTGCAAAAATTGGCTTAGTTGTCCCACAATATATGGATGTTAATTCTATTGAAGATTTAACAAATGAAGCAGACAAAACAATTACAGGTATTGAACCTGGTGCTGGTATCACGGCTGCTACTGAAAAAGCATTAGAAGACTATGAGAATTTAGCAGATTGGAGCCTTGTTACTTCCTCTTCTGGTGCCATGACAACTTCATTGGATAAAGCACTAAAAAATGAGGAAGAAATCGTTGTTACAGGCTGGTCACCACACTGGAAATTTGCGAAATACGACCTTAAATATTTAGAGGACCCGAAAGGCTCTTATGGTGGCGAAGAAACAATTAATACATTTGCACGTAAAGGGCTAAAGGAAGATTTACCAGATGTTTATTCTGTACTAGATAACTTCCACTGGACACCAGAAGATATGGAAAGCGTGATGTCTGAAATTACAGATGGTAAAGATCCAAAAGATGCTGCTAAAGACTGGATTGCAGCAAATCCAGATAAAGTTGAAGAATGGACAAAAGATGTAACAAAATAAACTAAAAAATGCACTTTCGCCATTATAGCGGAAGTGCATTTTTTCTTTATGATAATAGCTTCAACATAATAGCGGCTCCTAAAACAAGCACAATACAAGCAACTCGTCGCCAGTCCTTCGATTCATTAAAAAATAACATCCCTAGCAGGGCTCCTCCTGCTGCACCAATACCTGTCCAAATTGCATAGGCTGTTCCCATTGGCAAAGTTTCCATCGCATAAGCAAGCCCTACAAAGCTTAAAGCAAATGCTAAAATCAGCAGCCCTAAATTTTTAATGCTCTTTGTTTCATTATATTTACTAATCATATAAACACCCATCATTTCACATAGCCCAGCAACTACTAATGCCATCCATGCCATTATCTTGTCACCTCTTTTTCCTGTGGCTCACCTGTTACAAGCTTTAAGCCGACAACACCTGCAAGCAATATAACAATACAAATAATTTTCGACAGCTTCCATGGCTCTCCGAACAACAAGCTATCGGCACAGACGGTTCCTGTTGTACCTAAGCCAACAAACACAGCATATACCGTACCAACAGGTAAATGCTCCCCTGCTTTAATGAGTAAATAAAAACTAACAAAAATCGCAATAGCTGTGCCAATCCATTCTAATACACTATTGGCATGCTTTAAGCCAATAACCCAGCCAACCTCAAAACAAGCTGCAATAATAACACTGAACCATTGTTTATTCATCCTAAATCCCTCCATATTTTTAGCCAAATAAAAAAAGCCTAAAGAAACTGTCTAACAACAGTATCTCCCAGGCTTTTATCCTTCCGTGTCACAAAATGAATTTGTGGTTTTCTCTCGGACCAGACTAGCATAAGCTACGGAACCCTAGAAAACTTTGACGCTATTATGTTCTTTTTAGTATAACAAATTTTTTAATTCTTTGCCACTGGCACATAGCCAACCTTTTCGATTATTGCCTGTCCTTCATCTGAACATATCCAATCAATCAGCTTCTGCGCATTGGGATTTTCTGTTCCTGCTGTCACCGCATAAAATTCAGCTATTAAAGGATACGTACCATTTTGGATATTTTCCTTTGTCGGCGCTACACCATCAATGGATAATAATTTTATTTCCTTATTCTGAATCATTTCTGTAGAATAATAGCGGAATGTATAGCCAATCGCATTTTTATAATTTCGATATTTTGAAACCTCTTGAATAATACCGCCCATTCCTGAGGCAATATCTTCAGTTGGCGCTTCCATAATAGGCTGATCACCCATCAGCTTTTCAAGTGCTGTTTGACTACCGCTATCTGCTGGACGCTGAAAAGCACGGATGGCATCATCCTGACCACCTACCTCATGCCAATTTGTTATATCACCCGCATAGATTTGCTTTACCTGCTCAAGTGTTAAATTATCAACACTATTGTTAGCATGAACAAAAAAGACAAATGCCTCCCGTCCAATTGGTGTCATATTAAATGCTAGTCCCTTGTTTTCAGCCTGCCATTGCTGTGATGTAGATGGAGCCGCTACAAAAATAATATCTGTATCGCCTACTAATAAATTTTGATAGGCTTCTGGTGTACGGCTAACCTTTACGATACTGTCATACGGTGAATAATTATTTTTAGGATAGGTCGCCTCTACAAATGCCGCATACAAAGGGTACATAGCTGTTGCACCATCTAAGCGTGGCAATGGCTGTGTTAACTGTAAGGATGCCTCTGTATCAGACTTTATCACCTTATTATTGCGCGAAAATGGCTCATAGGCAAAGACATCAATTTCTGCATCTACAGTAGGAATGCTCATCTTATAATAGTAGCGAATCGGTTGAATGGTAGCTATTAGCAATGCCACACTAAGAATACCTATGACCCAACCCTTTTTCGTTTTTGTATTGAACCAATTCATCATACTACAAACAATTAGCACAAATAAACAAGCGGAAATTGTCCAGACTAACCCCATAAGATGTAAATGCCCGCCTAGTATTAAAATAAACGTTACTATAAATGTCACAAATGATAGAGCAATTAATATACTGACAATTTGTAGAAGCTTCATCATTATTAATCTCTCCCTTTTAGTGTAATTTTACACTAATGATACTTAAAAAATAAGCCGCTTGCAACTATATATTCTGAAAATTATGTTAAAATTAGTTTTGTATAGCAAGGAGGAATGTACATATGGCAATTGAAAAAGTACGTCAGCATTTAGCACATTGGCATGTTGAACATAAAATACAGGAATTGGAGGAAAGCTCTGCCACTGTCGAATTAGCTGCGCAGGCATTGAGCTGTGAGCCTGAACGCATTGCAAAAACCTTATCATTTCTGGTGGACGACAAAGCAATCTTAATCGTTGCGGCAGGCGATGCGAAAATTGACAACGCTAAATATAAAGCATTATTTGGTACAAAGGCAAAAATGCTGGCAAAAGAGGATGTGGAGGACAAAATTGGACATGATGTTGGAGGCGTTTGCCCTTTTGGTGTCAATGAAGATGTGGACATTTATTTAGATGAATCACTTAAACGCTTTACAACCGTCTTCCCAGCCTGTGGAAGTAGTAATTCTGCTATCGAGGTCACTATTTCAGAGCTAGAAACCTACACACCTTATAAAGAATGGGTGGATGTATGCAAGGGCTGGCAATAATAAAGCATAAAAAAATTGGCAGCACTAGTTAAAGATGCTGCCAATTTTAGCGTTCATTTAATCACATGAGCCACCAGAATCAGATGAGCTGCTAGAATCACTTGAGCTTGAATAGCTATCATAGGTGGAACTATAAGAATCACAGCGCTCGTTTGCAGTGCTAGACGCAATATTTATCGTGTTAAATGCATGATCATTCGTTGACTCCTGTGTGGCACGATGTAGCGTCTTTCGCTTTCTACGATTCTCTAAATATCTTTTAAACATCTCAATCTCCTCCCCAAGGTTCAATCGATTACGTCATTATCTCTATTAACTATAAATCATTTTTTATAGGAATACAAAGATAGCCTCCATTATTAAGTGGCAAAAGCATCACTAACCATTAACTTTTTTACCATATGTCATATAGCGCCATAACTTTTCAAACGGCCCCATTGTAAAAAATTTAAACCATATTACGCTAAAAATAATTTGAATAGCAAAAATAAGTAAGGCGATAACAGCAATATTTGATGGCGAAACAACTTCAAGCCCCATCAATGAAATAATTGCTGTACCAATTAAGCTTTGACATAAATAGTTTGTTAAAGCCATTTGCCCCACTCGTCCAATGGGCTGAAGGAGCTTTGCTAGTTGCTTATTGTCCAAGAGTATAAATAAGCAAGCCAAATAAAAATAAGCTGTTGGAATAGTTCCTAGACTAATGATCGCTTGGATATGTGCATAGTCTGCCTGTGATGCAAACCAAATCCATATGGAGAAGCCAATAAAGAATGGGCATGTTATATATAGTATCCATTTAATATTATCGCTACATTGCTGAATCCAGCCTGCTTTCGCTACATAAAAACCACTTAAAAACATAATAAAAATGGTCATTGCATCATTTCCTAAAAAATTAACAACACTATTATGGGCTATAAACAATTGTCCTACAATAGCAAGTAGGTGAAGTGTCATAATAGCAAACAGCCATCGACGAATCGTTGTCATTTGTGCACGATAAAATGGCAGCAATAAAAAACCAATGACTGCATACATGGCTAAAATCGAACCCCAAAATATCACTATATGCACAATACCTATGATAAATAAGGCGATTAAACGTCTAGCAAAGCATCGTTTCGGTTGATCTCCCCTTGCCTCTGCTCGTGAGGCAAAAATATAAAAACCAACACCAAATAAAAAAGAAAAAATTGAAAAGAATTTCTTTTCGATAAAGATATTAATAAGGGCATCAATCACGCCATTAATACCGCTATAATCAGGCATTGGCCCTCCCTCTATCATAACCTGATAAGCTCCTACATTGATAAATAAAATACCCAATAACGCTAATCCTCGAATAATATCTAAGGAAACAATACGTTCTTGTTGTGGAATGGATGAGTTCATATTGCTAATGCTCCTTTTGTTAAGCTATAGCTATCATAACGTTCCATCCTTACAGCTATTTTCTTTTAAGCTTACAGCAACCTTACAAATCAATATATTTTTATGTTTTAGTTTTTCATCCTTCTTTATCAAGAAATTCGACATATTTTACAGTAAAACCATTTTAGAAAAGAGGTTACCTTCATGCATCAACATCGCAAGTTTGGTTTTTGCTACCCGGGCTATCGCTATTGTGGTCCAGGCTGTTCAGGTCCTGGCATGCCTACAAATGCTGTAGATGCTTGCTGTCAACAGCATGATGAATGCTATGCGCGCTACGGTCGTTCAAGATATTGTGATCAATTATTTCAGCAATGCTTACGCCCTTTTATGAACACGCCCCATAAGATAGCTAAAGATGCTAGATTATTTCATAAAGTGTTTGAATTACGTAATCGATTCTTTTAGCCCTCAAGTGATTATTTAACGATGTTTTTGCTCCTTTTAGTTTCACGCTCAGATATATTTATCGGATGCTTTCGTTAAATACCTAATAGATAAAGCTATTTCTCGAATGTAATATTTTACCTAAACAATAAACCTATTAGCTCAAAATTTTTAAGGCTTTCTGCATCATGTATAAATAAAGACGCTATAGAATAATGAAATAAATAGAAAAAAGAATAGGAGAAGATAGAATGGGTGTATCTCTTTATTATACATGTATACGCAATCAACCATTAACCAACGAAGAACAGCAAAAAATAACGGATATTGTTACGACATACAACAAAAACTTTCAATGGTCAAATATTGGGGAAACCTTTTATGTTTATGATGCTGATGCGACTGACACTATTTTTCAAGGATCAACAAAGCTACCTTTAGTAGATGATTACGAAGCAACAGTACAAACGCTGTTTTATTGGCTGCAATGTTTGACGGATATTCGCAGAGCAATCATTGGAGGAGATTGGCATGTGCATTTAGATGATACAGATGCTATTTGGGATGATCAAGAAGGCTGGCAAATGCCAAATAACTAAAAGGGAGCTGAATATCATGAAAGGAATCAACTATTTAGAAATAATGTATAAGGATGATTATTATCCAGATTTTTTAGTTGATAAAATTAAAGTATTGTTAGAGGAGGTTGTGCAATATTTAGAGCAGGGCTCCCATTCCCTAGAGGAGATTCAAGAGAAATTTGATACGATAACACTAGCAATTAATGATTTAGAGGATGCATTTTATGAGCATAATAGTGAGCTTGAAACAGTTGCCAGGGATAGTATTGCAGAAACGGTGATTGCGATATTACAGGCATATGATATTGCAATTGATGTAGAGGAAGCATTAAGAGAGCGTGAGTGGTAAATAAACCGAAGCATTACTTCAATGATGCCCCCAAATTCTAACTTTAGGGGCATCTTGAACTTTCAAAAATATGACTTAATGATACATACCGTGATTAATTTTCCCTGTTATTTTTTCGATTTGTACTTCAAATAATTCAATTTTAGGCAGGATTGGATAGCCTTCCTTTTCAAATGTCCATTCAGGATTGCCGTATTTATCTAGCAGCGCATCAAAGAATCGCTCTTTTTTTATATCCTCCTCAATTCGAGTAATATGTCCAAAAAGTACAACGCTTTGATAAACAAGTGCTGATTGACAGGCATATTTTTTCCCTGGATGTAAATCACCCATCTCACTTACCTCTACACAGATTTTCGGGTTTTGCTGAATATTTGACCAAAAATGGCTTTCTCGAAGATTACCAATATGCAAATATAATTTATCATCACCCTCATACACATACACAAAGGGAACTACATATGGATAGCCATCCTCATCCACAGTTGCTACATGTGCTACTCTCCCCTGCTTTAAAAATGCTTGTGCTTCCTCTTGTGAAATTTCTACACGTTTGTTTTCAATGATACCTCTCATCCGATATTCCCCCTCTAAAAAGTTAAGAACGTGTACATCATCGCTCTTTTAACATATATTTATTTTACATCTTTTATACAATGAAAAAAAGCTTATCATCAAAATAGCTGATGGTAAGCTTTGGACTTTACGTTCATAAAAGATAAATAATTGTTACTGCTCCCATTCTTTCAATGTGGCTAATGACGTTTGATAATAATCTGTCAGCACATGCAGATAATCTTCCCCTTTAACGGCTGTAAAAGGATTGGGCCCCTCCGCCACCATCTCCATAATAATTGGTTCTGTATAGTTAATGGCATGTAAAGCATCGACTTGACCTTTTAAATCTGCATGGCCATTGCCAATTGCTTGACGATTTGAATCTGCTATATGATACATTCCTAGCTTATTGCCTGCCTGTTTTAATGCCTCGATAGGATTAGCCTCCTCAATATTCATATGGTAGGCATCTAATAACATATATAATCGCGGGCTACCAACAGCATCTATTAATGCCAAAGCCTCCTGCCCTGTTACAACTTGGTGGTTTTCATAACGATTCAATACTTCAAATACGACATTCATATTGCAAGCTTCAGCCTTCTTCATCACTTTTTTAGTGCTATCCACAAGTAGTCGCCAATCCTTATCAATATCTCCACATCCCGCTATTTTCCCTACATCACCATGTAAACAAATACGGCTTGCCCCTAACTCTTGTGCCCAGTCTAATAAATCTAAAAAATATTGGACTGCCTTTGAGCGAACCTCCTCTTTGTCACTAGAAATATCTACATTATCAGGTGTAACAGATAACACCTTTAAATTATATGTAGCGAGCATATTTGCCAATTCTTGCGGATTTTGTGTTACATCACCCTGCACCTCTACACCGCTAACACCAATTTCCTGCGCTAACTTACATTTCTCCTCTAAAGAAATATCGCCAAACGTCCATAAACATAAACCATAATCTCTGCTCATTGTACTTCGCTCCTAATTTTATATAATAAAAACCACCTTTTTTAAATTAAGTATAGAAAAGTGTGATTTTACATGTACGTATGTTAGCAACTATTATAATCCTGTTAATTGTTCAATATATGACCGAGCCATTTTTGCATATTGGAATGGATTTGCCTTTGCAGGGTCTTGTTCAGCCTCTACAACAAACCAGCCTTTATAGCCTATCTCCGCTAATAATGTAAAAATAGGCTGGAAATCAATATCACCATCGCCCGGTACTGTGTATACCCCTGCCTTAACAGCATCTAAAAAGCTTAAGTTATCATCTTTAACCTTTTTTAGCACATCCGCCCGCACATCCTTTAAATGGACATGATGGATACGCTCTCCATGCTTTCGTAACACCGCTAAATAATCCTGCTCGGCAAAATATAAATGACCACAATCAAATAATAATGATACAAGCGCTGGATCTGTTTCTGCCATTAAACGATCAATTTCGGGTATATTTTGAATGCCTGTCCCCATATGATGGTGATAAACAATACGCATCCCTTTTTCCTTAGCAAGCTGCCCAAGCTGCTCTAATCCGTTTGTTAGTCGCGCCCATTCTTCTTCAGTAAATTCAGGCTTATTGCGAATCACACCCACATCCTGCTGACCTTGAATACTCTTGCCTTGCTCCGATACAACAATCACTTTTGCACCCATTGCATGTAGAAAATCTCGGTGCTTAACAAAGGCTTGCTCTGTTTCTTCATATGGCGCAGTCGTTAAATAGGCACTAAACCAAGCAGAAGCTACTTGTAAACCACGAATATCTAAATAAGCATGCAATATTTCAGGCTCCTTTGGAAATTTATTACCTATTTCACAGCCTATAAATCCCGCTAAAGCCATCTCACTAATACATTGTTCAAATGTTACCTCTTTTCCGAGCTCCGGTAAATCATCATTTGTCCATCCAATTGGGGCAATTCCTAATTGAATATCATTTTTATTAAGCATCACTATAACCTCCAATTATTTTATGTACTGATAAAAATAGGAGTAGCCTTTTCTATTGAAAGACCGCTCCTATATAGATACTTATACCTCTAATAAAGATGCAATTTGTACAGGCTGACCTGTTTCCATTGATTTTTTAGCAGCCTCAGCAATCAATTCTGCCTGTAAACCATCATTTCCTGAACAAACAACGTCTGTATTATTGACAATAGCCGCTACAAATTGCTCCACTTCAGAAATATAAGCCTGTGTATAACGCTCTAAGAAAAAGTGATATGGCTTATCTGTTACGACACCAGCTTCACTAAAATATGTCACATTAGATGGACGATTATTTTCAGATACTAAGGCACCTTTATCGCCAAATACTTCTAATCTTTGATCATAGCCATAAATCGCTTTTCTGCTATTTTCAATTGTTCCAATGCTGCCATTGGCAAATGTTAATAGCACAATAGCTGTATCAATATCGCCAGCCTCACCAATTTTTTCATCAATAAGGACAGCGCCTTTAGCATGAACCTCTACAACATCTGATTGCATTACATAGCGAGCCATATCAAAATCATGGATCATCATATCAATAAATAAGCCGCCAGAAGTTTTAATATAATCAATCGGTGGTGGCTGAGGGTCACGTGATGTAATACGTAAGGTATGCGTAGAGCCGATTGCCCCATTTGCAACTTGCTGCTGAATCGTATGGAAGTTTGTATCAAAGCGACGATTAAAGCCTACCTGTAGCTTAACACCTTCTTCTTTCACAACCTCTAATGCCTCTTTTGTTGTGTCAGTTGAAAAACTAATAGGCTTTTCACAGAAAATATGCTTTTTCGCACGGGCAGCAGCTTTAATTAGCTCACTATGTGTTGTTGTTGGACTGCAAATAAATACAGCGTCAATTTCTGGATTTTGAATAATATCCATTGGGTTATTTGTAATCTGTTCAATATGTCTTTGCTCTGCCCATTCACGCACATTTTCGATATACACATCCGCTACTGCCTTTACATTAATTGCTGGCATTGTTAGTAAATTATCAATATGAAGTTGCCCAATACGACCAGCTCCAATCACGCCAATATTCACCATAACTCTATCTCTCCTTTTTTAGGTAACCGCTTAACCTAAATAGCCTTTTTAAAGGATTTATCATGGCTATAAATCCTTCTACTTTAGCTATATGGCTTTACGCTTTGTCTTTCAATTAATTTGGGTGTTAACACAATTTGTTCAAATGGTGCGCATTTTTTTTCTTTAATAATTTTTAATAATTGATGAATAGCTAACTGTGCCATTTCTTCAACAGGCTGCTCAATTGTTGTAAGCTGTGGCTGACAAAGCTGTGCATAAATTGTATTATCAAAGCCAATAACCGATAAATCCTCTGGCACGCGTAGACCTTGCTCTAGTGCTGCATTTATTGCAACAATCGCAAAGAAGTCGGTTGTTGCAAACAATGCGGTTGGACGTGGCTCTAAAGCTAGTATTTGCTCTGCTACCACCTTTGCCTCAACTAACTCCGAATTGCACGAAATAATATGGGACTGCGGAACAGCATATTGATGCATTTCAAAATAGTTACAAAATCCTTGAATACGTTTATATTCACTATCCCTTGATAAATCACCGATAATACCAACATGCTGATGACCTTTCTCCAATAAATAGCGAGCTGCTATATAGCCACCTTCATAATTATTTGTTGTCACACTAGCCGTTTCATTGGGGTCTGCATAGACAGAGAACTTCAATACGGGTGTATTGCGTTTATTGATCTTTTTTAACACTTCGCTATCAAGCTGCTCTGTTGCAATAATAATGCCATCTACCTGCTTTTTTAACAGTAAATTAATATATTCCTTTTCTCGCTCTGACTGATTATATGTGCTACAAATAATAATGGCATATTCAATCTCACGCGCTTTATTTTCTAAAGCGCGTGTAATTTCTCCAAAAAAGGGGTTTGCAATATTTGGTACGACTACACCAAGTGTTTTTGTTTCTTTTCCTGATAATGCTTTTGCAATAGTGCTTGGCTCATAATCCATTTCTTGCATTACTTGCTTAATATGATTGCGTGTTTTTTCGCTGATTTGTCCTTTATTGTTGACAACCTTTGAAACAGTAGCAATTGATACATTAGCTTTTTTTGCCACATCATAAATAGTTGATTTTTTCATTGATTACTCCTTTTATTTAATGATGTCCCTACTAATATAACCTATAATCGCAATCATATTATAGCTATCTTGTTATTTACTAATAGATTTTAAGAAATCTAAGTGCTCCTGTGCATTTTCTTTTGTAATAATCGTAATCCCACTATCTATACGTTCCTCCACAGACTCACCTGCCGCTGCTTTTACAGCAATTTCTACACCTTGGTAGCCCATATCGTATGGATTTTGCGCAACTGATCCTGTTAAGCCATCCTCTAAAATGGAATTAACAGCCTCTTCATCACCATTTACACCAAACACTTTAATATCTAAGTCCCTCGCCTGAACTGCGCGCAATGCACCTAATGCCATATCATCACTTGCTGCAAATACACCTTTAACATCTTGGTCTTTCTCTAAAATATTTTCCATAACAGACATTGCCTTTGTTTTATCACTATCTGCTGGCTGTTCAGAAACAACCACCATTCCCGCTTCCTCTAATGCCTCTTTAGCACCTTTAATGCGATCATCTGTTGCAGGATTTCCTAGTGCCCCTGAAATAAGTACAACCTTATCCCCTGATTGCAACAAACTTGCTAATTGTTTACCACCTTCAACGCCAGCATTGTAGTTTTCAGTACCGATAAATGATACTTTTCCTTCAAAATCTGCATCGGAGTCTACTAAAATAACTGGAATATCCTTTGCTGCTCTTTCCAATGCAGGAATAACTGTATCTGGCTGCGTTGGTGAAATTAAAATAGCATCAGGTGATTGGCTAATTTGATCCTCCAACATATTTACTTGCTGAATAACTTCAGATTCAGCAGAAGGACCAACAACTGTTACATTAACGCCTAAATCCTCACCTGCTTTTTTAGCACCAGCCTCTACATATTTCCAGTAAGGACTTGAAACCGTTTTTAAAACAACTGATACATTTTTATCACCATCTGAGCCTGAACTTGAACCTGAATCTGAGCCTGATGACGAATCATCGCCACATGCTGCTAAAAATAACGAGCTTACTAAAGCAAAAGATAGGAATGGTTTGAATACTTTTTTCATATTTAATAGCCTCCAAATTCATTTATATATTTTTTTACTAACATCACTAATTGGATTTAGATTTACGCTGACGTAAAACATCTACAAAAACGGCAGCGATAATAACGATACCAATAACCGTCATTTGGAAATCCGCCGAAACATTCAGTAAATTTAGCCCGTTACGGAGCACTGCAATAATCAATGCCCCAATTAATGTCCCCCAGACAGTTCCTACCCCACCAAAGAAGCTCGCGCCACCAATAATAACAGCAGCAATTGCATCTAACTCATAGGAAAGCCCTGCTAATGGGAAGGCTGAGTTTACACGTCCTACCATGACTAATCCAGCTAAAGCTGCCATAAAACCACTAATTGTATAAACAATAATTAATACTCGATCTACATTAATCCCCGATAAGCGTGCTGCTTCTTTATTGCCACCGATCGCATAAATATAGCGCCCTGTTTGAGTACGTGTAAGGAAAATATGGAAGATAATATAGACAACAATGACTAATAAGAAGCTAACTGGAATAGGTCCTACAAACTCACTGCCTAAAAATTGAACCAAGTATGGGAAGCCAGCAATGGGTGCGGCTGCCGTAATAATTAAGGCAATACCACGCGCAATATTCATTGTTCCTAATGTTGAAATAAATGGATGTGGTAAGCGTAATTTCGTTAATAATAAACCATTTAGTAAACCAAAGGCTGCCCCAACAATTAAACAAACAGCAATTCCAGCTAATGCACCCATTTCCATATTAACGGCAACAATCCCCATAATCATAATGGACACCGCTAAAATCGAGCCTACCGATAAGTCAATACCGGCTGTTAAAATTGGTAGTAGCATACCAATTGCTAGTAAAGCATTAATAGACGATTGTCTTGCAATATTCATCAGGTTACTGACGGTCAGGAATTTATCAGATGTAATCGTCAAAACAACCATTAAAATGATTAATGCCAAAAGTGAACCAAATTTACTTAATATTTTCTTCCAGCCTTGTTCTTTTTCTTCTACTTTCAACGTCGTTTCAGTTACTTCGTTCATACTACTCCTCCTCCAAACGCTATGCCCCAATTGTTGCTGCTTTCATAATGGTTTCCTGCGTTGCTTCAGCAATTGGTAAATTCGCTGTAATATCACCTTGATTCATCACTAACACGCGATCACACATACCTAAAATTTCTGGCAAATCAGATGAAATCATCAATACAAGTGCACCTTCATCAACTAAATGATTCATTAAACGATATACTTCAACTTTTGCTCCAATATCAATTCCTCGCGTTGGCTCATCAAAGATAAAAACTTTCGCCTTTGTACAAAGCCATTTAGCAATGACTACTTTTTGCTGATTACCACCACTAAAGTTGCGTGCATTTAAGTCAATGCTGCTTGGACGAATTTGTAATTCCTTGACGTATTTAGCTGCCTCTTTCCGCATTTCAGCAGGATTTAATAGCTTTCCAGCTCCCTTAAATGCCTTCATATTTGCTAAACAAACATTAAAATCAAGTGGTAAATCTAACAATAACCCCTCTGATTTTCTATCCTCTGTAATAAAAGCAATACCTGCTTCAATTGCTTGACGAGGATTATTAATTGTTCGCTTCACACCATCAATATAAATTTCTCCAGAATGTCGTTTATCAGCAGCGAAAATAGCTCGTGCTAGCTCTGTTCGTCCCGCTCCTACTAACCCAGAAATCCCTAAAATTTCTCCGTAATGAATTTCCATATTTAAGGCTGGCGAGTTTGCTGTCACTTTAAAGTTCTCAACTTTAAAGCCAACATCTCCTTGCACGAATTCCTTTTTAGGGAATTTCTCATCAAGCGAGCGACCTACCATTAACTCAATCCAATAATCTTGCTGTGTTGTGGCAACCTCTACCGTTTCAACACCTTGTCCATCACGTAAAATCGTAATACGATCTCCTAAGCGCTGAATCTCTTCAAAGCGATGGGAAATAAATACTATAGCCATGCCTTCAGCTCGTAGTTGCTCCACAATTTTATAAAGCTGCTCTACCTCCACACCACTTAAACTTGCTGTTGGCTCATCCATAATTAATACTTTCGCATCTAAAATTAATGCTTTAGCAATTTCTACAAGCTGCTGTTGACCAATCCCTAATTTACTAAGCGGAACTGTCGCTAATTTCGGATCTTGCCCTAAACGTGTTAATAGCTCCTCAGCTTGCTTAATCATTGTTGCCCGATCAAGTATGCCAAATTTGCCACCCTTTTTTAGCTCTCGTCCTAAGAAGATATTTTCATATACAGCTAGCTCTGGAATAACGTTTAATTCCTGATAAATGGTCGCAATGCCAAGCTCCATAGCTGATATTGGCCCAGTAATGCGAACAGGCTTACCTTCCCAAAACATTTCACCTTTATCCATTGCATAGGCACCTGTAATAATTTTGATGAGTGTGGATTTTCCAGCACCATTTTCGCCTAATAATACATGTACTTCCCCGCGTCGAACACCTAGATTTACTCCCTTTAATACATGGTTATTTTGGAAGCTTTTATAAACATCTTTCATTACAAGTATTTCTTCAGGCATCGTTAACACTCTCCCTTTCTAGTGCTCGATTGTCATTATTTTTCCCTGTTCTTTATATGAGGCTGTTGCTGCATAAGCAATTTGTAAAGCCTTTATACTATCCTTAACAGTTGCAGGTGATGGCGCTTCATTGAGAACAGCCTCAGCGAAAGCGCTTAACTCATTGACATAAGCAGATTCAAAACGTTGCGGAAATGCAGGAATAATTTCATGCAAATTGCCTTGTGGTGTTAAAATATGAACATTTGATTTTTTTGTGCTTCCAATAAGCAGCGTGCCCTCTGAACCGATAATTTCAGTTCGAATATCATAGCCATAGTACGCGCAACGGCTTCCTTCTATATCTCCTGCAGCACCATTGACAAGTTGAAGATGTGTGAAACCTTGGTCTACATCATCATATTGTGCTAGCTCAGGATATTTAATGGTACAACCAAACGCAGAAATCGCTTTCACTTCTGTGCCCATTAAAAAGCGGGCTAAATCATAATCATGAATACATAAATCAATAAATAAGCCGCCACTACGTGGAATAAAGCTTATATCTGGTGCAACTGGATCGCGACTAATGCCTTTAAAGTAAAGCGGCTTGCCAATTGCGCCTGCCTCAATCATTCTCTTTGCTTCTACATAATCATCGTCAAAGCGTCGCATAAAGCCTACTTGACAAAATATATTTGTTTTTTCAATTTCCTGCTGAATAAGTAAAGATTCTTCCATATTAATGGTTAAGGGTTTCTCTACAAAAATAGCTTTCTTGGCAGCAATTGCCTTTAAAATAATTTCATAATGTGTACTTGTAGAAGTAACAATCACAACTGCTTGCACTTGCTCATTATGCATAATTTCATCCACATCATTTGTAAAATGTGGCACTCCAGCCTCTGTTGCAACACGCTGTGCAACTTCGATTGAATAATCACAAACAGCTACAAGATTAACATTCTTAATTTTCTGTAAATTAAAGGTATGCCAACGCCCTAATCTTCCTAATCCAATAACAGCTACATTAAGCATGTTGTATATCCCCCACTTCCATCAACTTGCCTTTTTGATAAGCAGATTTATAGGCTTGCTCTAAATAGTGTGCTAGCTCAAGTGATTGCTGTAAGCTATTTTCACAAGCTATTTGACTATTTACTTGCTGTTCAAAGTGTTCGATTTGTCTTAAATATTGATCATCCCAAATAGCATGCTGCTCTAATAAATCTCCTGCATGGTTGTAGAGCTCTACAATGCCTTTGCCATTTTTTGAAACATCAGGACGGAAGCTATGCAAAACTTTCAACATGCCCTTTTCGCCAACAATTTCATAGTAATCAAGAAATGGCATTTCCATTGAACAAGTAAAGGTTGCCGTTTTTCCATGCTTATCAACCATTGTACAAATACTAGTACGATCAACCGTTATATCAGAAAGCGTATTGCTGACCATACTAATGGCTACTGGCTTAAAGCCAATTAACTGTGTAATCGCATGCATACAATAGCAGCCAACATCATACATTGCTCCTCCACCTAAGGATGGATTTAAGCGAATATCTTCTTTATTTTCTAATAACCACGAAAAATGAGCTTTAATATGTACTATCTCTCCAATTAAAGGCAATAATTCTCGCATCTTACTATGTTGCTCATGATATTGGTACATAAAGCCTTCTAAAAAATATCGACCTGTTTCCTGTACGGTTGCTGCAATATGCTGCATTTCCTCCAGTGAAATCGTCGCAGGCTTTTCCACTAGCACATGTTTATTAGATTTTAATGATTTAATCACCATATCATGGTGCAATGCATTCGGTAATGGTATATATACAGATGTTATATTTTTATCAGCTAATAAACCTTCATATGTGGCATAAACATTAGTAATTTGAAAACGTTGTGCCTTGTCCTTTGTTTTTGTAGCAAGTGCATATGGTTTAGAAGTAGCTGAGCGGCGAATAGCTGGAACAACCTCATCGTATGCAATATTAGCAGCACTAATAATACCCCAATTCATGGTCATCACCCCTTTTCATAATAGGAAAATACATCTAGTTAAGCGCTTACTTAAATTGAATATTACAAAATTGTGAAAAATAAATCAATATATAATTTTCTTGTAATAGCTATGATTTTGTCATTTATGCCTATTTTTCTTATTTTAAAGTAACAAAATTCATAGGTTGCTATTACTACAAAACATAGTATTTTCAAGTAAATATCCTATTTATACGTAATAATCTAACAATTCAAATTATTATACTAACAAAATTTAGTTTTTCTAAATTTTTTTCACAAAAAATCATCAATTCACCAACACATACCAATAAATTAACCATATTTTTTCATATTATTACTAATAAAGCAATCATTATTTTCAAGAAAAATAACTATTTTTCATTTAATTTTCACAATAAAATAACCATTTTTTTATCATTCACTTATGTAAACGGGGCAATGATAAAGTAGGGTGTGCAGAAAAAATGTATTTTTCTGCACACATACAATCTATTCCTCTAATAGTCGACTAATATAGTCATATGTTCTTTTAGCAATGGGGAATGGTTTATCAAATGGAGCAGGATACATATCTTGCTCTACAACTGCCCAGCCATGATAATCAATATCTTTTAATACTTGGACAAATGCCTCAAAATCCACAACACCCTTTTCAGGCTCACACATAATATCCTCACTAACTGCCTTGGCAAAGGACCAATTTTCAGTCTTCATTTTTTCTCGCACCGCTAAATCACAGCTTTTCACATGTAAATAAGGAATGCGCTGATGATATTTACGCATAAACTCGACAGGATCACCATCCGTATAAGCATGATGGCCAGTATCTAAACAAAGATTAATATCGCTATCTTGCAATAAACGTTCGATTTGCTCCTCTGTTTCAATATGACTTTGTGCATGTGGATGGAAAACAACCTCTAAGTCGTATTTTTCCTTTGCATAGTCTTTAATACGATCAATATTTGCTACAAAGTGCTGCCATTCTTCATCGTTTAGCTGTGGTGAACGCACTAGCTCACCTGTAAATAAATCTGTATAGCAATCATCAATTAATACAACATATTTAGCTGTCGGAAATTTTAATTGAACAGCACTCATCTCATCCAATAATGCAATTAGTTCATCCGTCTTTTCGGAAGAGGTTAAATCCCCCACTAATGTCGTAGCTGTTAAGCTTAAATTTCTTTTGTCTAGCTCTGCCTTCAATTGCTCATAATTATTTGGTAAATAGCCCCAAGGTCCAAGCTCTATGCCTTGATAGCCTGCCTCATGCATTTCGTTTAAGCATCTTTCCCATGGTGTTTGTTTGTCATTGTTAGGAAACCATATGCCCCAAGAATCTGGTGCACTGCCGATCTTTATGTTCATACTGTGATTCCTCCTTTTTCGTGTACATTGATCCATCTTTGCTCTTGTGCTGATACTAAAATAGCGCTAACTGTTTTATCAATGTTTGCTCCAAATTCAAAATCACAAGCATAGGAAGTTCCTTTTGTAACAGCAGCTAATAGTTCATGTGCTTCTAAAACCTTCATATCGTTGTAGCCAATCGCAATACCTGCTGCTGGATAAAAGGCGCTGTATCCTTTATGATCTGGTCCTAAAAATACTTTGCGGAAACCACGATCAGCCGAGTCATCTCCTGTAAAGTAGACATGTACCTCATTCATATTTTCTAATGAATAGTAGACAGAGCCTTCTGTACCTTGAATTTCATAGGCTAAATAATTTTTTCGACCAGCAGCAATTCGGCTAGCCGAGATCATACCAATTGCGCCATTTTGATAGTTTGCCAAAATACTGATTACGTCATCATTTTCTACTTCAGCCATTTCTGCTGAACCTACTTTTACAGGGCGCTCTTGAATAATAATTTTTGATAAAGCGTTTACATTTTCAATATTTCCTAGTAGATATTGAGAGATACTTAATAAATGTGAGCCAAGATCACCTAATGCGCCAGAACCTGAAAACTTATTAATATGTCTCCAAGTAATTGGTAACGATGCGTCTAGTAGCCCATCCTGATCATATGTACCAGAAAATTTAACAATTTTGCCTAGCTTATTTTTATCGATTAATGTTTTGATATAGGCATTTGCAGGATTCATAACATTGTTATAACCTACATAGTTGACAACCCCTTTGTCCTTTGCAAGCTGTGCTAACTCAACAGATTGTTCAGCAGATAACGTTAAAGGCTTTTCACAGTAAACATTTTTTCCATGTGTTAATGCTGCCTTAGCAATTTCATAATGAAAAGCATTCGGTGTTGCAATATCAATTAAATCTACACGCTCGTCTTGAATTACTTCCTCCCAGCTTGTTGTATATCTCGCAAAGCCTAGCTGCTCTTTAGCTGCCTTTGCAGCGTCCTCACTCACATCTGATACTACTTCAAAAACAGGTGTACCATACTCAGGCCCAAATGCCATTAAAGCGTTTGCAAAAGCGCTTGTATGAGCTTTTCCCATCCATCCTGCACCAATTAATCCGATTCTAACATCCATGAAAATTCCTCCTTCATATATCGTTCACGAAAAATTCAGAAATAACAATATCTTCTGCGTAATGACATAATAGTATAGTTCCTTTTGAAAGTCATTATGGTATATTGCCGAAAAATTTAGATATATTGCCCTTTATAGAAAGCTGAATTATGATAATGTTATACATTCACAAATAAGGGGTTGGCTGTAATGAAGGCACATGATCAAGGTACGCTACCTCAATCAAAGATATTTTTTACAATGGCAAACGAATTTACAAAGGAAAACTTGTACTATATTATCTACTCTGGTACATTTCATTGCACAACAGAATATAAAATAACAAGGGAAAATTTTCATAGTTTTTTATTTCTGTATATTAAGCAAGGGCAAATGAAAATCCAACATAAAGGAAAGGAATTTATAGCTGCTGCTAACTCCTTTGTGTTTCTTGATTGCCATTTTCCACATTGTTATGAAGCAATTACTGACCATACAATTTTTGATTGGTTTCATTTTTCTGGAAATGCTAGTCGAGAGTATTTTGATTTGCTGTACAATAAACACGACTGTGTCTATGCAATTGAGGAGCAACATATTATTTTAGACTATATGAATCGTATTTTACGAATGGCAGAAACAAATCATTTAGATGAACATTATATTTCACTCTACATCCAGCATATATTGTGTGAGCTAAATCAATTCTCTCAATTAAATAATGATACGAGTGAAAAAAAAGTGCGGCAAGCAGTTCATTTTATTGAAAGCAACTATCATAAAGATATTAAATTAGAGGATATTTCAAATCATGTTTATTTAAGCCCTTATTATTTTACAAGAATATTCAATAAGCATTTAGATTGTAGTCCTGTGCAATATTTAATTAACTATCGTATTAATCAGGCAAAAAAGATGCTGCACAATTCCAATTCCACCATTAACGAAATTGCATTTATGTGTGGCTTTAATAGCACCTCTCATTTTATTACAACCTTTAAAAAGCATGTTCACCTCTCCCCTAAAAAATTTCGGGATATTCATTTTTGAAAATAAAGTGAATCTTCAATCAGTGGGAGTTTTACAGCCCATTAATACGGGATAAACAAAATGCATCGAGAAGCTCATCTCGATGCATTTTCTTGGGATTATTTAAGTTTGCCGATAGCTTTCTATAACCTTTAAAACTTGATTTCTCTGAATTTTTTAGGTGATAGATTTGTGTGCTTTTTAAGCATTTGTATAAAACTAGGGACATTATTAAAGCCACTAGCATAGGCAATTTCTTGAATTGATAAATTTGTATTATGTAAAAGCCTTTTAGCATGATTAATACGATAACTAATTAAATATTGATAGGGTGAGCAGCTCATATGCTTTTTAAAGATTCTTTAAAAATGATAGGAGCTTAATCCTGCATAATCAGCTAAATCATGTAATGTTATAGGTTGTTGATAGTGACTTTCAAGATATTGGATGGCACTTCTAATTGTATGTACTTGAGCGCCATCTACTTGATTCGATAGCTTCTTTAATTCATAAAGAATTTTATGCAGTAAAATCGATATGGCGTCTTCATCTATTTGATCATGCTCAGTCATATTTAATATGTTAGTCAGGCAATTATAGGACAGCTTTATTGATTCTGAGCTGAAGGAATCCCTGCTACTCTCCCCTGTTTTCTATTACAGATAGTTTAAGGAGAAAATAAAAAAATCAGGCTATATTCTACAGCATAGCCTGATTTTTAACATTATTTACTTACTAAAAATCGTATCAATCAATTGGATTTCTTCAGCCGTTAACTGGACATCCAATGTTTTTAAATTATTTAAAAGCTGCTCTGCTCGCTTTGCACCTGGAATAATAACATCGATGACTTCACGTGTTAAATACCATGCTAGTACAAGATGAGCGATTTCAATGTTCTTAGCAGCCGCAATTGGACGAAGCTGCTCCACCTTTGCCAAGTTTGAAGCGAAAACTTCTTTTTGGAAGTATGGCAGCCCTTGGCGTAAGTCATCAAATGTTGCCTGTTCATTAAATTTACCTGTTAGTAAGCCTGATGCTAAAGGAAAATAGGGCACAAATGAAATATGCTGCTCCTTTAAATAGGGGAATAGCTCATGTTCCGCATCACGCAATAATAAATTATATTCACCTTGTACAACGTCTACATAGCCATCTTTATTTGCCTCCTGCAATTGCTGCAATGAAAAATTAGATACACCGATTGCGCGAATTTTCCCAGCATCCTTTAGCTCTTTTAATGCGCCAACCGCCTCATCCTTTGGTGTATCATTATCTGGAAAATGAATATAAAACAGATCGATATAATCAGTTTGAAGTCGTCCAAGTGCCTCATCTACAGCCGTTTTTAAAAAGGTAGGATGATTATTAAATTTTTTATTTTCCTGATTTAATACATGGGCAGCCTTTGTTGCAATAATCGTTTCCGCTCGATTCCCCTGCTCCTTTACGACTTCACCAATTAGCTCCTCAGAACGCTTTGGACCATAGATAAAAGCAGTATCAATAAAATTGACCCCTTGTTGAAGTGCTGTACGTACTAAATCGAGACCCTCTTCCTCATTTAAATTTGGGTATAGATTATGCCCCCCTACTGCATTTGCACCAAAACCAATTGGATTCACATAAAGCTCTGTTTGACCAAGTTGTACTTTTTTCACCATGCTTAACACTCCCTATTACAGATTAATTGGTATCTTTCTAGACCATAAAAGGCTACAAATAAATCCTAATATGCCGATACAGCCAGCAAAATAAAAGCTTGCTTCTAAGCCAAATGAAGTATTGAGTAGCCCTGCTAAAAACGGTCCAACAAACATGCCGATTGCATAAATAGCCTGATATGCACCCATCGCTGTTGCGCGCTTCTCATATGGTATTTCCTCTACAGCCATCCCTAAAAATAATGGGAATAACAGACCTAAAGCAAAGCCATTAATCATCTGTAGCAATAAAAAAAATATTTTCGTATCAATAAGCGCCATCATCATTGTAAAGATGGCAGTCGTTAAAAAAGCTAGCTGCAAGATACGCCACTTACCGATTTTCAACATAATTGGTTTCCCACTCATTAATGTAGCGATGGCATGTGGGATCATAAAGGCAAATACAACAAGACTGATTTCAGCTGGTCGTAACCCTTTCGCTAATGCATAGGCTGTCGTAAATCCAAACATCGTTGTAAAAATAATGCTATGAGCAAAAATAGAAAGTAGTGACACCTTCAATAGCATCGGCTCTTTGACAACTGTGCCTAATTCACGTAGCTTAATAGGCTTGTTTGCCGTCCTTTTATGCCCTTCTGAAATAAAGAAGGACAGCAGTAGCCCAATACTTCCTAATATTGTACCAATCCAATATGGCGCACTCCACCCAAACGCCTCAACAAGCCATGCACTAAATGCCATTCCCAGCAATTGTGCAAAGACAAGTGCAAAGGATAGATTGCCCATTGCGCTATGTAGCCTGTCATCTGCAGCATAGCTAGCAAATAAAATTGTAAAGGCAACCCATGTTGCTGCAGCAATACCAGCTAATGCACGGGAAATTAATACCCATTCCAAGCTTGCTGTAAGCGCAAAGGCTAAGCAGCTCGCTGTACTAATAGCCATCCCTAGCACAACAAATAGTTTTCGATTATTTAATAAATCTGAACCAATACCAATTGGCACACGAAATAAAAATTGCATTAAGCCATAGCTCGCTAGCACAATACCAGTAAAGGTAAATGTTCCTCCAAGCTGCTCAATATACGGAGATAGCATTGGTATATATAAAAAATGAGCAAACCAAAAAATAAATGCAATAACTAAAAATAGCGACTGATCCCATTTCTTCACCTTATCACTCCGCAATACTTAAAATATCATTATTTAAAAAGACTATTTTTCAGGATATAAAATTTTATAATTATATTCTTTACTATGATTCAAATAACTATCATCTGGCTTTCGGTCAGTGACTAAATAATCAATTTGAGTAAAATCACAATACGTTGTTAATGAATACTTGCCAAACTTACTATGATCTACAAGTACAAAAACTTGTTCACTTCTTTCAATTACTTTTGTTTTGATAGGCGTTTCTAATGGAGCGGAATTTGTAATCCCCTTTGGTAATGAAATGCCTGTAGACGCCATAAATGCTTTATTGAAATTGTATTTACAAAGGTTTTCCACACCCTCTGTCCCTACATAAGAGCGCGTAGAACGCTCAAACATACCACCCATTGAATAAATGCTTAAATTCGGATAGTATGTTGCATCTAATGTAAAATCAAGATTGTTTGTGATAATAGTAATTCTTTTATCTTTTATAAAATCCAGCATTTCTAGCGTTGTTGTGCCAGAATCAATAAAAATAATATCGTCATCCTCTACAAACTGTGCTGCAAGCTGTGCTAATAGCTTTTTTTCATGTAACTTTTTTACCTTGCGATCCTGATAGGGCACTGTTTGAGAATTAGCAATCGATACACCACCATGTATCTTAGTAATTTTCCCGTTTTCTGCTAATTCTTGAATATCTCGTCGAATCGTATTTTTAGAAACATTAAATACTTCTACAAGCTCATCCAATGATGCTGACTCTTTTTGCCTTACATAGTCTAAAATCGCCTTAATCCGTTGTGATTTCATCATAGGGCATTCTCCTCGCTATTTTCTATAGTGTATACAACCAAAATCAACTCATTAGTTGACCAATTTCTTATACATTTATCATTATTATTATTTTACATACTATATCATAGAATAAAATTGGCATTCATCATTATTTTTATTTCTTTTCCCTAAATGCTCTATAATTATGCAAATACTTTCGTTATGCTCAATCTTCCTTTATTCCCTGCCATCAAGCACTCTACTAAATTTCTTATCCCTTCTCAACATTACCTAAAGACCTCCTTACGACCATATAATTACGCTATACACCATCAAAGTTTACCATAAAATAATCAAATAAAACCCAAAATGTATCATTTTTTAATCATTTTATTGTTAACTTTCTGAATTTTATATGTTATACTCGTCACAAGAAGCGAGATAACTGAATTAACAATCAAGAAAAAATATTCTGTTTTATTGTTTCTTAAAAGCAATAAGGGAGTGGGGAAATGCCTTTAGTTAAAATTGATGTAATCAAAGGGCGAACAAAAGACGAATTAAAGCTGCTTTTGAATATAGCACATACTGTTATTTTACAAGCATTTCAAGTACCTGAGGGCGACCGCTATCAAATTGTGACACAGCATGAGCCTGAGGAAATGATTATTGAGGACACAGGGCTTGGCTTTGAACGAAGCAACAATGTTGTGGTCTTTACTATTATTAGTACACAGCGTACAGATAAGATGAAAAAGGAATTTTACCAATTACTAACGGCTGCTCTCCAAGAAAATTGTCATATTGAGCCAAAGGATGTAATGGTGACATTTGTGACAAATGGTGCAGGCGAATGGAGCTTCGGCTTTGGGCAAGCCCAGTTTTTAACTGGTGAACTATAAATAAAAATTTTTCAAGGGCTCTATTAGTCTTTGTCAATATAAGGAGGAGTTTATAATGTCAAGAAAACTACAAAACTTTATTAATGGTGAATGGGTAGATAGTAAAACAGATCAATATGAGAATGTATACAATCCGGCGACAAAAGAAGTATTAGCACAAGTACCACTTTCTACTTCAGAAGATTTTGAAGAGGCTGTACAAAAGGCACAGGAAGCGCAAATAAAATGGGGCAAAACGCCTGTTGTTCGTCGTGCACGAGTGCTATTCAAATATCACAACTTACTACAGGAGCATCAGGAGGAGCTTGCGACTTTAATTACAAAGGAAAATGGTAAAAGCTATACAGAGGCACTTGGTGAGGTTGGTCGTGGTATTGAAAACGTAGAATTTGCTGCAGGTGCCCCTACGTTAATGATGGGTGATTCGCTTGCCACGATCGCTTCTGATATTGAGGCAACAAATTATCGCTACCCTATCGGCGTAGTTGGCGGTATTGCACCATTCAACTTCCCAATGATGGTTCCTTGCTGGATGTTTCCAATGGCAATCGCGCTTGGTAATGCATTTATTTTAAAGCCATCTGAAAAAACCCCATTACTAGCTGAACGATTGGCACAATTATTAGATGAAGCTGGCTTGCCAAAGGGTGTATTTAGCATTGTACATGGCGCTCATGATGTGGTAAATGGGATTTTAGATCATCCAGTTGTGAAAGCTGTATCATTTGTTGGTTCTAAGCCAGTTGGTGAATATGTTTATAAACGTGCAAGCCAAAACCTAAAGCGTGTACAAGCGTTAACAGGTGCTAAAAACCATACAACTGTATTAGCCGATGCAGATTTAGACTTAGCGACAAAAGAAATTATTAGTGCAGCATTCGGCTCTGCTGGTGAGCGCTGTATGGCGTGTGCAGTCGTGACGGTTGAGGAATCCATTGCAGATGCGTTAATCGCTCGCCTTAAAAAAGCTGCAGATGACATTACAATGGGTAATGGTTTAGATGATGGCATTTTCTTAGGTCCTGTTATTCGCGAAGATGCCAAACAACGTACATTAAATTACATTGAAAAAGGGATTGCTGAAGGTGCTACGCTTGTACGCGATGGGCGTGGTGAGCAAAATGAGGACGGTTATTTTGTAGGCCCAACAATTTTTGAAAATGTAACGCAAGATATGACCATTTGGAAAGAGGAAATTTTTGCGCCAGTGCTATCTATTGTACGTGTGAAAAACTTAAAAGAGGCTGTTGAATACGCAAACCAATCGGAATTCGCAAATGGTGCATGTTTATTTACAACAAGCGCATTATCTGTTCGTTACTTCCGTGAAAATATCGATGCAGGTATGTTAGGTATCAACTTAGGTGTACCAGCACCAATGGCATTCTTCCCATTCTCTGGCTGGAAGTCTTCATTCTACGGAACTTTACATGCCAACGGAAAAGACGGTGTAGACTTCTATACACGTAAAAAGGTTGTTACTGCTCGCTATAATGAGCCTGATTTTTCCTAATTAGGCTTATTAAATTAAGAAGGGAAGTTCCCCCCACTTCCCTTCTTTTTTCTACATGTATCTTTCTAACGAGGAGGCAGACTGTCAATGAGTCAATTACTTAGAAAACCTGAAAATAAAATGATTGCTGAAGGTGTAACACTTATCCATGAGGTAACGAAGGAAAACTCTGAATTAGTCTATGTCGGCTTTAAAATGCTCGATTTGGAGCCACAGGCAGTTTATGAAGAAGCATTAACAGATTTAGAGCTATGCATTGTTGCAGTTACTGGCAAAATCAGTGTTACAGATGGTCAAGAAAGCTATGAGGAAATCGGCACACGTGAATCTGTTTTTGCAAGAATACCAACAGATAGTGTCTATGTTTCCCATCATAAAACAGTGCAAATTACAGCAAATACAAAGGCGCGTGTTGCTCTTTGCTATGCCCCATCCGATCAAGCATTACCAACGAAGCTTATTAAAGCATCTGATAACGGCGTAGAACATCGCGGTCAATATAATAATCAGCGTTTGGTGCATAATATTTTACCTGATTCAGACCCATCAGCAAACAGCTTGCTTGTTGTAGAAGTATTTACAGAAGCAGCGAATTGGTCAAGCTACCCTCCTCATAAGCATGACCAGGATAATTTACCTGATGAATCATTTTTAGAGGAAAGCTACTACCATGAAATTGATCCGCAGCAAGGATTTATTTTCCAGCGTGTTTACACTGATGATCGTTCATTAGATGAAACAATGGCTGTTGAACATGGCGATGTTGTTCTTGTACCAAAAGGCTATCATCCTGTAGGCGTTCCTGATGGCTATGCTTCCTATTACTTAAATGTGATGGCTGGCCCAACACGCATTTGGAAATTCCATAATGATCCAGATCATGAATGGATTATTCATCGTCCATAAAGCAATACGATTTATTTCATCTATTTAAAAGGAGAGAGTTCAATGGCACTTACATTTAATCAAGATAGAGAGCTTGATATTATCGCAATTGGTCGTGCTTGCATTGACTTAAATGCAAATGAATACAATCGCCCAATGGAAGAAACAATGACTTTCACAAAATATGTTGGTGGCTCGCCTGCTAATATTGCCATCGGTAGCAGTAAGCTTGGCTTAAAAGCTGGCTTTATTGGAAAAATTCCCCAAGATCAACATGGGCGTTTTATCCAACAATATATGAGTGAAAAAGGCGTCGATACGTCCAATATGGTATTTGATACAGAAGGGCGTAAGGCAGGCTTAGCTTTTACAGAAATTCTTAGTCCTAGTGAATGTAGTATTTTAATGTATCGTGATAATGTAGCAGATTTATATTTAGAGCCGTCTGAAGTAAATGAAGACTATATTAAAAAGGCAAAAATTTTACTTGTTTCAGGTACAGCTCTTGCCCTTAGCCCTTCTCGTGAAGCAGTGATTAAAGCGATTAGTCTAGCGAAAAAGCATGCTGTGAAAGTTATTTTCGAATTAGATTATCGACCTTATACTTGGCGTTCACAAGAGGAAACGTCTATTTATTATTCATTAGTAGCAGAGCTTTCAGATGTTGTGATTGGTACACGCGATGAATATGATGTCATGGAAAACTCATCTACATCAGGCAACAATGATGAAACAGTCAAGCATTTATTTGCACATGGTGCAGAATTAGTGGTGATTAAGCATGGCGTGGATGGCTCTTATGCCTATGAACCAAATGGAGCGGTTCATCATGGACAAGCATATAAAACAAAGGTGCTGAAAACATTTGGTGCTGGTGATTCATATGCCTCTGCTTTCTTATACGCTATTGTCAGCGGAAAAGACTATGAAACTGCTTTAAAATATGGTAGCGCTTCCGCTTCAATTGTTGTCAGTAAACATAGCTCATCTGAAGCAATGCCAACTGTAGCAGAGATTGAACAACTGATTCAAGAGCGTTCTTAATACTTCCTTTTAGAAAGCAGGTTCAAGAGATGAGAAAAAAAATTCGCCTAACAACAGGGCAAGCACTCGTTAAATTTTTACAGCAGCAATATATCCATGTTGATGGAGAGGAATTTCGATTTGTAGATGGCATCTTTACGATTTTTGGTCATGGTAATGTGTTAGGAATCGGGCAAGCACTAGAGCAATATGGAGAAGGCTTAAACATTTACCAAGGAAAAAATGAGCAAGGAATGGCACATGCAGCTATTGCCTTTAGTAAGCAAAAGCTACGTCAACAGATTTATGCTGTGACAACTTCTGTAGGTCCCGGCTCTGCTAATCTGGCAGCCGCAGCAGGTACAGCATTAGCCAATAATATTCCTGTACTGTTTTTGCCAGGTGATGTTTTCTCTAGCAGACAGCCAAATCCTGTATTACAGCAAATAGAGCATGAGCATAGTGCAGATATTTCTACTAATGATGCGTTGCGTGCTGTTTCCCGTTATTGGGATCGTGTGACACGCCCAGAGCAATTAATGTCTAGCCTTATTCGTGCATTTGAAGTGATGACAAACCCAGCAACTGCAGGCCCAGCAACAATTTGCATTGGGCAAGATGTTGAAGGTGAGGCATTTGATTATGATGAATCGTTCTTTAAAAAGCGTGTTCATTACGTAGATCGTAAAGCACCTGTCGCACGGGAGCTACAAGGTGCGATTGAGCTTATTAAAAATAGTAAACGACCTATTTTTGTAGTTGGTGGTGGCGCGAAATACTCTCAGGCACAAGAAGTATTAGCACGCATCTCTGAACAATGTCATATCCCTTTAGTGGAAACACAGGCAGGTAAATCACTGATTGCTGCAGACTTTGCGAATAATTTAGGTGGTTTAGGTGTGACGGGGACGCTATCAGCCAATAAAGCTGCAAAAGAGGCAGATTTAGTAATTGGTTTAGGGACACGTTATACGGATTTTGCTACAGCTTCAAAAACAGCCTTTGACTTTGATAATGCAAGCTTTTTAAACATTAATATTAATCGTTTCCAAGCCTATAAATTAGATGCCTTCCAAGTTGTAGCAGATGTTCGTGCAACACTTGAATTATTAGAGGCTGAATTGCAGGACTACCAATCAGATTTTGGCTCTCAAATTACAGCCTTAAAAGATGAATGGACAGCCGAACGCAATCGTTTAAGCAATATAACATTTACGCGTGAAGGCTTTGATCCAGAAATTAAAAATCATTTTTCACAGACTATGATGAATGAATATGCTGATACGCTTAATACAACCTTTGCACAAACAACCGCATTATGCACAATCAATGATACGGTAGATAAAGATGCCGTTGTTGTCACAGCAGCGGGCTCTTTACCAGGCGATATGCAGCGCATTTGGAACCCTACCTCACCAAACAGCTATAACGTGGAATACGGCTACTCCTGCATGGGCTATGAAATTGCCGGGGCATTAGGGGCTAAACTAGCAGAGCCGACAAAAGAAGTTTATGCAATGGTTGGGGACGGCAGCTTCCTTCTTCTTCATTCAGAGCTTGTCACTGCACTGCAATACAATAAAAAAATCAATATTATGTTATTTGATAATGCTGGCTTTGGCTGTATTAATAATTTACAAATGGGGCATGGTAGTGGCAGCTTCTTTACGGAATTCCGCACTACTGATAATCAGCTTTTAAATATTGATTATGCAAAGGTTGCAGAGGGCTATGGTGCAAAGGTTTATCGTGCAAATACGGTAGAAGAATTAAAGCTAGCAATTGAAGATGCTAAAAAGCAAACTGTTTCAACATTAATTGAAATGAAGGTATTACCAAAAACAATGACAGATGGCTACGAAGCTTGGTGGAATGTTGGTGTAGCTGAAGTGTCCAACAATGAAAGCGTTCAAAAAGCTTACGAAGAAAATCAGCGTCAACGTGAAGCAGCAAAGCAATATTAACAAGCTCTTTTTAAAACGAGGTGTATATTATGGGATTTGTCATATTAAAGGATTTGCTACTAGAAGCAAAAAAAAATCACTATGCTATTGGACAATTTAATATTAATAGTTTCCAATGGATAGAAGCTATATTGCGTGCTGCTGAACAACAACAATCACCTGTTATTTTAGCATCATCAGATCGCATTGTGGATTACTTAGGTGGTTTTAACTTAATCGCTGCTACAGCGCAAAAAATGATAGAGGAAATGAACATTACAGTGCCTGTCGTTTTGCATTTAGATCATGGCTTTACGGTTGAACGCTGTAAAGAAGCTATTGATGCAGGTTATAGTTCTGTCATGTACGACGGCTCTAAGCTTTCGTTAGAGGAAAATATTGCGACAACTCGTGAGGTTGTCGATTACGCTAAAAACTATAATGTTTCCGTGGAAGCAGAGATTGGCTCTGTTGGAGGAACAGAGGATGGCGTGACATCAGGCATTAAATATGCAGACCCCAATGAATGCTACCAGCTAGTAGAGGCAACGAATATTGATGTCTTAGCCGCTGCTTTAGGCTCCGTTCATGGACCCTATCAGGGCGAGCCTCAGCTTGCCTTTGATTTAATGAAGGAAATTTCCGACCATCTAAAGGATGTCCCCCTCTCCTTACATGGTGGCTCTGGCATTCCTGAGCATCAAATTATTCAAACGATTGAATGTGGGCATGCCAAAATAAACGTTAACACAGAATGTAACCAAGCATGGGCGCAAGCAATTCGTGGAATTTTAACAAGCAATCCAAATTTATATAGTCCACCAGATATTTTAAAGCCAGGTATGGATGCTATTGAAAAGGTTGTTATTGAGAAAATGCAGCTATTTGGTTCTTCTCATAAAGCTTAAAAAAATGGATTTGCCAAGCTAATCTTTTGGCAAATCCATTTTGTCTTTATTTAATCGGAATCCAAATTTCTGAGTAGGCATCAGGGCTATAGGCATCCTCCTGAGGATAAACCTCAAGCTCTGCTGTTCCTGCTGGCTCGTATGGATTGGATGGGAACCACTCTGAATAAATTTGCTTCCATGTATTTTGCATCGCATCTGGCATAGGGCCATGCACCTCAAAGATGACCCATTTAGAGGCAGGTACTTCCATTGTAAGAAGCCCCTCCTTTGCATCCCCTACATGATCTGTAGCAATCCAGTAATCAATAAAGCCTTTTTGCCCTTGGCTTGTATTTGGTACACAAACACCTAGCACTCCATGGATATTACCATTATTTAATTGGAAAAGCTGCTGGTCGAGGCCATTTTGATTGACCTCTTGCCAAAACAGTGGAATTTCTCTTGTATTCTCACCATCTTGGCAATTGTACGTTCTTTTCACACCAACAATCTGAAACTTCTCTTTTTCTACGATTTTATACTTCATTGGTTCTACTCCTTTCAAGCTTACCTGAATCACCAGGCGATTGTATGATTGTAATGGTCCTTGCCCTTTTCTTGCTTCACTAGGCGTTACATAATGCTGCTTGCGAAACGCTTTTGTAAAAGCTTCAGGAGTTTCGTAGCCATATTTGTAGGCGAGATCGATTATTTTATGCTCTGTATTTATTAATTCCTGTGCAGCTAATGTTAATCTTCTTCGTCGTATATACTCTGCAATCGACATATCCGTTAAAATGGCAAATGTTCGTTGAAAATGAAAGACAGAGGCATTCACCTCACGCGCAATCTGCTCAATCGTAATGTCTTCTAATAAATGCTGCTCGATAAAATTAATGGCTTTTTGAATCGACTCAATCCAACTCATTGCTCTCACTCCTTGCTTATAGCTTAAAATAATACAAGTTACTTATCCTGTCTTTTTATGCTATCGTTGGACAGTATCGGGGAAGATTTTGTGATGGGAAACTGTTTTTTGGGATGCTAGGTCTTTGTAGATTAAGGCTCGCTATAAATAATAAGTGCTGAATGAATAATGGTTTGCTCGCCTATATAAAGTGTGTTGTATTTAATATCAATAATAAAAAAGTCAGTTAAATCTATCAACGCTCGATTAATATCCTGTTCAAATTGCACAATATCATTGTTTTGGATTGTCACAACTTGAGTCATTTGCGTCATTGTCCACGCTCCTCTTTCCTAATAATAGAGTAGAAGAAGATTATTGTCACACAATTAACTACACCCCAGCGTGATTGCATCTGTTGCTAATGCTTTCGATACAAAAAGAATTTGCTGAACCAAGATAAAAAACCACTTCAAAATTAATCTGAAGTGATTTTTATTATGCTTACACAGGCTTCTTTAGTACATTGATAAATATTCCTCGCGCTCCCAGCCATGAACACGTGTGCGATATTTATTCCATTCGATTTCTTTAGCCGTTGTAAATTTTTCTAAAATATGATCCCCTAATGCCTCACGCACTGTAGTATCCATCTCTAATTCAATGAGCGCATTTTCTAATGAGGATGGCAAGCTTTCAATACCATTTAGCTCACGTTCATCTCGTGACATTTTATAAATATTACGATCAACTGCTGCTGGTGGTGTTAAGTCTTTTCGTATTCCATCAAGCCCGGCTGCTAAAATAACTGCCATTGCTAAATAAGGGTTTGCCGCTGGGTCAACTGAACGTAATTCAACGCGTGTGGATAATCCGCGTGCTGCTGGAATACGAATAAGTGGTGAACGGTTTTGAGCAGACCACGCTACATAGCAAGGAGCCTCATAGCCAGGCACTAGACGTTTATAAGAATTGACAAGTGGGTTCGTGATTGCTGTAAAACCATGTACATGCCTCATAATGCCTGCAATAAAGCTACGTGCTGTTTGGCTTAGCTGTAGCTCTGCATGTTCATCGTAGAAGGCATTTTTATCTCCTTCAAATAAAGAAAGGTTAAAATGCATGCCTGAGCCATTAACGCCAAACAATGGCTTTGGCATAAATGTTGCATGTAGCCCATGTTGTGCAGCGATTGTTTTGACAACAAGCTTAAACGTTTGGATATTATCACATGCCTCAATGGCGCTTGCATATTTAAAATCAATCTCATGCTGACCAGGTGCTACCTCATGATGGGAAGCCTCAATTTCAAAGCCCATTTCCTCTAGCTCCAGCACAATATCACGGCGACAATTTTCACCAAGGTCAGTTGGCGCTAAATCAAAATAACCACCACTATCATTTAATTCAAGTGTTGGATGCCCTTTATCGTCCACCTTAAATAGAAAAAACTCTGGCTCTGGCCCTAAGTTAAAGGAGGAAAAACCCAATTCCTCCATTTCCTTTAAAACACGCTTTAGATTAGAGCGTGGGTCACCCTCAAAAGGTGTACCATCTGGTCGAGCAATATCACAAATAAAACGGGCTACCTTGCCCTTCTCTGCTGTCCACGGAAAAATAACGAATGTATCGAAGTCAGGCTTTAAATACATATCCGATTCCTCAATGCGTACAAAGCCTTCAATGGAGGAACCATCAAACATCACTTTATTGTCTAATGCTTTTTCTAATTGACTAACAGGAATCTCTACATTTTTTATTGTTCCTAATATATCCGTAAATTGTAGGCGAATAAACTTCACATTTTCTTCCTTTACTTGGCGTATAATATCTTCTCTTGTATAATGCTTCATTTCTTCACCACTCCAATGTAATTTTAGTTAACATTTGTTTTGTAACTGCTTCTAAATTACATGAAAAAGATATATTAAGCAATACCTATGTAATGTTTCCTTACATTCTATTTTTCGAAATGATTCATGCCTTTTTACGATTAATTGTTTTTTAGGAAATTATTACACAATGAAAAAAATTCCTAGCCATTAACTTTGACTTTCTACCACAAAAGTCTTGTATAATGTTATATTTATTGGTAAATTTATAGCGAATTAGAATTTTTGTTTTACGCATTATATCAGTAAATATGGCGTATATACTTATAGTTAGAAATTATTAAATAAGGTTCCTAGAAATCTTCTTGAAAGATACATAAGGCGGTGAACTTAGTAGACATGTCAGTATTAATTATTGGCAGCGTGAGTAATGATGTATTGCGTCTGCAAAAATATTTTCATCGCATCGACATTCAAGATATACATTGCTTTTCCACACCAGAAGCAGCAATGAATTATTTATTTGATTCCTCTTTAAAGGAAGAGTTGGAATTAATCATACTCGATGCTAAAATGACGCTTAAAAATTGCGAGGAAATTTGTCAGTATATTCACGCATTAAAAAATTGGGTGGATGTCCCTATCCTTCTATCCACTACTTATGAAAAAACCGTGACAATTGATAGGGTATTTGAAGCTGGTATTTTCGATTTTATTTTAAAGCCATTTGACTTCACTCAATTTAAGACTCGCATTCAAGTAGCCTTAAAATATCAGCGAGAAACTAGGCTTCGAAAAGAACAGGAAAGCATTATTCAAAAGGACTTATTTATCGCAAAAAAATTCCAAAAAAATGCGTTATCACCTCCATTAAATCTTGAGCAAATTCAGATCGATGGGCTTTATGTAACATCTAATACATTAGGCGGTGATATGTACTGTTGGTTTAAGATTAATGATCATTTAACCGCTGTTCTTTTATACGATGCAATGGGGCATGGTATCGCTGCATCTCTCGTAACAATGTCTATTCGATCTTTATTAAAAGGGATTATTACCAAATTAATTGATCCAGTAATGGTGATTCGGGAACTTAACCGCCAAATTTACGAACTATTTTCTGATGAAGATATGGACCGATTTTTAATGACAGCCATCTACATACTTATAGATACTAAAAATGGAACTTTACACTATGTGAACGCTGCTCATCCTTCTGGTTTTTTATTTGGAAAATATGGAGAAACAGTATTCCTTCCAGCGAATACACCTATCCTCGGATTATTCCCTACTATTCAAATAAATAAAAAAACAATACCTTTATCAGGCTGGCATCGTATTATTCTTTATACGGATGGGTTACTAACTGTAAACGAGCAAAAATCCATTGATATGGACTTTTTCTATATGTACGCTTCACAGGAGAATGGCTATGCATTACAAAAGTTTTCTCAAAAATACAATTTATTCGATAATGATTACAGCGATGATATTACAGTAGTTTCAATAACAATTACATTACAGGGTAGGTGATTGATGATGGAATTCACACTCAATGTAAATCCAGATGCACATGCCATAGCCTTTATTGATCAAGTGATGGAAAATTACACAAATGTATACAATCTACCTTATAAACGAGAATTGCGCTTTGTTGTACATGAATTAGTAATAAATGCTGTTGAAGCTATGAAAAAAATAGATGAATGCTCAAAAAAGGAGATTCAGGTACATGTAATCCAATCTCACGAAGAAATTATCATAACAGTCATGGATGAGGCAAAAGGAATTGCTGAAAATGAATGGGACAATATTTTACAATTTGATTTAAACGAGCTTGATTATTCTGATCGTGGTCGTGGTTTATTTTTTGTCAAAAACATGGTGGATCACCTTTGGTTTGAACATATTTCTGAAACAAAGTTTTTAGTTGGAGTGTCAAAAAAGATTCTGTTGTAACGTAAACTTGGGGGTGCTTTTATGAAAATGTCTATTCGAAAAAAAATAAATTTGCTTATATTTAGCTGTATTTTATTACTTACTGCCCTTTTAGCAGGTATAAATTTTTATATTGCTAAAAACAATCTGTTAGAAAGTGCCAATACAAAGCTGTTATCAGATATTCAGCTAAGCTATGAATATTTAGACGCTAAGTATCCAGGAGAATGGTCCATCCAAAATAATCAGCTCTATAAAGGCGACATCAATATGGTGGAAAATTTTGAAATAACCGAGCAGGTTGGCAAGTTAACAAACGGAAATGCTGTATCCATTTTTCAGCATGATACACGCATTAGTACAAATATCACCGAAAATGGTCAACGCGCATTAAATACAAAGGTATCCGATGAAGTTGCGACAGTTGTATTAGGGGAGAAAAAGCGATTTATCGGCTCAGCCACTGTTTTAGGAAGCTTACATCAAGCAGCCTATGACCCTATTTTAGATCGTCAAGGAGAAGTTATTGGTGTATGGGCAACCGCCGTCCCTACCGCTCCTTATATAAGCATTGCCACAAAATCCGCACTTGAAAATGTAGTAGCTTCCTTAGTAATTGCTATTCTTATGATTGGTGGTATTAGTTGGTTTTTACAAAAGCAAATTATTAACCCTATTAATATTCTAAGTATGAATGCTAAAGAACTAGCAAAGCTAAATTTAGATGTAAAATTATTAAACCCTAAAGGGAAAGATGAAATCGCTGATTTAGCACATGCCTTTAACGATATGAAAACGCAATTAACCGAAACAATATCAATTGTAGCTAGTAGCGCCAATCAAATTGCTCATTCCTCACACTCATTGGCAGAATCATCACATCAAACAAGCGAGGCTTCTAACCAAATTGCGCTGACAATGAATGATATTGCAGTTGGTACAACGACTCAATCTGACCAAGCGGAGCGTATCGTATCAATGATGCAGAAAACACTTGAGGAAGTAGCAAATAGCTTACAGCAGGCAGAAGTTACTTTAAATAGTGCGATTGAATCAACCCATATCGCCCGCAAAGGAGAAGAAGCCATCAATGAAGCTATTAAACATTTGAATGATGTAACACAAACGGTATCCTATGCAACTGATTCCATTCAAAAGCTAGGGAAACGCTCTGAAGAAATCGGTGGTATCATCACTGTTATTACAGGTATTGCAGAACAAACAAATCTACTAGCACTAAATGCAGCTATCGAAGCTGCACGTGCAGGTGAACAAGGGAAAGGCTTTGCTGTTGTTGCATCGGAGGTACGACAACTAGCGGAGCAATCCAGTATAGCTGCAGGGCAAATTACAAATCTTATTAACGATATTCAAGCTGAAACATCTGTTACAGTAAGAACAATGGAAAGCAATCTCCTAGCTGTAGAGGAGCAAGTAACAATTATTAATAAGGGCGGCAGTGCTTTAAAAGAAATTGTAGAGAAGGTTGTTGAAACCGAAGAAGGCGTTGAACAAATGAAAGTCGCATTTACAAATGTAAACGACAACTCCTTAAGCGTACAACAAGCAATCCAAGATATTTCTCGTATTATCGAGGATTCCGCAGCAGCCACAGAGGAAATTGCTGCTACATCTGAAGAACAATATGCAACCGTTGCAGAAATTACACAAAACTCAGATGAATTATCATCAATTGCTGATAAACTACAACATGAGGTCAATAAATTTAAATTTTAAGTCTTTAGAGCTTACTAGCTCAAAGTTTGAAGAAAAAGAAAATGGAGGCGCTAGAGGATGAATCAGAAGAAAATTGCGATGGATATTGACACAAAGACTGATTATATTTTGATTGCGTTTACTGGTGATTTAGAGTACGGAATGATTGAGGACATAAAAAAAGAGCTTCAAGCGCTTAATTTGAATACTAAGCATGGGTACATTATCGATATGCAAAAAGTAACAAATATCGATAGCACTGGCTTTGGTATGATTGTAAATTTTGCTAAGAAAGTATCTGTAAAAGAAAAGAAAATCGCCATTATTGTTGTCGATGATTTCATTCGCAACCTGTTCGCCATATCACAAGTCGATAAAGTATTCCCGATTGCAAAAAGCGAGGAGCAGGCACGAAAAATGATTAGAGAAGATTGGTTAGGTGAACTTTCACTTAACGACTATTAAACGCCCCATATAGGGTGTATTCCTACCAAATGAGGAATACACCCTATTTTCTTTAGTATTGCAAAAGCATATTAATAAACACAACTAGAATCACAATTGGTACTACCACTAGCATTAATACACGGTATGTCACATAATAGCCTTGTCCCATTTGGCTACCCATCAGCAATTCTTTTCTCACAAACTCTTTCTCCACAATATGGGCAATAAAAATGGCAATTAAGAAATTCCCTAATGGTAGCATTAAATTTGATACTAAAAAATCAGTGACATCAAAAATACTTTTCTCAAAGATTGTTATATTCGCTAACACACTAGAAGAAAGCGCTGCTGGAATCGCTGCTAAAAATACGATGCTACCAAGTAAAATGGTTAATAAAGGACGCGATTTCTGACTATTTTCTATAAATGCCGCTACAATAATTTCATATAAGCTAAATGAAGACGTTAATGTGGCAAATAAAAATAGTAATAAAAACATCGCTAAAAACACTTCGCCAAATGGCATTTGACCAAATGCTGTTGGCAGCACCATAAATAATAGACCCGGTCCTGCTGCAGGCTCTAAATCAAAGGCAAAGACAACAGGGAAAATCGCTAAGCCCGCTAAAAATGATACAAGCACTGTTAGTACCACCACAGACCCCGCTGAATTCGGAAGACTTACATCCTTTTTTAAATAGGAGCTATATGTAACAAGGCAAGAAAACCCAACGGCTAAGCCAAAAAATGATTGCCCTAGCGCCTCTAACAATGCCCTTCCTGTAATATTCGAGAAATCGGGCCATAAAAAGAATTTAATGCCCTCCAATGCACCATCTAATGTCACTGCGCGTACAACAAGCACAATAAACATCATAAATAACAATGGCATCATCCATTTATTCGCTTTCTCAATACCATTTTGTACGCCTAACGAAATAACAAGCACATTTGCTAGCGTAAATAACGCCAGACCTACTAATGTAATCCAAGGCGTTCCAATAATCTTACCAAATAGTTCAGTTGGATCAGTTGCAGGGTCAATAACAGCGCCAGTGATGCCAAGCCCACTATAAATAAAAATCCAACCTCCAACAACACTATAGAACGTTAATAGTAAAAAACAGCCGAGCACGCCCATACGGCCAATCCAAGCCCACCCTGGCTTTGTTGGCGTAATCTTTTTATAGGCGGTTACTGCCTCTGACTGTGTGCCACGCCCTAAAATATACTCAGATAGTAACATCGGTAAGCCAATTAACAATGTAAATAGCACAAAGATTAGAAAAAATGCGCCTCCCCCACTTTGTCCCATTACATATGGCAGCTTCCAAATCGCTCCTAAGCCAATTGCCGCACCCGCTGACGCTAAAATAAACCCTAACTTACTAGACCATTGTCCCTTTTTTTCACTCATCTCTTCAATCTCCTCAAACATGCTAAACTCCCTTTTATTTTACATGAAAATAACAGACGCGCCTAGTTTGCCTTTGAGCTAGCTCTATCCGTCACTTTTGGGATTCTATCCTGCACTTTTTCTATTCTATCCACCAATTAAAAAAACCTCAGGCATATCATATACCCGAGGCTTATTTTCTTTATTTTGTTATATACATTGAACGCTGGCGATCAATCCATTTACGCATTGTTGTAAATAATAATGCCATAATAGCTGTTAATAAAATACCTTTGACAATATTAAATGGCAAAATTCCAGCGATAATCATTTTATAAAGTGAATCACCAACAACTGGTTCCATTCCTAAGAAATATGTGTACATTGGTAAAAATACAGCATAGTTTAAGAAGCTCATTCCTACTGCCATTACAACTGTTCCAGTTGCTAAACCGCCAATTAACCCTAGCATAGATTTAAAGCGATTAAAAATAAAGCTGACCGGTAAAATAAATAAAATACCTGTTGCAAAGTTAGCAATATGTCCTACTGGAACACCAGTTGGCGTACCTGAGAAAATCCAATCTAACACATTTTTAAATAACTCTACTAAAATTCCAGCTACTGGTCCCATTGTGATCGCTGCTAATAATGCAGGCATGTCACTAAAGTCCACTTCCAAAAAGGCTGGGAATGGCGGAATTGGAAAATTAAATAGCATTAATAAAAATGAAATACTGCTCAGCATGCCAATCGTAATAAACGATTGAAGTTTAATGTTTTTCTTCATAGAAAACTCTCTCCTCTTTGCTGATTCAATCTCGCAAGAAGAAAGGTGACGATCTGCGCCTTCATTGTTCGCATGAAAAAACCCTTATGCAGCGGAAGCATAAGGGAGAAAGGCATGACTAATAAACGTCAATATTAACTATTTTTGAACACTTTTAAGAAAAGCATGCTAAAAAAGCGCTCGACCATAGTTAAATAACAATGAATGACGATCGTACCTCCATCTTCTCCCATCCAGACTTTAACTGTCGGCCTTGGAATTACACCAAGTCAGCCATGCAAAACATTTGCACAGGTCGCGGGCTGAAGAGCTTCACATAAACCACTCAAGTTAATAAAAAATATTAACGGTTTACTACTCTATTACCGCCGGTCGGGATTTTCACCCTGCCCCGAAGATGAATCATATTATTTTGTATTACAACTTTACTATAAATAATTATTAGGAAAAAGTAAATAGTTCTGCTCAAAAAAATCCTATTAAATTTGTATGTATTAAAAAATAGAGCACCCTCCATTGTAGAAGGATACTCCACACTTATTTTATTTCTTTGACTCTTCTTCCATATACTGTTTATTTGGTCCTACAGGCTTTGGCAAATAATTTGTTAAATCGAACCCCTCCCAGCTTTCCTGGATAACATTATCCAAACGTAGCTGTTGATTAAAGCTAGCAGCAGTTAACGTCATTGCCTCAATTAATTGTGTAGCACGAACTGCTTCCATTGCTGTTAAATCAAGTGGTGTATCGAATGTAACAATGACACCCTCTGCTTCCTCTTTGACAGTATAAGTAATGTTTTCAGGGATCGCAGGCGTATAGACATCATTATTTTTATTTTTCATTTGTAATAATGCCTCTGTCACTGTTGGGAATGTTTGGCGGAAATCGGGCGATAAATATTCGCCTCCATTTTCATCCTTATATAAATAATAATTATAATGTTTTTCAGTTGTTAAGGACATCGCCAAGCTTGGTTCACCTTCTTGGGAAAACTCATAAGGTGTCCCATCTTCATTTTGAACCTCAACTTCCTTATATTCAGAATCGGAGAATGTATCTTCCAAAGTACCTTTATATTCATTGACAGTAGCTGATGCCACATCATAATTATTTTCCTTTGGTACTACATGGACAAGCTTATCCTCTTCTTCCTTAAGCTTGCCTTTATAAGGATGATAGTCTGTAAAGCCTTTCGCTTCCTCATCAATTTGAGGAGCGTATTTTTCATACATTTGTAGGGTAGAAGGCTTTTCTCCTTCAAAATCAGTTGCTACACGCTCATTTGGAATTACATAGGTCATTGGAACACTTTCTGCGTCACGTCCTGCCAAGCCAATACGGAAAGCGACAGCATCTGTAAGATCATCCTCATAGACAGATGTACGTAAGGATAAAAAGCGCTCATGCTCCTTTACAACATTGGATTCGAGCACATCATTTTGCGTAGAGGCATCTTTTGCATTTGCAGCACTTTCTTCTACAGCGTTACTATCTGCATACTGTGTCGTTGCGACATTGCTAGCCTGGTCTTGCTGTTCAGCCTTATTATTCATCAGCAGTGAGCCTACCAGTATCGTTAACGCAAAAACCGCTGCAACACTCATAAAAATTTGCATTTGACGAAGCTTTGGTCGTGTTGTTGCAGTAGACTGCTCATCCTCTAATGGCTGCTGTATAGCTTCTTGAAGGTGAGCATTATCTTGCAAGCGGGCATCCGCCAATAACCGATTTAATATATCCTCTTTAGAACGGTGGTCAGAAAGCTTAGGGGCATTGTGTAATACATGTTCAAGGTGCTCATCATCAAATTGCTTGTGCGTCATTGCCGTTTCGCCTCCTGTTCTTTAATCGGCTGTAGCTGTTGTCTTAAAAACTTAATGGCACGATGCTGCGTTGTTTTTACCTTTGCTTCTGTCCAACCTAAGATTTGTGCAGTTTCTGCAATTGATAAATCTTGAAAATAGCGCATAATAATCACCATTTTTTGATCGCCAGTGCATTTTTCTAGCGCTGACTCTATCTGTAAAAACTCATCACTGGCTTGTAGCATATCCTCCGGTGATGGTGTGGTTGAATGGAGTTGTTCCGTTTCCCAGTCAAAGAAATCAAGTGAATGCTTCTGGCGTACGGCTTGCTTTCGGAAATGGTCAATGGCAACATTTTTTGCAATGGCAAAAAGCCACGTTTTCTCACTACTATTGCCCGCAAATTGGTCGTATGAGCGCAATACCCGCACATAAACTTCATGCGCCAAATCTTCAGCAAGTGTACGGTTTTTTACTAAGTATATTAGAAATTGGAACACGTCTTGATGATATGCATCGTATAGTCGATGGAACACGGAGTCATTCAAAGCACTCCACCCCCGTTCTATAATATTTGTCGTCTTACATTCATAGAAGTTACAGCCAATTCATAACAATCGCTGTTATTATTCGAACGGTAAATAAAACGTAAAGGTTGTGCCTTCTTTCAGCACGCTGTCTACCATAATATTGCCAGAATGTGCCTTGACAATATTTCGAGCAATGGCTAAGCCAAGCCCTGTACCACCTTTAGAGCGAGTACGTGCCTTATCCGCCTTATAAAATCGTTCAAAAACATAAGGTAAATCTTCCTGAGGTATGCCATGCCCTGTATCCTGCACAGAAATTTTTGCAAAGGTTGGCTCCTGCTCTACTTTTACAGTAACTGCTCCTTCATCTGTATGTCGAAGTGCATTATCCACTAAGTTTGTTAGCACTTGTTCAATACGGTCCTCATCTATACTAATCATGGCATCATCATTAAATTCACTATCAAAAATCAAACGAACATGCTTTTCCTTTGCTACCTGTGCAAATTTTTGTGTAATCCGTTCGAATGTAGAATTAATAGGTAATTCATCTTTATACAGCGTCATATGTCCTGATTCCATACGTGCTAAATCTAATAAATCGGTCACAAGACGTCCCATTCGTTTTGATTCATCATAAATAATTTTTGTAATTTCATTGCGCTCTTCCTGATCTTGAATAAAATCATCATCCATTAATGCTTCTGAATAGCCTTGAAGCATAGCAATAGGTGTACGCAGCTCATGCGAAACATTGGCAATAAAATCTGAGCGCAGCTTTTCTAAGCGATGTTGCTCTGTCATATCACGAATAACAGCGACAGCTCCGCGTATTATTTCACCGCTATAAAGAGGGCTAATCGTAAATGTGTAATAGTTACCGTCCATTTCAATTTCCTCTTCTAGCTTATCCTCAAACATTAACACATGGTCAAGCATATGATAAAGCTCAGGTGGAATCGGTTTTGCGCTTTGTGAGCCTTTATTGACAAACCACTTTTGCATTAAACGCTCTGCTGGTGGGTTGCTTAGCAGAATTGTACGGTCACGATTAAAGGTAATGACTGCATCTGTCATCGATGTTAAAATATTCGATAATTGTTCATTTTCCTGATTAATAACCTCTAAATTATGCTTTAATTGACGCCCCATTTGATTGAAGGCAACTGCAAGCTGACCAATTTCATCATTCTGGGCTGTTGGCATTTTCGCCTCAAAATTCCCCTTAGCAATTTCAAATGCTAGCTCTCGCATTTTTCTAAGCGGTGAGGTAATACGTGAGGATAGGAAAAATGCAAAAAATGTCGTTAAAACAAATGCAATAAAAGCAGCTAAAAAGACAATTTTCGTTGTTTCTTTGGATGTTTTATGTAATGCATCTGGGCTTTGATAAATAAAAACAGCACCATGTACAGCATTCTCCACATTTAATGGAAAGCCAAGCACAACATAGGATTCCATTTTTTCTTGATCAGTAGAGGATGGCATCATCATTTCCTTGATAATCGGTTTATCTGATTGGAAAATTTCATGAAATGATCGATTCGCTAAAATTGTATCTTGTATTTCTTTTTTATTGACGCCCTCCTGCATCGCGAACGATACCTCATTATCACGAATAGCAATAAGCGCATTTGTTCCTGTTGGCAAAATATCCTTTAGCAATGCTGAGGTAGATTCGGTCGTTTCATTATCATCTACAATACTTGCGACAGTTGCAGCCGTTTGACGTAAAGACATTTCCGCTTGCTGCATATGATAATTTTGAAGAAATTCAAGCATTAATACCGTGAAAACAAATAATACAAATGAAACGAGAAGCAATATGGTTACCCATAGCTTCCCGACAACACTATTCCATATTCTATTCATTGACAACCTCAAACTTGTAGCCAACGCCCCAAACCGTCACAATCATCTTGGCAGCGTTTTCTGACACACGATTAAGCTTTTCACGTAAGCGTTTAACATGCGTGTCGACTGTACGTAAGTCCCCAAAGAAATCATAATGCCAAACCTCTTTTAGTAATTGTTCACGGTCAAATACTTTGTCTGGCGATTTTGCTAAGAAGTATAGTAATTCATATTCCTTTGGTGTTAAATTCACCTCAATGCCCTCTGCTGTGACACGATGTGCATCATGGTCAATCATTAGATGCTGGAACACCACTAAATCCTTTGAGGAAGATGCATTTGTCGTTGGTGAAAAAGCTTGTGAGCGGCGTAAAATAGCCTTCACGCGTAACACAACCTCACGAGGACTAAATGGTTTTACAATATAATCATCTGCGCCAAGCTCAAAGCCTTGTACACGATTCGCTTCCTCACCTTTTGCAGTTAATAAAATAATCGGCGTTGTTGCTCGTTCTCGAATTTCCGCACACACTTCCAGCCCATCTTTTTCAGGCATCATAATATCAAGTAAAATACAGTGATACTCTTTTTCTAAAGATTTTTCGATCGCTTGTTCACCATTTTCTGCCTCGTCAACAAGGTATCCTTCTCGCTCTAAATACATTTTTAATAAGCGGCGAATACGATCCTCGTCGTCTACTACTAATACTGAAATATTTTCTGACACTTTCACGATCCCTCTCTTCTAATCTTTCTCTATCTTCTATTGTACATGGTGTGACACATATTGAAAAGAAAAGAAAGCCTTTTCGCTGTCGCGAAAAGGCTTATTATGTCACAAATTATGCGTAGGAGTGTAAACCTGCAAGAATTAAGTTCACAGCAATTAGGTTAAATAAAATAATACCGAAACCAATTAATGCTAGCCAAGCAGATTTTCGACCTTCCCAGCCTTTTGATAGACGTAAATGTAGGAACGCCGCATAAAATAACCATGTAATAAGTGCCCATACCTCTTTTGGGTCCCATCCCCAGAAACGACTCCAAGCAATTTGTGCCCAGATCATCGCAAAGATTAAAGCACCTAGAGAGAATAATGGGAAGCCAATAAGCACTGAACGATAGCCGATTTCATCAAGTAATTGTAAATTTACGCGCTTCACAAATGGTTGGAAAATGGCACTAATACGACGACGTGCGATTAAGCGAATCAATCCATATAAAATAGAACCTACGATTAATGACCAAACAACCGTTGTTAATTTTTTCGCATTAATAAGTGCTGGCATTTCAACGATAGGTGACATACCATGCTCTTCAATTGCTTCATATTCATGCATCCCAAAAATTGGCGGCATATTATAGGTGATTTTATGGGATGCACCCTCTTTATCAACATATGTGTAGCTAGATTCATAATCCATTGCATTAAATGTAGTCGTTACAATTACAAAGCCAATCACTACAACAAGTGTATACATTACCGCCTCTAACCAAAAACGCTCTTTCGAAGGCTTTTTAACATCTACTACTTTTAATAAATAGATAAGCCCTGCCACAGCACTGATCGCTAAAATAGACTGCCCTAATGCTGCTGTAATAACGTGAATCGTTAACCAATGACTTTGTAATGAAGGCACTAATGGACTTACTTCTTTTGGGAACATTGCTGCATAGGCAATAATTAATAGCGCTATTGGCAATGCAACTAGTCCAAGTGCTGTTACACGATAAATAAAGTAAATTAAAATAAATGCACCAATAATAAACATACCAAAGGCAGTTGTAAACTCAAACATATTACTTACTGGTGCATGGCCTGTATAAATCCAACGGGTAATAAAATAGCCAAGCTGTGATAAGAACCCAATAATGGTTGCGCCAATAGCAAGCTTGCCCCATTTGCCAGTGTTCTTACCAGTAGCGTTCGCTTGTTTAATGGACCCACCAAATAGCAATGTTGCAATTAAATAAGCAACGAATGCTATATATAATAGGTTACCACTTATATCAATCAAACTCATCAGGTGTTGTCACCTTCCTTTTCTTTAATACCACTATTTGCGGACTCTTCGCTATCCTCATCATTTTCTAATTGATCTTTATATGACGGCAATGCAGCAAATGCTGTCACAGCATCTAAGTCCTTTTTCATGCTAAACATGTTTTTATTAACATGGGCAGCCATTAATACACGACCATCTGGTTCCACTTGAAGCCATAAACGACGATGATTCCAGTATGATCCAATAGCTACACCAAGCATAAAGATCACACCACCAACAAATAAAATAGGAATTGTTCGATCTTTACGTACCGTAATACCTGACATATCACGCATTTCTGCTCCAGCAAATTTCATGCGATATTGATTTTCACCAAGTGGCTCTAAAGGTGGCTGCATAATTTCAACAAAGCTTACTTCACCCTCTGGCGTTTCAGGTGTTGTCATTTTAAATAAAAATGCTGGATTATTTGGCACAGACGTTTTTGTTCGTGGCTCACCATTCTCAAAGCCATCAAAATCTGGCGTATAAACAAGAATCTGCACAGAAGAGCCGTTGCCTAAATCATATTCTTTTTTAGGATTTGTTAAATCAATTTCTATTCTACCAAGTGATTCTTCTGTTGTTTTATGCACTAATTCAAAATTCATTTGCTTTAATTCATTCAAACGATAATCCATTTGATAAAGAGCATAGCCATCTTCCTTTAAAGGATGATTGACGCGAATCGAATAGTCTTTCACTTTTTCTAAGTTTTCCGTATCGCCCGGTAATGCATCTTTTGGCTGCTTGTACAGCGTAACATCTGTTTGGAAGTTTTTCGCTACAACATTTACATTTTGTTTAACCTGTTCTCCTTGCGGCTCATCATCATGCGTTTCTAAAATAAAATCACGATTTTCAATAAAATAGCCATCCATTCCAGTAATCGCACGTGTTTCACCTTCGCGCACCCAGATGGATTCATCCACATAGAAACCAGGGACAAGACGTAGCATGACCCCGCCTAAAAAGATAATAAGGCCGACATGGTTTATGTACGGACCGTAACGAGAAAAACGTCCTTTCTCAGCTAAGAGAGCGCTACCATCTCGACGAACAGAGTATTTCATCTCCGACATTTTTTGCGCCACTTTATTAAGCGTTTCTTCTGCATCTGCTGTTACCTGCCCTTCGGCAACAATGCGCTGACGCTTCATAAAGCTTTCATGTCTTTTCACACGTTGATTCTTTAATGATTTATGAAGCGGTATGCCTCGGTCAAGACTTGCTACAATAATTGATACAGCTAGCATACCAACTAGAATTTGGAACCACCATGAGCTATATAAATCGGCAAGCCCTAATGTGTAATAAATTTTACCAAATACACCATATACCTCTTCGTAATAAGCACCTTTCTCCATATCAGACGCTTTTACGTAAAACTCTTGTGGTAGCATCGTTCCGATTGAAGCAGCAATTAATGTGATAATAATTAAGGTTATCCCTACTTTAACACTTGAAAAGAAATTCCAAATTTTATCAACAATTGATTTATTATACGTTTTTGAACGAATCGCCATACCGTCATAGCGCATATCGACAACTTTATTTTGCTGTTCTTCTTCTGTTAAGGGACGACCACATTTTTCACAGAGCTTCGTGCCATATGGATTACTGTGACCACAAGCACAAATGATTTTTTCCATTGTCATTTACTCCTTACTTTGGTTTCACTGATTCCATGAACGAAGCAATATTCTCCTCTGTCATTTCACCTGTAATAATTTTTGCAACTTTACCATCTGGATCAATTAATACAGTAGCAGGTAATTGCCCAACATTGTATGCAGTCATTACACTTTTTGTTTTATCAATCACGACTGGGAATGATAATTTATGGCGATCTACAAAGTTTTGCACTTCAAAATCTGTTTGTGCAATATTGACTGCTAATGTTTGAACACCGTTATCTTTATACACTTGATATTGGTTGTCCATCGCAGGCATTTCTTTTTCACAAGGCTTACACCAAGTTCCCCAGAAGTTTAAAAATACTCCTTGTCCTTTATAATCCGACAATTTATGCTTCTCACCGTTTAAATCCACTAATGTGAAATCTGGCGCTTCAGAGCCAACCTTCACTAATTCTACTTTTTCTTTTGTTGCTGTTCCATAAACCGTGTACCCAATAGCTAATGCTAAAACTGTTAAAATAACCGTGCGTAGTACAAGGCGTTTTTTCTTTTTTTCCAAGCTACTAAACCTCCTATTGCCTATTTTCAATAAAGACGTTATCGAACTTTTTTATTTTATATACGTCTTTATACACGCTAAAGCGCTAGCGTCAGGTACATCCGCCAAGGCTTTTATCTTGGTTCAATGGGCGTTTAGACACCCTCTGAACAGAGATACAAAAAAATTGCTGAACCAAGATAAAATAGGATGTAATGTAAATGTACTATTCCCACTTAATTATAGCAAAATGCTATAAAAACACTTAGCGATTATTTATGAATGATTTATGAACGTTTTCACCACAAAGAAGGTGAAAACTTCACAGTATCCTCACATTCTATTGGCAATGTTCGCTTAATCAAGCTTTCCTGTTTCAGCTAATACGCGCAGTTGTTTCACCTCATGCTTTGTTAGCTCTCGATATTCACCTGGTGCAAGACCGTATAAATCTAAAAATGCAAAACGCTCACGTTTTAACTTGACAACAGGCGTACCAATTGCCTCAAACATACGACGAACTTGTCGATTTCGTCCTTCATGAATGGTAATTTCACAAATAGCCTTGCCAGCTTTTTCATCAAAAGATGTCATACTCACTTTGGCTGGCGCTGTCTTGCCATCCTCTAATTTAATGCCTCGTTGAAGCTTTTTTAGCCCTTCAATCGTTGGCACACCTTTCACACGCGCAATATATGTTTTATCAATTTTAAACTTTGGATGTGTCAGCATATAAGAAAATTCACCATCATTCGTCAATAGCAATAAGCCCGATGTATCGTAGTCAAGACGACCAACTGGGAAAATACGTTGCGGAATATGGCGGAATAAATCTGTGACAGTTTTGCGTCCCTTATCATCTGTTACCGCTGAAATTGTTCCGCGCGGTTTATATAGTAAGTAATAAACCTTATCCTCTTTTTCAAGCTTTACGCCTTCCACTTCAATTGTGTCCGAATTCGATACCTTTGTGCCTAGCTCACGCACTACTACACCGTTAACCTTTACCTTCCCCTCTACAATTAATTGCTCTGCTTTTCGCCTTGAAGCAACACCTGCATAGGCAATAACCTTTTGTAATCTTTCCATTTTTTCACCTCTAGTTTTCTTTCACATTCATCCTATTAATAGTTCATCTCGTTCAAATGAATCGGAATATGATTCCCGCTAATCTGTGAAAATTATGTCATACTTTCGGGCATTATTAAAGAAAAACAAATTTCATATTTGTTTTTTAGAGTATTCGCAATACTTTTTTATTCATAAATTCACGATAACTTCCCATTTAGTATGTGCCTTTTTCTAACAAGTGAATCGTTTTCATGTTAGCTATTGCAGACATAAAAAAATCAGCGTACCGTTTTTAACGATCCGCTGATTCAACCTTTACTGGTATTGCATAAATGCGCTCTTCTCCTAAGAAGATAGATAATACGGCTTCTTGGCGCTTTCTTGACACATGTAAAACTTGCCGTACCTTTTCTTTTTCTTCTTTATTTAATTGTAAACGAATTGGCTGCTCTAAACGAATTGCTACTTTTTTATTAACGTTATATTTGCCCTTTTTGACAACTGTTTCAAGGCTATAATCTTGCCAAACTTTATTGGCTAGTCCCCGATGGACATTCCAATCATCTGATTCATTTAATGTTACGACAATACATATTTGACCGTCCTTTTGAAAGGCTGTTGCGAGCGTGCGTCCTGCAACCTTTGTAAAGCCTGTTTTGCCAGCAAAGGCCATACCTGTAGCCGACTTTAAAGAGCTGACGGGCTGCTCCGCTTCATCTTCCTTCTCTGCAACTGCTCCTGAGCCTTCTCTTAATAAGCGATGTTTATTTTCCCACAGCATACCATTGACCGTATCTGCACGATAAAGCACTGTCGAGGCTATTTTTTCAAAGGTTTTATTTTGCAAAGCAATTCTTAACATCTCTGCGGTATCTCTTGCTGAGGATAAATGCTCATCATGGTGTAAACCAGAAGGATTCATAAAAACGGTATTCGTTAGCCCTGCAATCACTGCTCTTTCATTCATTAATTTTACAAAGCCCTCCACAGAGCCTCCTACATGCTCTGCCAAAGCAGTTGCAGCATCATTGCCTGAGCGCAGCATTAAACCATATAACAGTGTTTCCACTGTGACTGTTTCACCAGCCTGTAAATAGATAGAGCTTCCTTCAGCCATAGCAGCCTTTGGCGATATTACAACCTCATCCTGTAGATTGCTATTTTCAATGACGACAAGTGCTGTCCAGATTTTGGTTAAGCTTGCAATAGGCAGCCGTGCATCGCTATTGGATGCTAGCAAGACACGCCCTGTATCTCCATCTAACACAGCATAGCCGCTTCCTCCTCTTGCCAAGCTAGTTTGCGGCAGTATTACCATTAACACAAGGGTCATAATAATCATTAAACGAACAAACCGAAGCAACGAGCCACTCCTTATTTACTAAGATTAGATAGATGATGCCAATTATTTTGCATCGCTAAATGTTTCTTGGAATTTCGTCATAAATAAATCTGTTTCTTGCTCTGCGTCAGCAAATTCCTCCTCAGGTAAAGGCGGCATTTCCTCTAAGCTATTTAAACCAAAGTAATGTAAAAACTCTTTTGTTGTACCATACAGAATAGCACGTCCAGTTCCCTCTGAACGCCCAACCTCTTTAATAAGACCTCGTGACACTAATGTTTGAATTGGTCGCTCACATTTGACACCGCGTAAATCTTCAATTGCCACACGGGTAATGGGCTGTTTATAGGCAACGATTGCCAATACCTCAAGTGAGGCTTGGGATAATGATTGGGCAGTTGGATTTTCTACTAACCGTTGAATTGTATCCGCAAACTCTAATTTTGTAATAAGCTGATATACCCCTGCTATTTCTTTTACTGTAATGCCTCTTGTTAAATCCTCTTCGTATGCTTTTTTTAATGCAGCTACTGCCTGTGTAATAGCTTCCTCTTGTTCTCCTAAAAGCTGTGATAATTGTTTAATTGTTAAGCCATCATCGCCAACAACAAATAATAAAGCTTCAATTTTACTCTGTAACATCAATGTTTTCGTCATCTTCCCATTCCTCCTTCTGTAAGGTAACTGTTAAATCTTCAAAGTTACCAGCTTGCTCTACGATGACGACCTGACGTTTCATTAGTTCAAGAAGTGATACAAACGTCAGAATAAGTGTTGGTTTATCTTCATAGGGAAAAAGCTCGAAAAATGATGCACGTCCACCTGTTAACCGTAAAGAATCGACAACGGAACGCATTTGATCTTTGACAGAACGTTCCTGCCTCGCTACGGTTGTTTTCAGCGGCTTCTTTAATTTTTTTCGGCGCATTAATTTTTGAAATGCACCAAGCATATCATAAATATTCACGTTTAAATCAAACAAAGCCATTTGTTCATCTGAGGCTAAGCCTGTTAAATCAGCTGGTGGCCTTGTAAATACTTGCGCTCTATCTGTTTCAAGCTCCTGTAATTGATGGGCTGCTTCCTTATATTTTTTATATTCAATTAATCGTTGGACAAGTTCCTCACGCGGGTCCGGCTCGTCAACTTCTAACTCGGCATCCTCCATTTCGCCCTCATGAATCGGCAATAGCATACGGCTTTTAATGGCCAATAAAGTTGCTGCCATTACTAAATATTCACTTGCTTCATTTAATTCCAAAACTTGCATAGCATGTATATGGTCAATATATTGTTGTGTAATTTCAGCCATTGGAATATCATAGATATCAATTTCCAATCTGTGAATTAAATGCAATAATAAATCAAGAGGCCCTGAAAAGGCATCTAATTTTACTTCATAAGACATGATTTTACCACCCTGAGATTTTCTGTTCTTTTAGTATAGTGGAAAGGAGTTTAAAATGCATCCACAGCATCATACTTTATTTATTGATTACTGTGCCTATTTCAATGGCAATCACGATTTTTTTGAGTGCCATGAGGTGCTAGAGGAATACTGGAAGGAAATTGCTCCCGGTGATAAAATGCATCCTCTTGTCGGCTATGTCCAGCTTGCAACAGGCTTCTATCATTGGCGACGTGGAAATCATACTGGGGCAAAACGAATTTTAACAAAGGCACTCGTGAATTTTCAGCATAATAAAGGGCATATTTTTTTCCATGAAGTTGACTATCAGCAGCTCATCACACAGGTAGCTAAGACGATTTCCGCTATTACGATGGGGCAATCCTTTCAAGCATTCCAGCTACCGCTGTCACCTAGCTTACAACAATTAGCGATTGCACGTATACAACAGTTGCCCTCAACAAACTCAAACTATCTTCTTCATAAACATATGCTACGAGATCGTTCACATATTCTTGCAGAGCGACAAGAAAGCAAACAAAGAAAAAGCAGACGCACTTAGTCGTCTGCTTTTTCATCTATACAATTGATACACTTTTGCACAAATGTACGTGTTTCATCTGTTGCACGCACGCTTTTATATCGGCCAAGCTCAGCCACTTCCTGAAGCATTTCTTTCGCAACGCCCTCGCCCCGATAAGAAGGGACAACGGATACATGTTGGATAGTAGCATTGTTCTCTTCATCTGTGACAAGCCCAACAATGCCAATATATTCCTCATCCTTTTTCCATAAATATAAAACCCAATGATCATCATTTTCATAAGAGTGGATTGTTTCTGTAAGCTTTTTTACGTCTTTTTCGTTAGGCATAAACGAAAGTAGCCCCATCGCTATTTTCTCTAACGCTTTTTTATATCGAATTAACATATTTGTCTATTCCCTCTTTTTCTAGCTGTACATAATCTTTGACTATCCTACACGATTTGTACTTTTACCGCAAGCCAATTTCTGTCTTACGAACCAGGTCCGAGAATACCTTTAGACGCCAACACCCAATAGACAACGCCCCACAATAAAATAAAAACTGAAATGGACGCTAATAGTACCCATTTATTCTTTCTCAAATTTACTCACCCTTTTTTAACGTTAGCGGGAGATCGTTTTGCACAATATCTTCATAACTTTCACGGCGAACTGCTAGTTGATGCTGTCCATCTTCTACAAAGACAATAGCAGGTCGTGGCACACGATTATAGTTGCTAGCCATTGAGTAGCCATATGCACCTGTACAGAAAATCGCTAAAACATCGCCTGATGCTGCCTCCTGTAGCTTCGCATCAATAATTAATTTATCGCCAGATTCACATAACTTACCAGCAATTGTATAGATTTCGTCTTTCGATGCATTGGCTTTATTGGCAATAACCGCCTCATACTTCGCATCGTATAGTGCTGGGCGAATATTATCGCTCATACCACCATCAACAGCAATATATTTTCGTACATCTGGCACTGTTTTCTGTGAACCGATTGTGTAAAGAGATGTACCTGCATCACCAACAAGTGATCGACCTGGTTCAATCCAAATTTCTGGCATTGTCAGTCCAAGTACCGTTGCTTTATTTTTTACAACTGTAATCATATCCTCAACATATACTTGTGGTTCAAGCGGTGCATCTTCTTCAGTATAACGAATACCAAAGCCCCCACCTAAGTTTAACACAGTACATGTAAATTCGTGAGCCTTATGCCAATCAGAAATTTTATCAATTAATTTTTCTCCCGCTAATGCAAAGCCAGCCGTGTCAAAAATTTGTGAGCCAATATGACAATGTAAGCCTAGTAGCTCTAGAAATTCATGGTTGAATGTTTGTTGGAAAGCCTCATCTGCTTGCCCATTGTTTAAATCAAAGCCAAACTTAGAATCTGCTTGACCTGTTGTAATAAAATCATGTGTATGTGCTTCAACACCCGGCGTCACACGTAGTAAAATACGCATTTTTTGTTGACGACGCTCTGAAATTTCTTTTAAAAGCTCTATTTCATAGAAATTATCAACAACAATACAACCAATATTAGCATCAAAAGCTTGCTCTAGTTCAGCAATGCTTTTATTATTACCATGGAAATGAATGCGTTCAACTGGGAAGCCTGCCTTTAATGCTGTAAATAGCTCCCCGCCTGATACAACATCCAATGATAAATTTTCTTCTGCTGCTAATTGGTATACTGCTACACATGCAAATGCCTTTGAAGCATAAGCTACCTCTGCTTTTACGCCTAGCTTGTTAAATGTATCAATAAAGCTGCGTGCACGTTTACGAATAAGTGCTGTATCATACACAAATAATGGTGTACCATACTCTTTTGCAAGCTCTAGTGTATCTACCTGTCCAATTGTTAAATGACCCTCTTCAGAAATCGCTTGTGTTCCATATAAATGCATATGCATCTCTCCTTTTTCATGTCGTGCCACTTTGTTATTTTTACAATGAAATCAATGGATTCATATGAATAACAATAATTTTTGCAAAAATCACAAAATACTATACGTGAACTTTATCACATGAAAAAAACGAGCGCAACGGCTTCTATGATCTTTTTCGCTGCTTGGAAGCGACTACATAAGGTCTTAATGCGTCCTCCGTCATTGGGAAACGAATGAGCACACGTAACATCGCTTTTGGGAAAAATGGCACAAGCGGCCATAAATAGGGAGCCTGCATTGGTCGCAATGAACATAAATACGTAAACAATAAAAAGAGCCCGATAAATAATCCATTGACACCCCAAATACCTGTCATAAGTAAGAGCAGCAGTCTAAAAATTTTAATGGAAATACTGAGCTCATAAGATGGAATAATAAAGATTAAAATCGCTGCAACAGCGGTATATAACACAACCTCTGCTGAAAATAAGCCGACATCAATAGCAATTTGCCCAATAATAACCCCTGCAACTAAGCCCATTGCTGTTGATAATGGTGATGGTGTATGAATGGCAGCCATCCTTAAAAATTCAATCCCTATATCGGCGATCAGTATTTGCAATAATAACGGAACATGTGATTTCTCCTCCGCTCCTAAAAAGGAGAGGGCATCAGGCAGCAATGATTCATTTGTTACAAACATATACCATAGCGGCAATAATAGCAGTCCCATAATAGAGCCAAAGTAGCGCATAAAACGTACAAACGTTCCTACAGTGGGTGCTTGTCTATATTCCTCTGCATGCTGTAATAAATGAAAAATTGTTGCAGGGACAAGAATAACAGATGGCGAAGTATCGACTATAATCGCGATATGCCCCTCAAGTAAATGAGCCGCTGCAATATCAGGACGCTCTGTATAGCGCACAAATGGTACGGGATGAAACTTTTGTTTAAAAAGCCATTCTTCTAGTGATTTATCCGCCATTGTCAAACCATCATGATGAATCTGTTCAAGACGCTGTCGTAATTTTTCAAGCATATCTTCATTAGCAATATCCTTCATATATGCGATGGCAACATCCGTTTGACCAATTTTGGATATTTTATGTAGCTCGAATCGTAAATTACTATTGCGAATTCGTCTACGTATTAAAGCTGTATTTTGAGAAATGCCTTCTGTAAAACCATCCCTCGAACCACGTATAACCTTTTCATTATCAGGCTCCTCTGGGGAACGCCCTGGATAGTCCCTTAGCTCAGCAACGTAACAATAGCCACTTTTTGTAATAAAGGTTACTTGTCCACTTAAAATCGCTAATAAATATGCTTTGCGTTCAGTTTCCTCTGAGCGACCATGAAAATTAAAATAGGACTCAAAATACGTCTTTTCATCCTCTACATCAATTTCATAATCCTCATCTGGCAGCATACTAGAGAGTAATTGTGTTAACGTTTCACTATCCACAAGCCCACTAATATATGCACAAAGAACAGGCAAATCCTTGACAAATAAGTGTTTGATGCCAACGTCAAACGATTCGCCGTCCCCAAACTGCTCTTTTAAAAACTCTTCGGCTTCTTCTAAGCTGTTAAATAATTTATTTGTCATGCTGTCACCATTTTCTTAGATGTCTTTGTTTACTGCTTCTTGCTCCACCGTGGCACTTGTTGCCATCCAGCTTTTTAGCTGTGCAAGAATTTTTTTCTCTAATCGTGAAACTTGCACCTGTGATATCCCAAGCCTATTGGCAATTTCCGTTTGTGTACAATCTGAAAAATAACGTAAATAAATAATAGACTGCTCTCTTGGTTCAAGTCTTGTCAGCACTTCTTTTAACGGAATATAGTCAAAGGGTTGCTCAGATTTTTCATCCTTCATTTGATCCATTAAGGTAATGGAATCCCCTTCGCTTTCATATAATTGCTCATGTAAAGAGGCAGGATCCCTTAACGCATCTGAAGCTGTCACAATTTCCTCAGCTGTCACGTCGAGCACTTGCGCCAACTCTTGAATGGTTGGTGGATGCTCATTTTTTTTAATAAATTCATCTGTAGCATGTCGGATTTTAAAGTTCAGCTCACGAATAGAGCGACTAACCTTCACCATACCGTCATCCCTTAAAAAGCGTTGAATCTCACCAATAATCATTGGCACTGCATAGGTAGAAAATTTTACATCATAGGTTAAATCAAATTTATCGACAGATTTCATAAGCCCTATGCAGCCAATCTGAAATAAATCCTCAAGCTCAACACCTCTTGTTGTAAAACGTTGAACAATGGACCACACAAGCCTCGTATTCCCTTCTACCATTCGTTTACGAGCCTCATGATCGCCCTGTTGTGCGCGTGCAATTAAATCACGCATTTCCTCCTGCGACAATAGCTTATCGGACGACTGTTCTAACGGCTTCACGATGCTACCCTCACATTACCGCTGTGCGCACTGTGTGAAATTTCTTCGTAAACGTTACAGTTGTTCCTTCTTGCCATTTAGAGATAACTGTCAACTGATCCGAGAAGCTATCCATAATGGTAAAGCCCATTCCTGAACGCTCCATCATACTTTTCGTTGTAAATAACGGCTCCATCGCTCGACTAACATCCTCAATCCCAACGCCTTTATCCATCACAGACACTGTAACAATATCATTCTCACGTTTTGCATGAACCGTCACAACACCTTTGCCATTCTCTTCATAGCCATGAATAATGGCATTGGAAACAGCTTCTGAAACAACTGTTTTAAATTCAGATAGCTCATCAATAGTTGGGTCTAATTGTGCAATAAAGCCTGTCACAGCTACACGTGCTAAAGCTTCATTTTCACTTAGTGCTAAAAAAGTTAATGTCATTTCGTTATCCATTTACAATCCCCCTTACTCGATCAATCGCTTGTTCTTCTGTTCCATCCATCATCCATGGGCCTAGTCCTGAAAATTGAAACACCTTTCGCATGGTTGGCGATGGATTCAATAAAATCGTTCGCCCAGCAACTGCCTCTAACTCACGCATTCGCCCAAGCACTAAGCCAACACCCGAGCTATCCATAAAGGACAACCCTTCTAAATTCCAAATAATTGTTGTCACAGTGCCCTGAAAAATGGCTGCTGAAATTTTCGCTCGAATTTGCTCTACTGCATGATGGTCGAGCTCCCCAAATAAACGTATAACAACTGTTTCCCTTGTCACCATCTCTAATTGAAAATGCATGAACATCGCCTCCTCCTTCGTGCAATTCCACATGCAACGTGGTGAATCCTTGCGCCTGACAGAACTAGTGCAAAGTCTTCCGAAATAGTGTCAAATCGACATACTTATAGCTTTTTAGGTTTATATGCAGTATGGGATAAAGTAGCATTTTCTAAACCGCTTCATGCATTAAAGCTGCTAAATTTCCTTGCATCGTGGTATTCTATCCGTCACTTTTGCCCTGCTATCCGTCTATTACAGGGTTCTATCCGTCACTTTCAACATTCTATCCAATAAAAAAGCGAGGGCGCTTTTAACATGAGCGTCCTCGCTAAATATTGCTATGCAATTGTATAAGCTTTTTGCACTTTACTTACAGTTTCATCATCAATTGGATTGTTTGAATATAAATAAGCGATTGTATCACCGCTGGTAATAGGATCACCTTTTTTCGCGATCAATTGAATGCCTGCATCGTAATCAAGTGCTGATTCCTTTGTTACACGTCCCGCACCTAGGCTAACACTTGCTTCTCCAATTAATAACGCATTAATGGTTTCCACCGTACCTGCTGCTGATGCTGTTACCGCTGCTTTATAAGCCGTGTCCTTTTGTACGATGTCAGCGATTACGCCACCTTGAGCCACAATAAATTCTTCAAATTTTGCGGCTGCAGAACCATCTGCTAACACGCGCTTAACTGCTGCTGTAGCTTCTGCCTCATCCACTCCAGCGGCCACTTGATACATTAAGGAGGCAATCACAACACATTCATCCAGCAAATCTTCATGTGTTTCTTCCATACGTCCATTTAATAAAGCATAGGCCTCCACTACTTCAAGCTTATTGCCAATCATTTTCCCTAGTGGATTATCCATATCACTAATATGGGCAACGACTTTACGGCCAAGCTTTTCCCCGATAGCTGTCATTGTATCTGCTAAAAGCTGTGCATCCTGCCCTGTTTTCATAAATGCACCTGAGCCACATTTAACATCTAGTACAATGCCATCAGCTCCACTGGCGATTTTTTTACTCATAATGGATGCCGCAATTAATGGAATGGAGTCAACAGTACCTGTTACATCACGCAATGCATATAATTTTTTGTCGGCTGGCACAAGATTACCTGTTTGTCCAGCAACCGCAATTTTATGCTTATTGACATTATCAATAAATTCTTGTGATGAAAGCTCTGTTTTCAAGCCTTCAATCGACTCTAGCTTATCAATTGTTCCACCTGTAATGCCTAACCCTTTCCCACTAAATTTAGCTACTGGAATTCCTAAGGCAGCAATAATTGGTGTAACGATTAGTGTCACTTTATCACCGACACCACCTGTTGAATGTTTATCAATTTTAAAGCCTTCAATCGACGATAAATCAATGACATCACCTGATTCAATCATTGCCTTTGTTAAATAAAATGTTTCATCATCAGACATGCCTAATAAACGGATTGCCATTAAAAGCGAGCTTGCTTGATAATCTGGAATTGAACCTGTAGTATAGCCTTCAACAAAATACTGAATTTCAGCTTGAGATAGCTCTAGTCCTTGTTTTTTCTTTTCAAACAACTGTAGCATATTCATTGGGAAATCCTCCTTATTTTAAATCGCCTAAGAAACTTGTGCCGAATGGTGGTGCCTCCACTTGGAAGTTTTCAGCAATCGTGGCTGCAATATCTGCAAAAGTTTCACGAAGTGCAAGCTCAGCTCCACCATTAAAACGTGGAGAGTAAACAATTAACGGTACATATTCACGTGTGTGATCTGTGCCGTGGAAGGTTGGGTCATTGCCATGGTCTGCTGTAATCATCAATAAATCATCCTCTGACATTGCCTCGATAATTTCTGGTAAACGTGCATCAAACTCCTGCAATGCCTGTCCATAGCCTAATGGATCACGGCGATGACCAAAATTAGCATCAAAGTCCACTAAATTTAAGAAGCTCATACCACGGAAATCACGACGTGCAACTTCAGCAAATTTGTCCATACCATCCATATTATTTTTTGTTCGTACCGCATCTGTTACACCCTCGCCATTGAAAATATCAGAGATTTTTCCAATCGCAATAACATCGAAGCCAGCATCCTTCATCACATTCATTGTTGTACGGCCAAAAGGCTTTAATGCATAATCATGACGATTAGCAGTACGTGTAAAGTTACCTGGTGTTCCAACAAATGGACGTGCAATAACACGACCAACTAAATATTCAGGCTGTAATGTTAATTCGCGTGCGATTTCACAAATTTTATATAATTCTTCTAATGGCACGATGTCCTCATGTGCAGCAATTTGTAAAACAGGGTCAGCAGATGTATAAACAATAATTGCACCTGTTGCCATATGCTCCTCGCCAAAGTCCTCAATTACTTGTGTACCACTTGCTGGCTGATTGCATAATACTTTACGACCTGTACGTTGCTCTAATTCTGCAATTAGCTCAGCAGGGAAGCCTTCTGGATAAACTTTAAATGGCTTATCAATATTTAAGCCCATGATTTCCCAATGTCCTGTCATTGTATCTTTCCCAACAGATGCTTCTTGCATTTTGCCATAATAAGCTTTTGGCTGGCTTGCTGCTTGCATGCCCTGCAATGGTTCAATATTCGCTAAGCCAAAGGACTCCATTACTGGCATTGTAAGCCCATTCATTTTTTCGGCGATGTGTCCCAATGTATGTGCACCAACGTCCCCAAAGCTCGCAGCATCTGGTGCCTCACCAATACCTACCGAGTCCATTACAACGACATGAATTTTATTAAACGGTTTATTCATAATAATTGCCTCCTACTCTCTTGACTCTATTTTACCAAAAAAAAGTGAAAAATAAAGGTCAGACATCTGACTAAAACAGATTTTTTACGCACGTGGATGAAATTGCTTGTATACCTCAGATAATCTTTTTTTACTAATATGTGTATAAATTTGTGTTGTGGAAATATCTGCATGACCAAGCATCTCCTGCACAGCTCGTAAATCTGCACCATTTTCAACTAGATGCGTGGCAAAAGAATGACGCAATGTATGTGGTGTTAGCTCATGTTTGATGCCTGCCTTTAAGGCATGCTCCTTCATTAATTTCCAACAACCCTGTCTTGTTAAACGTTTTCCCCTTTGGTTAATAAAAAATGCATCTGTTTTTGGGTATTTTCCTTGTAATTGCCCACGAGCACCGTTTAAATAGGCATCAATGGCTGCAAGAGCACTTTTGCCAAGAGGAATAATTCGCTCCTTGCCTCCCTTACCAAATACACGCACAAACCCCATCGTGATATGAACATCCGCCAAATCCAATGCAATCAGCTCACTAATTCGCATACCTGACCCATATAATAATTCTAGCATCGCCAAATCACGAATGCCCTGTGGCTTGCTGCGATTTGGCGCTGCTAGCAATGCCTCGATTTCCTCAATGGATAGGACATTTGGTAATTTTTGTTCAATTACTGGCATTTCTAAATGAACGGTTGGGTCTGTTTCTGCACGTTTTTCTCGCAGTAAAAATTGATGGAAGCTACGAATGGAAGAAATATGACGTGCAATTGTCCGACTTGTTTTTCCCTGCGCTCGCAGTTGCTCTAAATGTCGTAAGATGGTCGTTCTTTCTACACGACTAAAATCAGCTAACCCTTCTGTTTCCTGTAAAAAATGCACATAGTTTTCTAAATCTCGGCGATAGGATGCTAATGTATTAACAGATAATTGCCGCTCTACCTGAATAAAATGGATATAATCCTCTACTGCATATTGAAATTCATTCATCACAACGCCCCCTTACGATCAATTATGCTCTATTTTAGCACGGCTCTAACAAATGTGCGAAAGCCTCCCCAATCAGACATTATCCAACCATTATCGCTAAAAATCGATGATTGCCTTTACATAACAAAAAACTGCCCGATTCAATCTATAGGTAAGATTAAAACAGACAGCTTTTTGTTATTTTTCTTCATCTGATTCGTCGTTTTTATCATGACAGCGCCAGCATATACCGTGGAAAGTTAGTCGGTGATCTTTTATAATAAAGTTCCAACGTTTTTCAACAACGGCTTCCACATCTTCAAGCAGATCCTCTTGAATTTCATCAACAGCACCACATTCGATACAAACAAGATGATGGTGGAAATGGGCAGCTCCCTCTTGGCGTAGGTCATAACGCGATACCCCATCGCCAAAGTTGATTTTGTCGACAATTTTGAGCTCCGTTAATAATTCTAACGTTCTATAAACAGTAGCTAGACCAATTTCTGGTGCTTTTTCTTTTACTAAAAGATAAACATCCTCAGCGCTGAGGTGGTCTTCTTCGTGCTCAAGCAAAACAGCAACTGTTGCCTCTCGCTGCGGCGTCAGCTTGTAACTAGCACTATGCAACTGTTTTTTTATACGATCAATTCGGCTCTCCATGTGACGCCCCCCTAAACTCATTCCATTATACCAAAGGAGTAAATCTTATTACAAGATAATGAATAGATTTCTAGCATGCTTCTACTTTTTTATCTGATCTTTGTTTCTGTTTAGTAAACTCATCATTTTAACACAAAAGATACAATTATAAACTCAGCAACTATTATGATGAAAAATGCGATAAAATTCAACAAAATTGTCTGACCAGATACCTGTTTCCCGATTTTTCGCTTTGACCAAGCAGGTACAAGCAAATTGCATAGGACTAGCAACAATATACAATAGATAAGCTGAAATGGAAACCACCAAATCGTATAAAGCCAAAAAGCTTCAAGTTTTTGTAATAAAAAAACTGAACTAAAGCCAAAAAAGGTTGCACGCATTGCAACGGTCACGCGCACCAAAACCTTTAAAACGCTATGTGTTGCTAGCAATAGTATAAGACCTATAGAAATAGCAACAGGTAGCACAAGACGAAAAATAGATTGCCTGTCCCCATCTGCTAAACGAGGCTCTATAAATAAAATAAATGGCTCCGCTTTCGGCCCACCAATAATATGAAAGAAAATAACGCCACAAACAAAACTTACCGCAATGATGGAAGCGTGATAAAATATAGACACCGTACGCGACATAAACATGCTCCTTTTCTATCAAGGTTTGTACAGCTTATGCTCGTCCGTTTCTATTATGCTAAAGATTACTTTGTAAATTTGCAGCAAGCCAAACAACTGCAAATGCAGTTTTAGCATCATATATACGCTGATCTACTACCATTTGTTGTGCCTCTTCCAACGAAACTTCTAATAGTTCGACAAATTCATCCTCATCTAAATCTGCTTTCTGGTCAATTTTATATAATCCTTTTGCAACAAATAAATAGATAATCTCATCTGCAAAGCCTGGAGATGTGGCAAATGCTTGTAAAAACGTTAAGCTTTGCGCCCCATACCCTGTTTCTTCCTCTAGCTCACGACGTGCTGTTACGACTGGCTCCTCACCAGGCTCAAGCTTCCCGGCTGGAATTTCAATAATGGAGCGTTCAAGTGCCTTCCGATATTGCTCTACTAGCACTAATTTCCCTTCCTCCGTAACAGCAATCACTGCTACAGCGCCTGGATGCTTAATAATTTCCCGTTTGGCAGTTTGCCCATTCGGTAATGTAACATCATCAATCTGTAATTTTATAATTCTACCATCATAGATGGGTGTTGTTTGAATCGTTTTTTCCTCAAACTTTTTCATTAACGATAACCTCGCTTGTTCTTCAGATATGTTCATTGTACCATTACAAATAGAGGAAACGAAGGAGGACGCTTTTATGAAAAAAAGACAGCTCGGTACAAGTGACTTATTTATTTCAGAGATTAGTTTAGGAGGCATGTCTTTATCAGCAGATAAAAAGCAGGCAGCTAGTATTGTTGATATGGCGCTCGATGCTGGCATCAACTATATTGATACAGCCGATTTATATGATTTTGGCACAAACGAGAAGATTATTGGAGAAATTTTAGGCAACCGTCGCCAACAGGTGATTCTTGCCACTAAGGTAGGAAATCGCTGGACAGAAGGTGTTGAGGGTTGGCATTGGGATGCATCACCGTCCTATATAAAAGAAGCTGTACATGCTAGCCTACAACGTTTAGGTACGGATTATATTGATGTCTATCAACTCCATGGAGGCACAATTGAGGATGACTGGGATGGTATTATTGATACATTTGAAGGATTGAAAAAGGATGGACTTATTCGTGAATATGGTATTTCCTCTATCAGACCAAATGTACTAAAACGCTTTTTACCAGCAAGTCATGCTAAAAGTGTCATGATGCAATATAGCGTATTAGATCGTCGCCCTGAGGAATGGTTTGAATTTATTGCAAGTGAGGGTGCATCTGTTGTCACACGTGGTACAGTTGCAAAAGGTTTATTAACAAATAGCTGGCAGCAACGTCTTCAGCGTAGCAATGGCTTTAACACCTATACAACAGAGGAGCTAACAACAACACTAACAAAGCTCGCTTCGCACTATGATGATTTACATGCGTTAGCAATTGCCTTTAATTTAAAAGAATCAGCAGTTGCCTCAACGGTAATTGGAGCAAGCTCACAGCAACAGCTGGCACAAACGCTCGCCGCCTATGAAAAAATAGCTTCAATTGTCGACTTTACAACAGCTACTACACAGACCAAACAGGAGCAATACCAAGAACATCGATGAAAAAATGGCTTATCTTCATTGCTTTTCTAAGCATATTAGTAGTTTGCTCCAGCATGACCTATGAGCAGCAAAGTATCCTACCAGAGCTAGAGGAGCTATTAGCTGATAAGCCTTTTGAAAAACAGCTAGCTCTATTAAAAATTCCTTATTGGGATACGGTTGTTTCAATTGAAGAACGTGGCTATTTTCCATTTATCGAATTTTTAATTCGAAAATTAACGCACTTTATTGGCTTTGGGTGTATCGCTCTTGCTATCTATTTTGCATGGGGCAAACGAAGCTTTGCAGCAGGTGTTGCCATTGCTGGAACTGCCATTATCGCTATCTTGGACGAATTTCGCCAAAGCTTTACACCAGGTCGCACCATGAGCGCCCATGATGTACTCGTTGATACGGCTGGAGCTATTCTATTTGTTGGCGTCATTGTAGCATTCAAGAAAATACGGAAGACTTCTCAAAGCAATAAGCTATAAATGAAAAGTACGAGAAATCACTTATTAATAAATGGATTTCTCGTACTTTTTTAAATATTTGGTCGTTCTGTATCTCTCTGCTGTATATATGCCATTACTTCATCTATATCCAGTTCAAACATCACACTGCTATTTGTTACTGGCTGAAAATAATAATCTACTTTACGCTTGCCAAATTGCTGCTCTAGTTCTTTCCATTGTCTAGCTGGCAGCAATACAAAAGCCAATGTATCATCGCCTAATGATTCCATAAACCAACGAATTTGATAGCGAGGAGAGAGCATATCCTGCATCGCTCGAATAGCGCTATCTCGATCTGTTCGGTCATCGGCAAAGGGAATCGTCATCATTTTTTCTTGAGAGGTTAGCACAATATCCACACCTCTAGGCTTATCGATCTCAGCTATTTTACAAGCTATTTGGTCTGTTATAGGCAACTGTTCATTAAAGTAAGCAATTACATCTTCTTCAGCTTCTCGCCAATCAATCCAAACAAGCACATTAAATTGTTCATAAATGTCTTCAACTATAGCATGCTTTAAAAACTGTGCAACTTGCTGTTGATTTGTCAGCATGCTTAATACTTCGACCCTTTGTCGCCATATTCGTTGAGCAGTTCTTCAAAGGATTTATTTTTTTCACGTTGCTTGCGTTCAAACGCCAGTTGTGCTTGGCGTTCTTCCTCTGCTGCACGCTCTTTTGCTGTTAAATCCTGCTTCGTTGCCTTTAATTTAGCAAGCACATCGCCTCCTAGCTGATCGGCTAATGTCACTGCCTTTTGCTCTGGCAAGCTAGCTGTTATGCTATTATCTGTACGTTGCTGTTGTTTTCGTTTCTTTCCCATTGCATTCACCTTCTTATTGACATTAAGGGCGCTTCACAACTGTTGCAACGCCTTGTCCACCACCTATACATAATGTGGCTAAGCCCGTTTTGGCATCACGCTTTTGCATCTCATACAAGAGTGTCACTAAAATTCGAGCACCACTTGCACCAATTGGATGTCCAAGAGCGATTGCACCCCCATTTACATTTAGTTTATCATGATTAAAGCCTAATTCACGATCTACAGCAATCGATTGTGCTGCAAACGCTTCATTTGCTTCAATTAACTCAATATCCTCTAATGCTACTGCTGCTTTTGTTAATGCTTTTTGCACGGCTTTCACAGGACCTGTTCCCATAATCGCAGGATCAACGCCTGCACTTGCATTTGCTGCAATTAGTGCCATTGGTTGAAGACCTAACTCCTGTGCCTTGTCCTTCGACATAACGACAACCGCCGCAGCGCCATCATTAATGCCTGAAGCATTCGCTGCTGTTACTGAGCCTTCCTTTTTAAAGGCTGGTCGTAGCTTTGCTAATGACTCTGCCGTAACACCTGCACGTGGAAATTCATCCTTATTAAATAAAATGGGCTCTCCCTTGCGCTGTGGAATTGCTACAGGAACAATTTCATCCTCAAATTTCCCAGCAGCAATTGCCGCCTCTGCACGTTGCTGTGAACGCGCTGCAAAAGCATCTTGCTCCTCGCGTGAAATTTGATAAGCATCACATAAATTTTCTGCTGTAATGCCCATATGATAATCGTTAAAAGCGCACCATAAACCATCATGAATCATTGTATCCACGACCTTTTGATCGCCCATACGGAAGCCTTCTCGCGCATTTTTTAAGACATACGGTGCTTGACTCATATTTTCAAAGCCACCTGCTACAATAATATCAGCATCTCCTGCCATAATAGCTTGTGCTGCTAAATGAACGGCTTTTAAACCAGAGCCACATACTTTATTAATTGTTAAAGCCGATACCTCCTGTGGTAAGCCAGCTTTAATGGCTGCCTGACGCGCTGGATTTTGTCCAAGCCCAGCCGATAAAACATTCCCCATAATCACTTCATCAACCTGCTCGCCTGCTACACCTGCACGTGCTAATGCCTCTTTAATGACAATGCTTCCTAAAGCTGTTGCTGGTACATCCTTTAATGTGCCCTGAAATGAGCCAATTGCTGTCCGCACAGCACTTACAATTACTACCTCATTTGTCATGTCTATTCTCCCCTTTTCCCCGTTCAAAATCAACACTGCATGCATATGCTATTAGCAGATATGTATAGTTTAACAAATGTTTTGCTGTTTTTCGATAATAGAAATAATCGCAGTTTTGCTAAAGTTATTGTAAAATGTTGTCGTGTTTTAAACAATTTCAGTTGGGAACATTACAAATAAGGAACAGCATGTGGAGGTGTTTTAGTATGAAAAAAAAGAAGATGCTTTTATTCTCAGGTATTACAACAACGCTAGCTGCAGCAGCAACAGGGCTGTTCGGCTTTGCGCTTTCTAATAAATTAATGTACATTCAGCAAAAAGACCCTGACTTTGTTCGTGAACGGGAAACGACTGCCAAGCGCTTTGATGAAGCTTGGTACAATAAGAATTTGAAATGCGAGCTCAATATTGATTCACCCAATGGCTATACGATTCGAGGTATTATGTTTCAGCCTTTACAAACCAATAACACCATCATTATTTGTCACGGTGTTACCGAAAATAAAATTAACTCTGTGAAATATGCTCGCTTATTTGAGCGGCTTGGCTATAATTCCGTTATTTTTGACCATCGTCGTCATGGCGAATCAGGCGGCAAAACAACAAGCTATGGTCACTATGAAAAATACGACCTCGATGCCGTTATCAAAACCGTGAAGGCGATGATTGGCGAGGACGCTATTCTAGGTATTCATGGTGAATCAATGGGCGCTGCAACAATGCTACTTTATGCTGGAACAGTAGAAGATGGTGCTGATTTTTATATTTCTGACTGTGCATTTTCTGACTTCTCAATGCTGTTGAAGCAGATTGCCAAAACTGAATTTAAGTATGGCTCCATTATCCCCGTTCGCTTTGCCGATTTTTTTGTACGTATACGTGATGGTTACTCCCTCAGAAGTATTACACCCACTGAAGCCGTAACGCGCATCCAAAAGCCTGTGCTTTTTATCCATAGTATTCCAGATGCATTTATACCAGCATCAATGTCACTGGATTTATACAATAAAAAAACAGGCCCTAAAAAATTAAAGCTATTTGATACAGGTGCGCATGCCCAATCCTTTAATGAAAATATGGATGAATACGAAGATTTAATTCATGATTTTTTAGAAAGTTTTATTTACCCAAAAATTAACCAAGATGCTTCCTCCTCATCCAATGTGATCCCATTTCATTTTTAAGGCAAATAAAAAACCTTGCTGAAGCTCGGCAAGGTTTCTTCCATTTTTTATTCTGCAAAAACAATATGCCATTCATCGCGCTTTGCTAAAAACTCTTGTGCTAATACTTGTGCACCCTCTAAACTATGACTAGCTGCCCAGCCACATTGCACTTCATTGCAGGCAGGTACTGCGGTTGCCTTTGTTACATCTGTAAAGGTTTTCTCTAAAATAGTTAATAAATCCTCATAATCATTATGATTGATCAATGATACATAGAAGCCTGTTTGACAGCCCATTGGACTAAAATCCACAATATGATCGGAATAATTACGAATAATATCCGCTGATAAATGCTCTAAGGAATGTAATGCAGGCATTTCCATATGCTCTTTGTTCGGCTGTTTAAAGCGAATATCATATTTATACACTTCATCGCCATTTTTTCCTGTTTTCACACCCGCTAAACGCACATACGGAGCCTTTACCTTTGTGTGATCCAAATCAAAGCTTTCTACATTTGTTTTTTCTTTTGTCATAGTGGACAACCCCTTTTCACATACTCTCAATTATTATAACGAGTTTTAAATAAAAAAGCGAAAGGATGTCCCATTATTGAACGCTCTATCCGTCAATTTGAGAATGCTATCCGTCACTTTCACAGTTCTATCCGTCACTCTCATGGCTCTATCCACCACTTCTATTTCCACATAAAAAAACTGCTTAGAAAAGAACTCTTTCTAAACAGCTACTGTGTTATTCCAACTATTTTTGGAATTTATTCATTTGTGCCATCATTTGACGTACTTGCTTTTCAGACGGCGTACGACCCATTTGCGCCATCATCATACGAATCATTTGCTCATTAATAGGTGGGTTTTCTTTTAAATATTTCATCATAGCCTGACGAGCGAAATAGAAACCAAGTGCCGCGCCCGCTGCTAATGCGATAATTACGATAATAATCCAGCCCCATGTAGGCATACAACCAACCTCCTCCACTACAATATACCGAGAAAAAACTCTCCACGCACCATTATACATGAAATAATAGCGTGTTACTATATATTGTAGTGAATTTTCCTAATGCATTGTATACTTCATTGGCTTTAACCACCCACACTCATTTTCCTGCTTATTAAAAGCAATAAAGCGTTCACTCATTTTCGCAAGCATCTGAAATAAATCCAAATCTAGCATTCGTGATCCTTCACAATATACGCAAATCTTTCGATCAACTAAATAAATCGCCATTTTTCCTTTTATCGGATGTTCTAAAAACAAAGCATTACGGGTCTTCTCTAAATGTGCATATTTGGAATCAAGTTGCTGCTCTAGCATTCTTGCAATATCATCGAAATGCATGGATTCACATATATATGCAAGCTCCTTCAAGGATTTCTCATTGGCGTCTTCACAGCCTTGCATCATTTCCAACAACTTGCGCTCTCTGCCAAAAATAAATGTTAAATGCTCTTCTTTTATCTTATATATAGAATAGGTTCTCACCAGAAATCCTCCTTCGCTCAGTTTCTTTTCCATTAGTATAGCTCATCCAATGCTGTTAATTTGTCAAATGGAGGAGGAAGCTATCTTCTATTTTTGTCGAAAAGCTTCTAGTTTCAGTTAAAAATCTCCTCTTTCCTAGCCGCTTAGAAAGTTCTCAGCCTCAAGACCTAGTGCAAAATCAATTTCGAGTCCGTTTTAGATAATCTCATAAATCGGTAACATAAAGGTACAAACGAAAGGAGCTAAAACATATGAAAAAATTTCTATTATTAACAGGAGGCATCATCGCAGCATGTGTTGCACTTGCCTTAATCGGACCGCTGGCAGGGTTACTATTCTCTGGATTATTTGTTGCACTTGGGATGCACTTCTATATTGCAAGCAAGTCAACATTCGGTAAAATCTTCTGGTTTACAGTTGGTCTAATCGGTGTGCTATCAGCAATCTCAAACATCCCAGCAATGATTGGTCTTGCGGCTATTGCTATTGTTTATGTTGTCTATAAAAAATGGAATGGCGAAGATGTAAACATTCCTACACTTGAAGGTAAAAAAGAAGAAGACCCATTTACAAACTTTGAAAAAGAATGGTCAAACTTAACAAAATAAAAGGAGAGAATGAATATGAATTTATTTCAACGTTTTAGATATACAGTAGAGGCAGACTTACACCACTTATTTGATAAAAAGGAACAAAAAAATCCAATTGCGATGCTAAATCAGTATATTCGTGAAGCAGAAAAGCAAACAGAGCAAACAGGAAAATTATTAGAGCGACAAGGGCAATTAAAAGAAAAGCTTGAGCAAGAATATAAGCAAAATGCAGATATACTGGCAAAACGTGAAGCACAGCTGGCTTTGGCTCAAACTAGTGGTGAGCAAGATTTAATTGATTTCGCAACAGATGAAGTAACAGCTTATACAGCTCGTAACCATACATTGCAAGCAAGCATTGAGTCAAGTACACGTGAATACTTTGAGCTAGAGCGCAAATTTGAAACAATGAAGCATAAAATTAAAGATATGAAAGTACGCCAATTACAGCTGATGGGTAAGGAAAATGTTACACGCGCCCACCATCAAATGGACGGTATGATTGCTAAAAACAATCAAACAAACTTTGAGGATTTAGAATCTTACATTGATAAATTGGCTTACCAAATCGATAAAGATCATGAAGTAACAACTTTTGAGGCAAGACTGGCAGAATTAGAAAAAAAAGCAGCAGAAGAAAATTCACCGTTGCTAATTGAAAATAAATAACATGGTATAATGGAAGCAATGCGCCTACTTTCAAACGGCGCATTCTTTCACGTTTCACACTAGAGGGACCCATTCCCTCTCTATACAATTATGTAGAAGGAAGGGTGACCCTCTTGCAAAATTTCACAACTAATAAGCTTACATTTTGGGTGCTATGCTTCTTTTTACTCATCTTTGTGGAGCTAACCGTTTTTAATAATGGTGGTGCATTTTGTTTATTAATTGGAGCTGTACTGCTTTATTTAAGCTTTTCCAAAAAAATTCGCTTTTTTAAATGGACAGGAATTTTCTTCATTGCCATTGCTTTGTTCACGATGTGGAGCTTACGTTTATTTATTATTTCGATACCTTTATATATGCTTTATCAATATTTACAACGAGAAAATGAGCCTAAAGTAGTTGGTGCAGAGCTTTTTGAGCCCCTCCCTACAACGAAAAGTGATTTAATTGGCACAATGTCAGCGCCGACTGAAGCATACAAATGGCAAGATGTGCAAGTTCAGCGTCTTGCGGGTGATATTACCATTGATACAACGCAAACAATCTTACCGACTGGCACTAGCTTTATTACTATTCGTCAAGGAATCGGCAAAGTGCAAATTTATCTTCCTTATGAAATACCGTTCCGTTTGCACTATACAACACTATTTGGTGAGCTTACTTGCTTGCATGTAGGACCTCAACGTATAGTAAATGAAAGCATTAGCTTTTCTGATGGAAACCCTGAGGATGCGAAGCGGATACTCGTTATTCATGTAGCAACATGGCTTGGAGATTTGGAGGTGCTACGTAAATGATTGCCTTTATCTCGAGATTATTTACCTTATTCTTTATTTTAATGAGCGCTACTTTTGGTCTGCTTGTTGCTATTTGGGGAAATCCAGATGAAAAAACATGGGAGCCTTTATGGCAGCAGCAGTATGATAATATTCCTTTTGGTGGTATTATTGTGCTTAGTCTTTTTGTGCTTAGCTTACTCATTGCAAGCTGGATAAGTATGACAGCTCGTGCACGAGAGGCACAGGCAACACGGGTAATCAAGCAGTTAATCGAGCCTGACTTTGTACTGCCTAAAAAGCAAGGCCTTCCAAAGTCATTCAAAAAAGCTATTGAACAAACAAGTACATTAATTGATACGCAGCGTAAAAGCTTACAGCGCCTATCCAATGAACGAGCAGAGGCGAATGATAAAATTATTCAGGAGCGCATTATTGCGGAGCGCCAGCGTCTAGCTAGAGAGCTACATGACTCTGTATCACAGCAATTATTCGCAGCCTCCATGCTGCTTTCTGCTTTAACTGAAAACGAAGAAAACGCAACGAGCCTGAAACAGGTGGAAAAGATTGTACAGCAGGCACAGTTAGAAATGCGTGCCTTATTGCTACATTTACGACCTGTTGCCCTGCACAATAAAACATTGGCACAAGGCTTAGAGGAGCTAATTATTGAGCTTCAGCAAAAGGTTTACTTCCATATTGAATATGAGCTAGAGGAAATGGCTTTAACAAAGGCAGAGGAAGACCATTTATTCCGTATCGCACAGGAGGCTCTTTCTAATACATTGCGCCATGCAAAGGCTAGTGAAGTAGAATTGTTGCTTATTGCCCGTGATGATTTAGCCATTTTACGTATTCAAGATAATGGTTCAGGCTTTGATGTGGAGGCAGATAAATCAACCTCCTACGGCTTGCAAAATATTGCAGAGCGAGCAGTTGAAATTGGCTGTACGTATAAAATTGTATCAGTGCCGGGAGAAGGGACAATTGTGGAGGTTAAAATTCCACTACATAAGGAGGAAGAGCATGACGATTCAAGTGCTTATAGCGGATGACCATGAAATGGTACGAATTGGCGTGTCAGCCTATTTATCAGCCCAGCCAGATATTACGGTTGTCGGTGAGGCTGAAAATGGTAAGGAAGCCGTTGAGCGTGCCCTTGCCCTTAAGCCAGATATTATTTTAATGGACAATGTAATGCCCATTATGACAGGTGCTGAGGCAACGGCTGAAATTTTAGCGGCATGGCCTGAGGCAAAAATTATGATTGTGACTAGTTTTTTAGATGATGATAAAGTCTATCCTGCCTTAGAGGCTGGCGCGGTAAGCTATATTTTAAAAACATCGAACGCAAAACAAATCGCCGATGCCATTCGTAAAACAATGGGCGGTGAAACGGTATTGGAGCCAGAGGTTACCTCTAAAATGATGCATCGTATGCGCCATGGCAATAGCGTCCCCCTTTATGAGCAGCTTACAGAGCGCGAAATGGAAGTATTATTGTTAATGGCACAAGGTAAAGCAAATCAGGAAATTGCTGATGAGCTATATATTGCCTTAAAAACAGTGAAAACACATGTTAGCAATATTTTAGCAAAGCTTGAGGTACAAGATCGCACCCAAGCTGTTGTCTATGCATTTCAAAATGGCTTAGCTAAATAACAGGTATAGGAAAACTGCATGTCGATATGCAGTTTTTTTCTTTTCTCAGGTTGAAGTGCTTATTTTCTAGTAAAAAAGTTTATCAGCTCACTGACACGATTCACCAAATATGTAGGCTTTTCATTTTTCAATTCCGCCAGTAAGCCAAAGCTGTATGTAACCCCAATTAATACAACACTATATTTTTTATCTACTCACCTTTTTTGTTAAAAATCCCTAAACAATATAGTACTATTAATTAAAATACAAAAATTTCAAAGTAAAGGGTGGATTGAATTGATGAAATATTTACAAGGCTTTGCACTATTTATCATCACATGTTCGATAGTTAGTGCCTGCACACCTCAAGAATCTAAACCGGATATTGACAGTATCACAGTATCATTTGAACATCCTCAAACAAAGCAAAAATTTAAAATAGTCCATGCTTATGAACTATATCAAAACTTTACAGAACAAGTTGAAAGCGAGCCAAGCCGTTCACAATCGGCTATTTATAAGGAGGAGGTCATTACTCCTGTATATAATGCATGCTTTAGCAATGGTGAATATATAAACTTAGCTGAAATGGTACTAAATGTCACACCTAAGCAATTAACAGCAAATAAATTATTAAGTGAAGAAATTGACAGAGAAGCAACAGAAAAAAGTATAAAAGAAGCACTTTTTAAATCTGCAGAGCTTCTTCCTACAAAAAATGAAACAACTGTCTGTGTTTTTCCTACCACAAATGTAATCGCAAGTATGGCAACGATAGGAGCAGGTAAAATAGCGGTACTATACGATACATACTATAATGATGAAATTATCAAAACTTCAATTGCTCATGAATATCATCATAGCGTTTGGACTGAAAAGCGTCTTCAAACTGAAGGAACGGTATTAGATAATATAGTGTTTGAAGGAAAAGCAGTAATGTTTGAAAAATTAGTTTATCCTAAGCTAAATGGTACAGCAGTGGATTTCACCTATAATAAAGTTTATTGGTCCAAAATTGTAGAGGACCTTGAAAAGAAGGACTTAGAGCGATCATTTGAAATTACTTTAGGGAGAAATGGTCTTCCTGACAATTATGGTTATAATGAAGGCTATAAAATGCTTCAGTCTTATTTGGATTTACACCCAAATACAACGGTAGAGGAATGGACTGCCCTAAGTGCAAAAGAGATTTTCGAAAAAGGAAACTATCTTACAAATTACCAATAGAACTTTTTATCGTTTGATACGTTAGTATCCATAAATGAATAGCCGCTTTACTTATCAGCACTTTATTAAAAATAATAACTTTGTATTACTTGACCCTGTTTTTATCGTACTGTTACTGTTCTCCATTATGCTACTTGTGATAGTTTTGATAAAGAAAGTGCCCATTTGGCTATGCACCCTTTTCAGCAGCTTAACCATTATTGTTGCTGCACAGCTTCTTTGGCTCTCTGACATGTTGCTGATAAGCTAGGGATTGGTGGTGCAAAGGTATTTACCCTTTTTATCGGTATATTGGTAAGTTACTGTCTTGCTTTATAGATTGCTTTAAAGAAAAATACGAAAAAATACCGCAACGCTCAGTCGATGTTTAAATTCGCTGAGTGTTGCGGTACTTTTATATAGCTTATAGTGCTTTTACTTTTGCTACAACATTTTCTACTGTAAATCCGTATTTTTCGATTACTAATTCACCTGGTGCTGATGCGCCGAACTTATCAATTGCAAGTACATCACCTTCAAAGCCTGTATATTTATGCCAGCCGAATGATGCACCCATTTCAATCGCAAGACGTTTTGTTACCGCTTTTGGCAATACAGCTTCTTTATAGGCTGCATCTTGCTTTTCAAAGCGATCCATAGATGGCATTGACACAACGGCTACATCAATACCGTCTGCTTTTAATGCTTTTTGTGCTTCAACTGCAAGCGAAACCTCAGAGCCTGTTGCAATTAAAATCGCATCTGCTACTTCTTTTGTAGCAGGAGATACGGTATAAGCACCTTTTGCAACACCTTCACGTACTGTTTCAATAGAGGCATCCAGTACAGGAAGATTTTGGCGAGATAATACTAAAGCTGTTGGTGTTTTTTCGGATGCTACGGCAAGCTCCCAAGCTACTGCTGATTCATTAGCGTCTGCTGGACGAATCACAGAAAGATTTGGCATTGCACGTAATGATGCAAGATGCTCAACTGGCTCATGTGTTGGACCATCTTCCCCTACTGCAATGGAGTCATGCGTAAAGACATAGGTAACAGGTAAGCCCATTAATGCGGATAAACGAATCGCTGGACGAACATAGTCAGAGAATACAAAGAATGTACCACCAAAGACATGTAGCCCTCCATGAAGAGCCATTCCGTTTAAAGCTGCACCCATTGCAAATTCACGTACACCGAACCAAATATTGCGACCTGCATAGTCATCTGCAGAGAAATCGCCAGCACCTTTCATCGTTGTTTTGTTAGAGCCAGCAAGGTCAGCAGAACCACCAAAGAATGATGGTGTATTCTTCGCGATTGCATTAATAGCATCGCCTGAAGAAGAACGAGTTGCCACTGATTTACCTGCCTCATATACAGGTAATGCTGCAGCAAAGTTCTCAGGTAATTCACCATTCATTGCTTTTTCAAATTGAGCTGCTAATTCTGGGAACTCTTGTTGATAAGCCGCAAATTTTGCATTCCAAGCTTCCTCAGGCTGTGCACCTTGCACTTCTGCTGCTGCTGCGAACGTATCGTATACTTCAGCAGGAATTTGGAATGGCTCGTGTGCCCATTCATAAGCAGCCTTTGTTAAGGCAACCTCATCTGTACCAAGTGGCGCACCATGTGAGTCTGCTTTACCTGATTTATTTGGCGAACCAAAGCCAATAACTGTTTTCACTTCAATCAATGTTGGTTTACCAGTTGATTTTTTAGCTTCTTCAATCGCTGCATTAATGGCAGCAACATCTGTGCCATCCTCAACTTTTAAGTAGTTCCAACCATAAGATTCAAAGCGTTTTTGCACGTTCTCTGAGAATGATTTTTCTAAATCACCGTCTAAAGAAATATCATTTGAATCGTAAAGCACGATTAATTTTTCAAGCTTTAAGTGACCTGCTAAAGAAATAGCCTCTGCTGCTACACCTTCCATTAAGTCACCATCGCCACATAGGGCAAATGTATAATGGTCAACAATTTCATGACCCGGTTTATTGTAAGTAGCTGCTAAATGACGCTCTGCCATTGCCATACCTACCGTCATCGCAATACCTTGTCCAAGTGGGCCAGTTGTTGCCTCTACGCCTACTGTATGACCATATTCAGGATGTCCTGGTGTTAATGAATCCCATTGACGGAAGTTTTGAATTTCTTCCATTGGTAAACCATAGCCTCCAAGGTGCAGTAAGCTGTATAGAAGCATCGAACCATGACCAGCTGATAATACAAAACGATCACGATTATACCATTTTGGATTTGCTGGATTATGGCGTAATTGTTTTGTCCAAAGCGTATAAGCCATTGGCGCTGCCCCCATTGGTAAACCTGGGTGACCAGAATTTGCTTTTTCAATAGCATCGATTGACAAAGTTCGGATAGCATTAATTGCTAATTGATCCGCATGTTGAGTCATTATGTTGTGACATCCTTTCTCATCCTAAATCTTATTCTTCTACAGTTTAGTCAACATTGCTTTAGAAAACAATGCTTTTATTATATCATTTGTATTTTCCAGCACACATTTAGCAAATGTGTCACATTAATTTAGAAATTTATTTTTCTTCGCTTGTTTAACCTTCTCTGGTGTTACATCATTGCCTTCTACATCTACTACTTTTACATTTTCAATCGTATTGCGCATTGTTGCTCGGAATGTGTCTAAATATTCCTTACGAAGTGCTGTTTGTTCCTTCGCCTCTGCCTCTGTTAATTGTCCGCTTTTCGCCTTAGCAGAAAGTTCATTAATGCGATTAAGCTTTTCTTTTGATAACATTATTACACACCTTTCAGTATCTATCTTAATAACCTCAGTATGCAAAGTATAGCATGCTTTTTCGTAAAATGCAGGTATACCAACCTTTCATCATTCTTGAAGGGATTGATTATCGTTCCCTATATAAGGAGCTACAAATTTAAGCAAGGTTAGGAGGAGGAATAGCATCAATGATAAATGTCTAATTAGTTGGACATTTATTGAGAAATTTCATATACTAAATGTCTAATACTTTGGACAAAGCGGAGGGATATAGGTGAAAAATATCATTAAAATCTTAAGAACAAAATTAGGATTAACACAGGCAGACCTTGCACAGCAATGTGGTGTTGTTCGACAAACCATTAACTGTATAGAAAACGATAAGTATGACCCTACTCTTGAATTAGCCTTTAAAATCGCTAAAGTATTAAATAGTCGAATTGACGAGGTATTTATTTATGACTAAATTTCATCCAGCATATATGATAACAATGAAAGATTTTGTGAATGAGGACTCGCCTTTATTACGCAAAAAAACGGCTGAGGTGACAATACCTGTTACAAAAGAGGATCAAGATATTTTATTATCCATGCTGCAGTATTTACAAAATAGCCAAGACCCCATGCTGGCGAAAAAGTACAAATTACGGCCAGGGAGTGGGCTATCTGCGAATCAAATCGGACTGGATAAACGAATGTTTGCTGTACTGTTTAATGACCATGAACAAAGGCAGGAAATGATGTTTATCAACCCTAAAATTATCAGTCATTCAGTAAATATGATTTACTTACCTGAAGGAGAAGGCTGCCTCTCTGTCAATCGACCTGTTCATGGTTTTGTACCGCGCTATGAGCGAATTAAAGTAAAAGCCTATGATATACACGGGCAAGAATTCATTATGTCGTTACAAGGATATGGTGCTATTGTTGTCCAACATGAAATGGATCATTTAAACGGCATTATGTTTTATGACAGAATCAATAAAGAAAATCCATTTAAGCTACCAGATAATGTGATAATTGAAAGCTTATATTAAAAAGGATTAGCGGGCTTATGAGTTGCCTGCTAATCCTTCTTGATATTCTTGGAATCGGCGATGAACAGTTGCTTTACTTACTTCAAAGCCCAATCCCTTCAATGTGATTGAAATTTCCTCAAAGGTAAATCCACGCTTACGCAAATTAATAATTTCTTCGACTGGTAGCTCCTTACGCTCCTGCCCGTATGGATTCCCACGATTGGATAAGTTATTTTCAGGACGATAGCCATTTTCCACAGCCCGTCGCATACCACGACGAATTTTAGCATTATGAATTCTGCGCTGGTACTCCTCGACAATCGCTAAAATCTCAAGCAACATCGTATCCATTTCATTTAGCTGAACAGGTCCTGCATCCCGCATAGAAAACACATTTGTTGCTGATTTTTGCAATAAATGTAGCACCGCCATTCTTGCATTGCCACGACCTAAGCGTGTTTCATCTTGTACAAAAAGAGCATTAATATTCTTTTCTTTAATAAAATCCAGCATTTCAAGCAAGCCTTCTCGTTCCACATCATAGCCACTATGCTTATCCTGAAAAACGCCCTTTACCTCATAGCCCTGCTCCCTTGCATAGCATTGCAGTTCTTCCTGCTGACGCTCTAAAGAGGAGCTTTGTGTTTCTTTCTCAGTGCTCACACGACAATAGACAACGGCTGATAGTTGATTATTTCTCATTGTTCATTTCTCGCAATTTCAATTGTTTTGATGCGATTGGCTTGATCATCCAGTACAGGTATTACTAATGATTTACCAGCTACAATTTTAATATCTAGTAGTTCATTTTCTACTTTTACAAGCTTAATCCAATCATCTGTACTCATTTTACCACGATATTGTTCTGCTAACGACCATAAGCTATCTCCATGCTCAACCTGAATTTCTGCGTAACGTATATCTCCTGGATCAGTAATGTAAAGGTATGCTGCAAACAGTAAACAAGTTCCTACTAAAATTGAGATATGCGTATTTTTCTTTAACCAAATCATAGTCATTACCCCTTTTCTAGAATGTTTGTTCGGAATGTATGTTCTTATAATAAAACGAACAAACGTTTTTGTCAAACACTTTTTCGAACCTATGTTTGCATACATGTTCGTATTCTGTTATACTAACAAATAAGAAGAATAATATTAGAAAAAAGAGGTGAGCAATATGAAAAAAGTTTCAAAAAGACAAGAGGATATTTTAGCTTTCATTAAAGAAGAAGTACGAACTAAGGGTTATCCACCATCAGTACGTGAAATTGGGGAAGCAGTTGGACTTGCTTCAAGCTCAACGGTTCATGGTCATTTAGCTCGGTTAGAGCAAAAGGGTCTTATTCGCCGTGACCCTACAAAGCCACGCGCAATTGAAATTTTAGAGCCAGAGGAATCCGTTCAAAAGCAACATGTTATTCATGTGCCGCTTGTCGGGAAAGTTACAGCTGGTTCTCCTATTACAGCGATTGAAAATATCGAAGAATACTTCCCATTACCAGATGCCTATGGCACAAGTGAGGATCAATTATTTATGTTAGAGATTATGGGTGAATCCATGATTGAAGCAGGTATTTTAGATGGGGACTTAGTCATTGTCAAGCAAAGGTCAACTGCTGATAATGGAGATATTGTTGTAGCCATGACAGATGAGGATGAGGCAACTGTCAAGCGTTTCTTCAAAGAAAAAAATCATTTCCGTTTACAGCCTGAAAACTCAACAATGGAACCAATTATCGTTGATCAAGTTTCCATTTTAGGACAAGTTGTAGGTCTTTATCGCCGTGTTCATTAATATTTTAAAATACACATAAATTTTTTGAGGATTATGCATTTCTTTGCTGAGCATGTCCTCTTTTTATTTTTATAGGTGAATGTTCCTGCGAGAGTAACCGCTATTCGCTCCATGCGTCAAACTAATCATTCAAGAAATTACAGCCAATATGATGTATCGCTACTATAAATCGAAGCCAGCATTAAGTATGTCTTTGCGGTTGCATATAAAAGAAGCAAAAGCCAGCGAGAGCGAACTTCTCAATAGCTTTTGCCTACAACCCTACATATGTTTCTTAAATTTCAAACTCGCCTCAATAAATGCTGAGAATAGCTTTAACGCATGCTGATCTCCTACAGTAGCTAGTTCCTCTGGATGCCACTGCACAGCTAAACAAAATGGTAGCTCCTTGTACACCATCGCTTCAACAATACCATCACTTGATAGTGCCGCTGCTTGACAGTTATCGGCTAGTATCTTTACAGCCTGATGATGCAATGAATTAACAGCGATTTTTTCCTGCCCTATTATATCCATTAATAAATTATTAGCCGCAATTTGCACATAATGCGTTGCCACCATTCGATCTGATTGTTGCGCATGCTGTAACAGCTTTGTACCAGCATAGTCGCTATCAATATCTTGATACAATGTGCCACCTAGCGCAACATTTAATATTTGTAAGCCACGACAAATACCGAAAATAGGCATTTTCCGCGTAATTGCTTCCTCAATTAAAGCTACCTCTACCGCATCTCTTGCGGGATGAACTTTTCCTATGTTTGGTGAAGGATCTTCGCCAAACAGGAACGGATGTATATCATGACCTCCAGATAGCAATAAACCATCTGTAAGAGCTAATATTTCTGCTACATCCTGCTCTACGCCAATGGGAATAATTAGCGGGATACCTCCTGCTTCAATAATACTTTTACTGTAAGCAGCATTTAACTGTGAAGATAAACTATCGTCCACAAAGGCTGTAATACCAATAATTGGCTTCACCCAATCCCCTCCATACTTACGAAAGATTCAACAACTACCAAAACCCTAAATACCAATGTATAAACGAGTCACCATAGAAATAAACAATTATTGCTGCTAATGCAATCGATGGCCCAAATGGAATGGGTGTTTTTCTTCCTTGTTTTCGTTTTGCTAATACTACTAACCCGACAACTAAACCAATAACGGCTGCTAAAAATAGTGTTAACAGTACATTTATTGTACCAAGGGCAAGACCAATTAAAAAGAATAATTTAATATCGCCTCCCCCCATACCGCCTCTGGACACAACGGCAATACCATATAATATGCCAAAGCCAACGACAGCACCTACAAGGCAATCCCACCACGGTGTGAGGGGCGATAATATGCGCCCGATAAGAAGAAAAGGCAAAAAGAATAGCAGCACCTTATCTGGAATTAGCATATAAGCAAAATCTGATACAACGATAATTATCAATAATGAAATAAATAATAATGCGACAATCAATTCGAGCCCCCAGCCTAGCTGCCAATAAGCAAAGGCAAAGAATACGCCTGTGAGCAGCTCCATCATTGGGTAAAGCCAAGAAATTCGATAGCCACAGCTTCGACATTTTCCACCCAAAGATACATATGACAAAACAGGCACTAAATCACGTGCTGTTAATTGCCTATGACAATTGGTGCAATGTGAAGGTGGCTGGATAATTGATTCCTTTTTTGGTATTCGTAAGCCAACGACATTATAAAACGAACCAAAGACAAGCCCAAAAACAAAGAAAATAATTGTATAAACCAATGTCAAATTGTGATCCCCCTAAACAAATAGACGCCCATACAGTTGAAGTATGGTGCGTCTATAATCGTTATTGTTCCCCATCATAATAGAACGTCGTCACTTGAACCGTAGCCTGTAAAGTAATATCTTCTTGTGTTAGCTGCTCCTGCTCTCCTGGTAATTCAAACTCAATCGTATCTATTTTCATGACACGCTCTAGTTGTTCAATCTCTCGTAAGAAGCCTTCAAGAGAAGTAGAATCAAGTGCATCAACCTCTAAAATAAACGTAATAAGCTTTAAATTAGCTGGCAGCGATTCCTTCGAAAGAGAGGCAATTGGTGTATTTGTTTGCTCCTCGCTCTGCTCCCCATTTACTTCTGCTTCGGCTTGCTCCAGCATATTCAGATCGGCAGTTACATCTGCTTCTGTAACAGCTCCACCCTCATTATGAACCGTTAATGAGTCAATACGTGTGCCCGTCACTTCCTCAATTTCAGCTAAATCAAGGATAATTTTTTCAACTGCTCTTGTAGCAGGCAGCTTTTGTCTTAATGTTAAAATATTAACCGTAGGCTGCCCCTGCTCCTTGTCCAATTGAGCAAGCTGTTCTTTTATACTAGAAATCTCTTGTTGTATTTGCGTCACACTATTTTCCTTCAGTGCCACATCCTCTAACTTCGGTAATAACAAATAATAGTAAAACGCAAATAAAATAGCAGCTACTAAAGCAACTAACAGAATAATCGTTGAATGTTTACTACTTGTTAATTTATTCATGAGCGTCGTCCTCCAGCTAAATACATAAAGTCAATTGTCGCTGTAATGGACACAGAATAGCGAGGAACCTCTTTAAATTTTTGCTCAGGTGTTAGCTCCTTCTGCTCGCCAAGCTCTATCTCAAAGTTAGATACAGTATTAATTTGTGCATCTGTAAAAAAGTTGCTCATTAAAAGCCGCTCAACATAGATTGATATATCTGTCATTGTTTCAAAATCCACTTCAATATTGACTGTGTTGGCTCCAAAAACATAGCTACGCAAATAAGCTTGCGCTGGTAATAATATTTTTGTTTCATCAATAAGTGGTGTTACTGGATAGGAAACGCTTTGAATAAATGCTATAGACTCCTCCAATGAGCCTTGATCAACACTTTGTCTTGCATCCAGCTCTTCCCGTAATTGCTCAAGCTGTGTTGTGAGTGCCTGTTCTTCAGCAGTTAAACGTGCTACATCATTTTTAGCATTAAAAAATAAAAAGATAAAATACGCAATAATAATGCCAATAAGTAATAGAATCAAACCATAGAGAAGCTTTGGAGAAGCTTTTCTTTTTTCAAGCTGCGGTAAGAGGTTAATATCTGGAACCATTAATGAACCTCCTTTAAAGCTAAGCCAAGCAACGTTGAAAACTCTTTTTTAAAGTGTGGGAAAAGCTCCTCAATTTGTGTGTCGGTAATGACTAGCAATGGTGTATCTAAATTAGATGCCAATAAATTTCCTATGGACTTTAACAATGGATTATCACCAAGCATAATCATTTCATCCACTGTTTTTTCACCTTTATGCAAGGAGAATTTAAAGAAATTCATAATTCGATCAATCTCTAAAACTTGATCCATAACAATCATTTGATATTCTTCTGTTTCACCACTATAAATAAATTGATAATTAAATTCATCAACCATTTTTCCCTGCCATTTTTCTATATCTGTATCAATGGATTGATAACGTAGAAATTCAACCTGACCATTGGAAAAAATACTGATTGATAGCTCATTAATGGACCATTCAGCAATTAAATACGTTTTATCAGGTGCTAGCAATGCCATATGGTCCAGTAAACGGATATTACATAAAGCGCGAATATCTGCAGCTTCAGGCTCTAAGGAAACATCCAAGAGCATCCCTACCATTTTGGTAATTTCCTCTGAAGGCGCTGCAAATAATACAGCCTTGCCATCCTCTGCATCCGCATCATACACATCAATTAATGGGTCTTGAAAGGGTAAATGAATCGAGTGACCTAGCTCCATTTCAGCATAGCCACGCAATTCCTGTGATTGCACATCTTTTGGATGTTCAAACGTTTTTAGTAATACGGTTGTATCAGGCACAAATAGCCGAACAGCCTGTTTTTTGCCTGTCCATTTCACAACCTGCTCCTTAATAATCTCAAAAAGAGCTACTTCATCGACAATTGTGCCATTTTCCACAATTCCAGTTGCTAAAGGATATTCATAAGCTTGCCACTGACTAGGCTCTGGTCCTTTCGCCACAATCGCACGCAGCACATAATCCTTTAATTCAATCGAAACATGCGATTTTTTCTTTCTCTTAAACATGAGAAAAGACCTCCCTTCCTATTCAGTATAAAGGATATTTCCAATTAGTCATCCATTTCCCAGCCAGAAACGTAAGAAAATTTACGTTTCTGAATGGGTTGGGATGACTGATTAAGGAGTTTCAGGTTCTCCGCCTGCATTTGTTAATGCTGTATTAAGTTGCTGTTCAGTTAATGTATTATTAGTACCAAGAGTAATATCGCCAAGTATCTCCGTTCTAAGTTCACCAAATCTTTTATATGAAATGGACCACTCATTATCTGCATAAGTAGCAGAAGCATCGTGTTCAGTTAAGTCAATGCCATCCACAAATTGTTGTAATGCGGCTGTATTACATGTACCATTTTCCTCACAAACTCCATCAATATAAGCAATTTTTGCACCTGCAAGGATATTGGATGCTTCTGCTAAAATCGCACGGTCTTTGGATTTATCAATGATGTTACCAATGGCAGGGACAGCGATTGCTGCGATAATTGCTAGAATCACAATAACAGCTAGTAACTCTACTAATGTTAAACCCTTTTCATTTTTCAATAGCTTTTTGTTTTTCCATTTTTTCCACATAAAGATTCCTCCTTAAAATTTTTTTATATGAAGTGTGTGCACACAAGCTTCTGAACATTATGGCGAGCCTACACAATCTCGCCCGATACATCTGCCGCCGTTTCCTTTGCTGCCATTGCGAATATCATCAGCAATATGCTGGAGGGTGGCATTATCAAAATTAATATACTTGCCATTGCTATAATAAATGGCATGGGCATTGAAATAATATGCGCCATCCATAAATTGAACATTGGCATTTTGACCTTCTGCATCTGCCTCTAATATTTTACCTGCACTATCTAAATAGCCTTCTGCTACTAATTCTTCTACTTCAACCATTTGCCATTGCCCAGCAGTTGGATGCTCCATAAAATAAAACTGTGCAGCATGAATCACATTGATAGCATCTGCCTTTAATGCCTTATAGCGCGAATTATCAATCGTATTACCTATTGCTGGGATTGCAATTGCTGCAACCACCGCAAGAATAACAATAACGGCTAGTAGCTCTACTAATGTTAAACCTTTTTGATTTTTAAGCATTGCGCTCCCCCTTAATCAGTGAAACGGAAAGTATTTAGATACCCACTTTCTGTATTTCTTTTCTTAAGGTGTATGCTCTAACGTAAGTAGACATCTGTAACGATCGAATCTTTTGATAATATTACATATTTTCATATAATTGGAACATCGGTAAGAAAATCGCTGCGACAATCACACCTACAACAAGTGCAAGCACAACAATCATTAAAGGCTCGATAAGTGATTTAATCGTATCAACAGCACGATTTACTTCTTCCTCATAAAAATCAGCTATTTTTTCAAGCATATAATCCAATGAGCCTGTTCGCTCCCCAATAGATGTCATTTGCGTAACAAGTGGTGGAAATAGCCAGCTTTTTTCAAGTGGCTCTGATAATGTACCACCCTTTTCTAAATTATCGCGCGCCTCTAGCACGACCTTGCCAATGACTGGATTCCCCCCAACCTTTTCAACAATTGTTAGGGCTTGTAGAATTGGCACAGAGCCACTAAATAATGTAGCCAAGGTTCTTGTCATCCTGGCGATAACATCCTTTTGTAAAAGCTGCCCAAAGATTGGCATTCGCAGTAAAAAAACATTGACAGCATAATGAAACTCTTTATTATTTTTATAGAAAAAGTGAAGGCTGATAGCTATTACAGTTAAGGCTAGCACTACAAGAAGCCAAAACTGAATAAGCCAATTGCTAATACCAACAACAATAACCGTAATTAATGGCATATCTAAATTCATTTCTTCAAAGGCATCCATAAATGTTGGCACAATAAAAACCATTAAAAAGATACCAACAACGATTGTTAATAGTGATAATATCGCTGGATATGTCATCGCAGATTGAATTTTTTTCTTAATATTGTATTGCTTTTCAAGTGTGCTTGCTAGGCGATCTAATGTATCATCCACGCTACCTGTTGCCTCGCCTGCGCGCATCATATTGACAAATAACAGCGGAAAGACCTTTGGATGCTTGCCTGCTGCCTCTGAAAATGCCATCCCATTGCGAATATCCTCTTCAACCTGCATTAATGCTCGTTTCAATGGTTTACTACGTGTTTGCTCACCTAAAATATGCGTAGCTTCTACAACAGAAACGCCTGCACGAATTAATGTTGCATACTGTCGGCAATAAATAACAAAGTCTTGGTGTTTTACTTTTGTTCCAATAGCAATCTCTTTATGTAAAATGCTATTCGATTCTTGAAGTTCTCGCGCATTAATTCCTTGTGCTCTTAGCTTTTCCATTGCAACATTTTTATTAGGTGCTTCGATAATGCCCTTTTTTGGTGCACCTGTTTTCGTACGACCACTATAGCGAAATATTGTCAATTATAATCACCATCGTTCATATATGGGCGTGCATCTGCCAATGAAATTTTCCCTGTTGCAATTAAATGCTGCATTGAAGCCTCTAATGTGTGCATCCCTAAAGCTTTGCTCGTTTGCATAACACTTGGAATTTGATGGATTTTTTCATTGCGAATTAAATTTGAAATAGCAGGCGCCTGCACTAAAATTTCTGTTGCTGCAATACGCCCTTTTACATCCTTACGAACAAATAAACGTTGAGATACAATGCCTTGCAGTACATTCGCAAGCTGTACACGAATTTGCCCTTGCTGATGTGGTGGAAAGACATCAATAATACGGTCAATAGTTGTTGGTGCACTACTTGTATGAAGCGTTGCCATGACTAAATGCCCTGTTTCAGCAGCCGTAATCGCTGTTGAAATTGTTTCATAATCACGCATTTCCCCCACTAAAATAATATCGGGGTCTTGTCGTAAAGATGCACGTAAACCATTGGCAAAGCTCATTGTATCAACGCCAATCTCACGCTGATTAACAATTGACTTTTTATGTGTATGCAAATACTCAATCGGGTCTTCTAATGTAATAATATGTTTCGACCTTGTTTCATTGATATAATCAATCATTGCTGCAAGTGTTGTAGATTTACCAGAACCAGTAGGGCCTGTTACTAAAATAAGTCCTTGTGGCTTTTCTGCAAGTCGATATAGCACTTGTGGCATGTTTAATGCCTCAATAGAAGGAATTTTTGCTTCGATTAAACGAGCTGCTATGGTTACTTCATTGCGCTGATGATAGGCATTGACACGAAAGCGACATTTCCCAGGCAATGAAAAGTTAAAATCTGTTTCGCCCTTTTCTTCAAATTCCTGCTGCTTATGCACAGGGAGAATCACCTTGACCATATCCTTTAAGTCCTCTGTTTCCAGTGGCACTGTGCCATATTGCTGTAGCTGCCCATGGATACGATAGACAGGCGGAATGCCTTTTGTTAAATGCAAATCTGATGCTTTTTCCTCAAATGCATATGTTAATAATTCAACAATTGAATATGCTGTCATTTCCATCACCCCTAGTCTACACTTGCAACACGTAAAATTTCTGCTGTTGTTGTTTGACCATCCACAACCTTTAATAGTCCATCTATTAATAATGTGTGATAGCCCTGCTCTTTCATATAATCACGCAAAGCCATATCTCCTACACGACTTAAAATCATATCCTTTACTTGTCGGTCAACAGGAAGAATTTCATGGATTGCCATACGCCCTCGGTAGCCCGTATGGTTACAGGCAGGACAGCCTCGCCCTTTTTTCCCATGTGTCACACCTTCAATACCATTTTCCTCTAATATTTCAAGCTCACGTGATGTAAATGTATATAGCTCTGCACAATCACGGCAAACTTTACGCACAAGACGCTGTGCCATAATCCCAACAAGTGAGGAGGATAATAAAAATGGTTCAATCCCCATATCATGTAACCTTGAAATAGATTCTACTGCACTATTTGTATGCAATGTACTTAATACTAAATGACCTGTTAATGATGCACGAATCGCAATCTGTGCTGTTTCAAGATCACGAATTTCCCCTACCATTACTATATCGGGGTCTTGCCGTAAAATAGAACGCAAGCCTACTGCAAAGGTTAAACCAACCTCTTCTTTTACTTGAATCTGGTTAATACCATCTAACTGGTATTCCACAGGGTCCTCAACTGTAATAATATTCACGCCCTCCTCATTTAGATGAGAAAGCGCTGCATACAATGTGGAGGATTTCCCTGACCCTGTTGGACCCGTAATTAGCATAATGCCGTTAGGATGGGCAATCATTTTTCTAAAAAGTGCCTCATTTTTGTCACTAAAGCCAAGTTTATCAATATCATTAGCCGCATTTGTTAAATCTAAAATTCGCATAACTACTTTTTCTCCATAAACAGTTGGCAATGTAGCTAAACGAATATCGACAGGTCTAAAATTAACCGTTGTTTTAATACGTCCATCTTGTGGAATTCGATTTTCGGTAATATTGAGATTACCCATAATTTTAATACGTGCCAGCACCACATTTTGCATATGCTTTGGCAATGAGCGTTCAGTACGAAGCACACCATCTACACGATAACGCACACGCAGCTCAGTTTCCTGTGGATCAAAATGAATATCACTTGCGCGCTGTGCAACACCATTTGCAATAATTTGGTTCACAAGCCGAACAATTGGAGAATCCTCATTTTCCATTTCCTCTTGTGTTTCAGTGCTTGTAGCTGCTATATCCAACATTGCAGCATCCATCGATTCCTGCAAATCATAATATTTCGTAATGGTGCGATATAAATCATCCTTGGCTGCAATACTTGTTTCAATTTGACAGCCTGTTGCCATACGAACTTCTTCAATGGCAAAATAATCCATAGGATCTTCCATCGCAATAAATAATTTATTTTTTTCCTTGCGAATCGGCATAATATTTGTACGTTTAGCAAGCTCCGCTGGAATTAATTGCAATAACTCAGGGCTAATGGAAAATTGATTTAAGCTAATATGTGGAATCCCAAGCTGAAATTCCAATACTTCAATTAACTGCTGCTCCGTTAAGAAGTTTTCCTTAATAAGAAAATCGCCCAATTTCTCATCTTTCATTTTCGTCGCTAGTGCATAGTCTAGCTGCTCAGCTGTAATAACGCCCGCTTCTACAAGTAAATCCCCTAAACGTTTGCGCCCTGGCTTCATTGCCATCCTATTACCTCCAATCGTTATGGACCTGTTTGTACGAAATTACCACCCTTATCATAATAGCCATAGACAATTTCAGGGCCATCCTGTGATGAAGACTCCTCTGGTGTAGAAGACTCTACATCAGGTAAGCCATTGCCATCTAAATCTATGTCTAAATCAGGGTCTGAGGCATTTGTACCAGCATTTTGTGTTGGTGCTGTTACTGTAACAGGCTCCTTTGATGAACGTGTCACAATACGGTTTTGAGGCGCATAGTAATCTCTACTAACAAACTGATCCTCTGTTGCACCATCCTGTACAATCGAACGATAGACCTCAACTCGCGCTCCCTCTTTGCCCTCTTGTTCAACACGTTCTTGCCCTGCTTGTAATTCATCTGAATAACGATAAATTACACGTGGCTTTACAATTTTGTCCTTGCTAACACGTACCGTAATATCCTTATCTTTGACTGCTGCAAAAATTTCTATTTTTAATTGATTTCCCTCAATGGTTGCTTTTAATTTACCAAGCTGCTCAGAGCGATTCATAAATTGCAGGTCTTTCGCTAAAGCAGCATTTATATCTGCCTCTATCCCTTGCTGTAAATAAGAGGGACTTTCTTGCTGAGAATGTCGCTCTAAAATTTCATAGTCTGTTTGAAGAAGTACACTATAGAGCGTAGACGCTATAAAATCTAAGCCAGCATCATTGACAGCACCCACCTGCTCTCCTAACAGTGTCAGTAAGGAGGTTGCCTGATTTGGTACAAGTGTCACATCATTCAATAATGGAATAACCTTTGCAATGCCTTTTTCCGTACTTGGTAAATCTGCAACCTGAAAGGCTATTCTTTCCCCTGTTTGCATCACTGCATCATTTATAGCCGCCTCAACCTCATGCTCTTTTAAATAACCCGCCTGCATTGTTAATTGCTGAAGTGTTTTATCAATATCCCAAACACCTACTTGCTCGATTTGCTGAATAGCAGCAGCATCAATTGTTACAGGAATCGGAATATGTACAACCTTTTCCTTTTGCCAAAATGCATACCAAGGCTTTTTTGTTAAATTTTCATATTGTGCAATTGCTGCAGCTACATCAAAAGTAAAGTGACTAGGATTAATGACCTGCGATATATCAGCACCGCTAATAGTTATTTCAGCCTGTTGCCAATCTAAAACAGCTTGTTCTAGTATTGTTACTAAATCTGAACGATTATCAGCCTCGATTTTTATACCACCAATTGTCGAACTTTTCACATCATTTTTGGCAAAAACTGTATCATTTAACACAAATGATGGAATTAAAATTCCTACGATTATAACAATTGCTAAAAATGAGCTAATTATTTTTATGTAAGTTTTCATTCACATCATCCTTTTATTGAACTTTTCGCATTGTGAGTATATACAAATAATACTACAACTATAGTATTTTGACACTACCAAAAATGCAACTTTATTCCGATTTTAATTAGCTAACCCATATAAAAATTCGAAAATAATTCATTAATTAGTTATAAAGAACTATACACAACCTTAAATTTCACTCGATACATACTTGGAATTTGTTATAATGTCCTTAATAGTTATTTTTATCTATTCTTCACCAATGAGTGGTCACCTTTGTAGAGCACTGGAATAGGAAGAAATATTTATAATTAATTGTAATAAGATAAATAAATCGAAATAAACCCATTTTTATTTTTAAAAATATTAGGAGGGACTTATGAAAAAAAATAACCTTGTCCAGCAAGAGCATGGTCTTACCTTAATTGAAGTTATTGCCTCTATTCTGTTAATCTCTATTATACTTTTAAGTTTTATGAGCATGTTTTTACAATCGAGTAAAACAACGGCAACCTCCGATGATATTGTAAATGCTACCTATCTTGCCCAAAAGGAAATGGAAAGTATTTATAAATATCGAAATAACCCTATAGAAACAGTTTTAGAAGGTCAGTTAAATTATCATAAAGAATCTACTAGTGAGAATATTTGGGTAAAACAAGTCGATGCCGTACACATTTATGTAACATTAAAAGACCCTGACAACTTAGGCTTAACACCTATTATTATAGAAGTAAAAGAAGATACAAGTGTCAAAAGTAAAATAGAAAATAGATATAAATTAGGAGGCTGATAAAAAAATGCGAAAAAAACAGCAGCAAGGCTTTACCTTAGTCGAAACATTGGCCGTCGTCGTTATTATCAGCATTATCTCAGTTCTTCTATTTAGTATATTAAGCTCCAGCACATCAACACAGCAAAAACAAACTACAAAAAACAAAAATTTACAGGATACTTCCTATGTACTTAAATTAATTACCAAGGATTTTCGAAAAGCAACGGAATTTGATGATGCTACTGATACATTTACTACTAGCGACGGACAACAAACATATACCCTTTCTAACAATACAATTACCCGAAATGGGGAGATTATTGCAAATAATATTAAAGAATTTAAACTAGAGGCTAAAAAAGATACTCCTGTTGTTCTAACCATAAAAATTGTAAATACATCTGATAAAGAAATAAATGCAGAATTAACTTCACGTAGTATCAAAAATTAAATGTGGGAGGAGTTTTATGAAAAACAATAAAATAGTAGTATTAAAAAATGACAATGGCTATACTTTTCTACTTGTTTTTTTTACCATTATTTTAATATCGGTATTAGGTTTAAGTATTTTAAAAGTTTCAAGTAATACTTTAAAAACCTCTGATCATGAACGAGATGATCAGTCTGTTTACTATATTGCAGAGGCTGGATTAAATTATGGGCGTGAACACTTTAAGACTGCTAAAGATTTAGCAAAAGAAAAATATGACGAACAAAAACGGCTTTATGAGCAAAAGCTAATTCCTGATCCACCAGACCTTGAAGCTTTTTTAAAAACCGAATTAGTTAACTTAGGATACCCTATACAAGCAGCAGATGTAGGAATAGAAATAGCGTTAGATGACTCAAGATTTGAAAATTTTGAAACACCTACATTTGATGACCAATTTGGGCATACACCTAAAGTAAATATATTCATTACTTTAAACAATGCAACCAGCCTTCAATATACAATTAAGTCGACTGGTGAGTTCGAAGGCACATCTATACAAAGAACCTTACAGCAAAATGTAACAGCAGTATTAGAAGTCACTTCAGAAGGATCGAATGATGGTACTACTGGGGGATCAAGTGATGGTACTACTGGAGGATCGGGTGGTGGCTCGACTAGTGACGGTCATTTTATTCCAAATGAATATACGGTACAAACAAAGGGCAATATTATTGTGAATGCGGGAGGTACTATTAATGGCAATGTGGCAAGTGCTGGTGGAACGATTACACTAAAAGGTGGAGCCTCTATAAATGGAACTATAGGTACTTCTCCAGATAAATTTAATGTCGATAATGATGGTCTTAATAAATATAAAGATCAAGTCACGGACAGTAAGGATTTTCCATCTGGCAACGTACTTGCACCTTTTCCAGATGATCGAATGAATACTCTCTCTCAATTAAGTTACCCTCCTAATCAAGAGGCAGCAGCGGATCCATGGAATAAAACAAATGTTATTAATAATGGTAATTTCCAAGCAATTAATTATATAACAAATAATTACACACTTAATTTAACTGGTGATACACATTTTAAAGAATTTAAAGTTGATCAAAATAATACCATTACTATCAATGTGGGTGATACCGATAAAGACCTCTATATTGAAGACCTAAATATTTTACAAGGGCATATTAAAATTATTGGTACAGGAAAGCTCAATATTTACGTCAAAGACTCGCTCAATATTAAAGGCTCCTTTAATAATGGCGGCGACGTTAGTCAAATCAACTTTTTATATAGTGGCACTAAACCGGTAACGATTTTAGGTGAAACACAGATTAATGGCTCACTTTATGCAAAAGAAGCAGATTTAACATTTACAAGCGGTGTTGGTGTAAAGGGTAATGTCTACTCTGGTGGAGATAATATTACATTTAATGGTGGCTTTAATTCAGAGGGACAGCATATTATTGCACCGAATGCTGACGTGAAGGTAGTGGCAGGTGCACATATTAAAGGAGCGATCGTTGCAGATACGATTCTTGTGGATGGTGGTGCTTCTATTACATTCAGTGAAAGCAATGCTTCAAAAGGAAATAGCGGAACTGGTAGTGGTGGCGGTACAGGTAATGGTAATCCGCCAAATACATCTCCGCCTCAGCCTGATGATATAAATATCACAGAAGATATTATACTAGAAATATAAAATAGCCGAAAGCTGTTGAAAAGGTTTCTTTCATTAGCAGCATAAAAGCCAAAGCGCTAGTTAAATCAACGCCTTGGCATTTTTTATTTGTATGGTTACCTTCTACTGATAACCATATCCCCTTACTTTATTCCTTCTTCCGCAGCAGCCTACCTGATAACAGCATCCCAATACCACCGATTGTGATAAATAGGATGGCTCTAATTAATAAATCAAGGGCGGATAGGTCGAAGAAGATTAGTTTGATAAATGCTACGACTAAAATAAGAAAGCCTGTTGTGCGTAATGCTTTGAACTGATGGGTTGAGCTAAGCCAAAGAGCAATGCTAGCTGTTAGGAATAATGTCAGTGTTGTAAAGGCAATGCTTACTTTCCAATCCAGCATATTATTGTACGTAAATTGTTGTACAAATCCTAAAACGGATATCATCGTTAGTATAATGCCTGATGTGACAATGGCATCTACATATTTCTCGATATGCTTTTCGTATAAGCGATAAATATAGCCTTTGACAATAATGTCCACAATAATTGCTACAATTACGGCAAGGTAAATGATTCTTGTTCCAAGATTTAAGCTTTCCATCATTGCTGGCCTTGTGCCGACCATAATCGCAAATAATAAGAAAAATGCGCCAAGCACTGGTGTTAAGGCACGCCCTTTATAGTGCTCCTGTACAAATAGTGACACTGTAAATAACACTGCTAATGCGATACACATCATATATGGAACATTATCCATGCTAACAATATAAGCTGTATCTAGCTTGCTAATATAGGCTAAGAAGTAGCCTACTGTGATAACAGCTAAAATATCAATGACATATAAATCTTTCATAACCTTTTCAAATGGCGATAATACCTCTTTTGGACGTCTTGCATATACATAAATCACAGCAAGATATACAATTGGCATTACTAGGCTTAAATGATCAATGCTAAAGAACGGCATTGGTTCATGGAAGATAAAGTTAAGCACCAACGTTATCATAAAACTACCCGAACTTACAACCTTCATCATACTTGCCCGTAAGCGTAAGCTCATCATGACACCTGCAAAGGTAATAAGTGGGTAAAGTAAGTCTTCTACATTATTTGGTATATTCATAATTAAGAGTGCATTACATAAAATAACAAATGCAAGCGTAATCGCACTATCAAATACTTCCTGCCACTTTTGTCGGTAACTGTATGCAGCCACAGCAGCTAATAAGCCTATAAAGATAAATAATAACCATTCCCCTACATTAAGAGAAGGGATTATCAAATTCATTAATAACAAACTAAATGTACTCAATGTAAAATAACAGCCAATATGGAGTGGCTTCCATTTAGATTGTGCATTATATAAAAGACACCAGCTTGCATAAAAGATTGCCAAAATAGCAAGTAGACCTAGTGCAAATACAAGTCGTTGCTCGTAGTTCATAAATGCAACAACACTTACAGCAACAACAGAGAAAAATGTTGCAACATAAAGTGCCAGCTTTTGCTTATGCTGATAAATGACTATTTGCAGCATCGCAAATAGCACGATAACAAAGGTTGAAATAATAACAGCATTAAAGTCCATATATTCTAGTAAATATGGTAATAATAAAGATGTAAATGCAACAAATATAGTAAGTGCTTCGTTTTTCTTAAAATAACTAATAGCAATTCCATAGCCAATATAAACAAACGTAATACCAAGAGCTGGTGTTAAAGCGATCATGTTATATAAAATAGCGCTAGCTGCTGTTGTTAAAATACCAACAATAAATGCCCCACCATATAATGAAATCGTAATGGCAGATGAGCCTGCTTTTTTACGCTCCAGCCCATAGGCTATTGCTGCTAGCCCTACCGATAATGCATAGGCGAGGATGATTTTTACGCCATTCGATAAATAACCATAATCACTAACAAGCTTTAATCCCCAAAGCACCCCCATTACTAAAATAACCATAAAGACCTTTGGAAGTGCCCACATAACACGTTCCTCCATCGTTGGCTGTGGTTGCACCTCTTTTTCTGGCACTTTCGCTGACTTTGGCTTTGGTGTAAGTGCTGGTTTATTGATTGGTTCTCTTAGTGGCTTTGGTGGTGTTGGTTTTGGTACTACTGGTCTTGCCTGCTCAATCATTGATTGTCTGGCATTAAGCGTGTTTATTTTCTCAGAGCCTTGCGTATGTTTTAAGTGCTGTAATTCCTGGCGTAAATCCGCCATCTCCTCTTCAAGCTTAGCAATTCTTCGCTCCAATTCAAGGGACATGCAATCACCCTCCCTACTCTATCAATTTTTTAACATTATAACATATATATCAAAATTGTAAAATTACACTTTTAGTTTATTTTATCTTGGTCTTCGATACATTAAAGCTCGTTCACTATCACTTGTGCCTTTTGTTGTTGGGTCTACAACTACGCCTAGTAGCACAAGAATGGATAAAATTGTATTGAAAATAGAGGAAATTTGGTCACCCATTGCATTTGTTAATTCAAAGCCAAAAATAGCCGCTACCTGCTGTGCTAGTAACAGTAATAGTGAAAATAGCCCCAGTAAAAATGGTATATGTTGAAGACGAACCTTCCAGTTAATTCTCATAAAAGCTCACCTCCCCCCTTTACTGTCAGTATATGCACAGCACTTTTATCGCATATATGCAAACATGGAGCTACTATCCTCTCATGTAATATTGTTGATAATATTTTGCGATGGGAAAAGTTTCTATCCGTGCTACTCTTTAAGATTCTATAACCATTTTTTATCGTAAAGAAACATCACCTACATATAGCTGCTTCGTTAAATATTTGATTGACAAAAAAGCTTAACGTTATATGGTTAGTTACACATGCAATTAACCAATGAACAGTGAGGTGCATTGCGATTCATTCTTTTAATAATGAGAAGCCTATTTTCCAACAAATTCGTGAAAGGGTTGAGAATGCTATTTTAGATGGACAGTTACAGCCTGAGGATCGCCTTCCCTCCACAAATGAATTTGCTAAGGAATACCAGATTAACCCTGCTACTGCTGGGAAAGGTGTGAATGAGTTAGTGGATAAAGGTCTTATTTATAAAAAAAGAGGTGTTGGTATGTTTGTACATCCAGATGCAAAAAATATTTTAATTGCTAAGCGCAAAGAAAATTTCTTGCAACAGCATATTGAGCTATTAAAAAAGGAGGCTCGGCGATTAGGTATTTCCGATGAAGAATTACAAAAAATGCTACAGGGGGGATAATACGTGAAAATTGAAGTAAAAAATATTGTGAAATCTTATAAACATAAAACCGTTTTAAAAAATATGACATTTACAATAGAAGGTCCAAAGATTATTAAATTTTTAGGTCATAATGGAGCATATATAGAAGAATTTAAGGGGAAAGAACCAAGTCAGCGAATCACATCACTTGGTTTTTCATTGTCATGAATGGCTTCTTGTTTTGTTGAATAAATTCCAACATATGCTGATGCTGGTCTGCAAAATTAAATTGAATCGTCATTTCTTTGTTCTCATGAATATAAATCGTATCAATCAGCTCAATCAATAAACCTCGGTCAAGTGCTTGAATATTTTTATGCTTTAAAAATGTTTGGAGATAGGAATGGTTCACACCAATGCCTTTTTGAACAGTCGCCATTTCGGTTTCGAGGTTGGCAATCACCTGTGTCACTTCATTCATTTTCTGCTCAAATTTAGCTTTCATCCATGAATATTCAGCTTTTGTAATATCTCCAGTTTTCCAATCCATATATAGATTATCTGTGACGGCTGTTATTTTTTCTAGCTCTTGTTGTTTTACCTTGTATAGCTGTTCTAATTGTTTTGATTTTGTCCGAACAATAGGCTGTTTATTAATTTCTTGAACGATGATGGTCATATCATCCACAAGCACTATTTGTGTTTGTATCGCTCGTAATACAACTTCTGTGATGTCCTCTACATTCATGCTATGAAGTGTGCATTTTCCTTTATGTTTAATCGCATAGGTAGAACAAACATAATAAGCATATTCTTTCAATCCTGTTTTTCTTTGGTGTCGCTTTATTTTCCTTGTCATGCCCATTCCGCAGTCTGGACAATGAAGGAAGCCAGAGAAAAGATGGACGTTTTTTTCATCTGGTGTGGTACGGGTATCACGTTTTTGTAAACTTTGGGCTTTTTTAAATAAAGATTTTTTAATAATTGGTTCATGTGTGTTTTCCACCACAAACCATTCTTCTTCTGGTGGTGTAATTTTATCATGAATTTTATAGCTAACCACTCGCTGTTGACCCTGTACCATTGTACCAATATACATTTCATTGGTTAAGATACGATGGATTGTCCCTAAAGCCCACATGCCATCATTCTTAGTATCATTGGGTGTACGGTGATTAAACCCTTTTTGTCGTTTATACTGAGATGGTATTGGAACACCTAATTCGTTTAAATGTTTCACAAGCCCTGCTTTACTCATGCCATCATAGACAAACCAATGGTAAATGTTGTGGACAACTTGTGCGGCTTCTTCATCAATAATAAGATGATTTTTATTTTCAGGGTTCTTTTTATAGCCGTAAGGAGCGAATGAGCCGATAAATTCACCATTTCGTCGTTTTGTATTAAGAGTACGACGAACATCGTTTGATATACGAGCAGCATAACGGTCATTCAATAGTCCTGTCATTGGCACTTCTAATCCCTGTATGACCTCTGGATTTATATAGGTGTCAATAGCTGGGTCGCCTATGCTAATAAAGTGCACATTGTAGAGAGGGAATATTCTTTCTAAAAAATAGCCTTGGTCAGAATAATTCCGAAAAGCTCTCGCAAGCGTCTTACAAATAATACAGTCCACTTTGCCTGTTTCAATATCTCGTATCATCCGTTGAAAATCTATTCGTTCATAGTCGGTTGTACCAGATTGTCCATCATCCTGAAATATCATATATTCACAAAACTATGGTTCTTCACCAAAAGCCGTGGGTGACAAAATCAGTGACCTATTTCTAAACGTAAACGAAGAAATAAACGGTTTTCATTTCGATAGCCAAAACCACGTCTTTTAATAAGTTTAATTTTATTATTCGTTCCTTCCATCATGCCATTTGATAGCGGTGAAATAATGGTATCTAGCAATGCTTTTTCACGTGTACTCAATGTTTTTGCGATTTTAGAAACGGCACTACAAAGATGAAATTGATACCGTTTAAACCATTCTGTTAATCGTCGTTTTGCTTGTGTCATCGTTGTTGCTTTTAGTACATAACGCATATGATTCAATGCTTGATAAATGTATTTTGTAGGCAAATCTTCCTGATGCCACTGTGCAACAAATCCACGTTCTTCATCCGTTAATTGTTCAGGTTTTCGTGCCAAACAACGGTCAATGAATCGCGATTGATGATGCTTTTTGGCTTCTCCTAAATACCGGCGTCTTCGCTGCTGGGCATCGGTGAAAAATTGCACGAGATGAAAGCGATCCAGCACATGAATCGCAGTGGGATAAACGGCTTGTATCGCATTCGCCATCGCTGGAGCGAAATCACTGACCACCGCACGAATTGGACCTGTTACTTTTTGTAAAGCAGTGGTAATAGCGTCCTGATTTCGATGAGGAACAATTGCCAAAATACGACCTGAGTCGGCATTTAAAACACTGGTCGCATAATGATGTCCTTTGCGCAAAGCGAACTCGTCTACACAAATAGTAGTGGCGATTTCATCCGTTAATTCATTAGCTGCCAGCAAGTAATACCAACGCTCAACCGTCGTGTAGGGCAGTTCATATTCACGTGCCACATCAGCAATGGAACGCCCGTGGCAACGCCTTACAAGTTCTTTACGAAACATAGCTGAAGACGCTTGGATAATTCCTAAACCGAAGTCATAGGTAAATGTGAGGTCGCAAGCAACACAACGATGACGTGGAATCGCCATCTCAATCCAAATAAATCCGAGGTGCCAAGCATAGCCATGACGAAAACGACGTAATGTTTGCGCATGACGAATCGTTTTCCCTTGGCAAATTGGACATGGCACTGAATAAGCACCTACAGTAGCAGGAAATACATTTGGTTCTTCGTCAGATGGAAAAGAAACTTCGAAAAAAGATGGTAACGGTAATAGCATTTTGATAAACTTGGAGTACAAAGCGAAAACTCCTCTCGTGGTTTGTTTCGACAACAATTACGATACGTGAGTTTTCGCTTTTCTTCTATAGAAAATATGAAATTATTGAATTAATAGGAAGTCAACCACAAGTTATGGTGAAGAACCAAAACTATGAAGTTATAGTAATATTTACCATATCATTGAAGTTTATAAAATAAAGGGTTCATAGAAAAGAGGTGAATTATTTGTCTGTGTTCCATAAATTAACGAATACCGAAATGGAAATTATGCAAATCATTTGGGAACTGAATCGTTCTGTTACATCAAGTGAATTATTAGAAATCTTTGTAGAAAAAGCTTGGAAAGGACAAACCATCAATACCTTTTTATCTCAATTAGTTGATAAAGGATTATTATCTGTAACAAGAGGAAAATGGCGCATGAATCATTATAGCCCTTGTATAACATTTAGAGAATACAAGAAAAGGGAAGCTAAAAGTATATTAGATACAATGTATCAAGGGTCTGTGAAAACCTTTTTAACGACACTCTACGGTGAGAGAGTAGTAGATGATGAATTGGAACAATGGCTTTCAGAGAAGCAGGTGAATAGATAGGTTAATGATAGGACTATAGGGCACTTCTCATATTATCACTATTTTGCCTGCGTTTTCGTAATAGTTAAATTTTCTTGGTCATCCTAAATCCACCATTTTCTTAAGGTGAAATAATTAATAGAATAGCTTTAATAAATGGTATATTTCACAAGTTATTTAACAATAATATTTATTGAATAATTTAGAAATTAATGATAAATTAGGAATATGTATTTGCAAAGAAAAAATACATAGTATTGCAATTACACAATGTTTTAACTTGACATGGAGCCTCTGTGGTTATGAGTACCAAGCTAAAAAGCTAGCTATATCAATGGCTGGCTTTGCCGAACAAGGCTATCATATGCCTACCACTCCAAGTAAAGTCACAACGCCAAGTTAGATTGCAATACTCTGCACTTTTATTTTGCAATACACAAATATATAGAATAAGGAGGTATTCAAGAGATTTATGAGCGATTCTAAATATTTGAGTGAAAGTGAAATTACAGAAATATTAGAAAGTAGACCTAGAAACATAGAAGGATTTGTGCAAAAAATAGAGGTTACTGATAGAGTTGCTTTAAGAGAATCATTAGAAAAAACACTAGAGGTATTTAAATTAGAAGAAAATTTTAATCGTATTGAGTTTTTTAATAATGTATTGAATAATTTTGAAAACACAACTTTTTTTATAGATTTTGCAGAGGGTAATTTTATGTTTTATTCTTTTGAAACGGTTAAAAATTCTACACACTACGAAATAAAAGACACTGGTTTTTTTAAACTTCCAAAATAATATAAAACATCTTATGAATGAATAGTTCATAAGATGTTTTATTAACATTATTTATTTTATACCAAGGAAGGTAACACCAGCAGGGGTAGGCGTAACAGTTTTGCTTCCATCTCTTACTACATATTCAGCCATAAATGAGGCTTTATTTTTGTAGTGAGGAATATTGTAATCTCCTATTTTTCTGTCTATAAATGGTTTGATACTTGTTTCATTAAAAAATTGTTTAACAACTGGTGTATAATAATTCGTATTTGGTAATATTGCATAACCATAAAGATTGCCACCTATTTGGTCAATGCTATCTACACCAATATTTCTAGCGTACAGTGTAGCATAGAAAAGTGTATCAGAATGGCTAACATTACGGAACATTACCATACCAGCGTTAGGTAAAAATGGTTGAATACTAGTAGCATTTATTAACGGCTCGATTTCTTCGGCAGGTATTACTTCAACATCTTCTAAATCTAATTTTTTTAATACCTCTTCAATGTTTTCAACTTTTGCATTAGCATTTTCTTCAAAGTAATTGTCTATTATCTCCAATTCTTCAAGAGTAGTAACTCTATTTGTTGTTGATAATATACCTTCATTTTCTAAGATGCTCTCTATTTCTTGCTGGCTAAGGTTATCTGATGTTTTAGCAAGTCCAGAAATAGGTAAAAAAGTGAAGATTGTTAACATCAATACCGCTAATAAAATGGATATTTTTTTCTTCATGTTATATTTCCTCCTTTAATGTAATTATATGTATTATATAATCGCTTATATGTCGAATTTTGTAAAATTATGAAGTGATAAAAAGTTTTTTTGTTTTCTGTAACATTTTAGACACATCCTAATATAATTATTAAATACATTGATAGTAAATCATTTATGCAAAAAAAGAAAAGATGAGAGGAATGCGTCAAGCATTCCTTTTATTATGAGAATTTATTCGATTTCTTTCGCCACTGTAAATTCGGCAGTTCAACTAAGAAAAGAACATGTCAGATTCTGCCTAACACGTCCTTTTCTAAGTTTCACCCACTACATGGCAAGAACCATCAAAATTTTTTGTCAACAGGCTATCGCCACAAAAATTTTTGAGTTATTGTTCCACAATTTCTTGCCATGTAGTGGATGCCGAATTTCTGTGGTCTACCAAGAAATCGGAAAAAATTCAGCCTTCCGACTTCGAGATTGCGGCTTCAAGCAATCGAAAAAATTCGTGGAGGGAAAGAAAATGACAGAAAACAATTATTCCAACCTATCTATGAAATCATTCGATTAAGGGCAGAAAGACGCAAGTTACCAAAGAAATACCTTGCTGAGCAGTTAAATCAGCATACGGTAAGAAGTCCAGAAGATTTTGCGAGTAGTGCTATCAAGTTTATGAGTGATGAGGGGAGAGAAATATTTTTAGTGGCTTGTCTGTCTACTCAAAATGAATTGTTATCTTTGCATCGCTGTCACATAGGTACACTCGATATGAACCTTGTATCACCAAGAGAAGTCTTTAAAACAGCAATAATGCAAAATGCGGCGTCTATCATCGTGGCACATAATCATGTGCGTTCCAATTGTACGCCAAGTCCAGAGGATGAAGTAGTGACAGAACGCTTGCAACAAGCAGGGGAAATAATAGGGGTGGAATTACTCGACCATTTAATCGTGACAAGTAATCAGTTTATCTCGCTAAAAGAAAAAAGCTACTTCTACTAGACAAATAAACAATCTTTTCACTTGATTGAAAATGCTTAACAAGTGAAAATACGGCACATGTTCATGCCATCCTCCTCCATGAACATGTGACGATAATTATTCAGGTTTTCTTATGAAATGGTTATTTTTCTATTCGCATAATCCGATATAAAAAGGCAACAAACTGCGCTCTTGTAACAGGTTCATTTAGGCGGAAATTGCCATTATCGCCTAATGCAATGCCTTCACGCTCTAACACCGCAATATAGCCTGCACTCCAATGTTGGCTATCTACATCTTTAAATGAACTTGTGCCTTGTGGTGTTAGCCCTAGTACGCCCACAAGGACTTTCGCTAATTGTGCTCTTGTCATATTTTCTGCTGGGAGGAACGCACCATTTGCCCCATCTACAATGCCTGCTTGTTGTAATATCGCAATCGCCTCATAGTAAGGATGATTTTTAGGTACATCTGAGAAATCCTCAGCGGTTCTTACTGTTTCGAGTGAAAAGGCTCTCGTCAATAACACTGCCACATGCATACGACTAATCGGTGCGTTTGGACGAAAAGACCCATCCTCATAGCCTTGAATAATGCCTAGTGCTGCTAGTTCCTCAATCATATCTTTTGCCCAATGTCTTTCTACATCACGAAATGTCACGTTTGGCTTTGGTAATGGCGGTTCTTGTGGCTGCTTTGGCTCTTCCACAGATAATGCTGTCCATTTTGCGTAAAGCGAGATATTTTCTCGCACAATCGTTTCCTCTGCCCATGGCTTTGTCAGTGCTTCATCTTGATACCAACCGTCAAAACGATAACCTTCTCTTGTTGGGCGAGGTATATCACTTATTTTTGTGTTGTAGGGTATTTCGATTGGTTGTAAAGCTGTGCCACCATTCGTCTGCAAGGTGATGGTTACTTTTGTTGGTGGTGAGTAGTCGTTGCCATTCGATACAGATGGTGGATTACTGCCTCCGCCTGTTGCGGGTGGGTTCGCTGTCCACTCGGCATACAGTGTCACATTGGTTTTTCCCATTAGAAATGTTGCATTTTCAGCATAGGATGTTCCTTTACCATCTGCTTGCGTGTTCCAACCCTTGAATATATAGCCTGTTCTGACGAGCTGACCGCTATTGCCTTGTACGGTTACATGGTCATTTTCTTCGTAGACTCCATTGTCTTTTGGCACAGTACCGCCTGTTGCGCCATTTTTATCGTAGGTCACTGTATAGGTTGGGTTTGTTGTCCATTTTGCATAGAATGTCTGATTTTGTGCGTTCATTGTGAAAGAGGCATTTTCAGCATAGTCCTGTCCTTGACCATCTGCTTGTGTATTCCAGCCTGTAAATGTAAAACCTGTTCTTGCTAAGTTGCCACGATTTTGTATGTTTACAGCACCGCCTTGTTTATAAGTCAGTTTATCAACAGGTATATCACCTGTTGCGCCATTTGCTTCATACATTACATGGTAAGCGAATTCCGATTCATACGCGCCTAAATCGATGAAGCTACCTTGCCTACGTGGGTTGCCTAAAAGGTCAGTCGATTGTGTATTGAGCGCATTGTTTCCTTTATTAATCGCGGGCGACCCTGCTCGTAGTTGATAATCTTGCTGATTTGGGTCAATGAAAATAGCGTCTGGTGTGTACGTATCAGGTTGTATATCCGTTGTTGACTGATGAAATTTGGCTAGCACCTGCCCATTTTCTTCTACATCCAATAAGCTATTTTCAATCGTACCACTATAGTTAGCAAGTGCTGGGTTGCCAGCATTACCTACGATAATACTATTGTGAATTTTACTGTTTGCACTGCCGCCATAAATAGCGTTTGTGCCTTTATTGCCAATCATTGTGACGTTTGTTAGGGTGGGGCTACTACTATAGGAATTGTACATGCCCCCTCCAAAAGCTGCGGCATTGCGATCAAACGTCACATTTGTGAGAGAGGGGCTACTATTAACATTGTACATGCCCCCACCTACGCTATAAGATGCGGTATTGCTACTGAACATCACATTCGTGAGAGAGGGGCTACTATTAGCATTGTACATGCCCCCGCCACCGCTGAGGACAGAAGATACGGTATTGTTACTAAACGTCACATTCGTGAGAGAAGGGTTACTATTAGCATTATACATGCCACCTCCATAAGATAATGCGGCATTGCTACTGAACATCACATTTGTGAGAGAGGGGCTACTATAAGTATTGTACATGCCCTCCATAATAAGATGCGGTATTGCTACTGAATATCACATTCGTAAGTGAAGGGCTACTATTAGCATTGTACATACCGCCCCCATTCCTTTCTGGAGTATCTGGATGATCCGCATTTCCTCCTGTAATGGTTACACCATCTAAAATCGCCGTATCATTTAAATTCAAGCCAGATGGATGATAAAAGACACGATAAGCATTTCCTGTATTATCCGTTGGGGTATTATCAATATCCCCACTTAACATCGTTTTATGATTCTTCCAATCTCGTTCTGTAACAGTGGTTTCTGTGCCATTAAAGCCCCCGTAAATCGCAACATTATTTTGCATTTGGAAGGTATTATAACGGTCTGTTGTTCCACCAACTTTTTCCGATGGTATATACGTCCCTTGTGCCAGCCAAATTTGTACAGTTGTTGCTCCTGCTGTTAATTTAGTGGATGCTTCGTCAAGTGCTGACTGTAAATCGCCAAAGGCATTTGCCCAGCTTGTACCATCTCCACTTGCTCCTTGTTTCACATAAATCACCGCACTATCCGCTGTCGTTGTCTGTTGTGTGATGGCTGCACTATCTGCGGAGGTCGTAGGTATTTGTGTGACGATAGAGCTTATTGTATTATTCTCATCTATCGCCATTACTGGTAGACTACCAAATAGCATTTGCATGAATAAGACCATTATTGCTAGAAAAGCAAGGGGTTGTTTGGTTTTTCGTTGCATGTGCATGGTTCCTTTCCATTGATTTTGTTTTACGTGGATAAATTATACAGAGCGAAGGTTAAAATTAGGTTAAACAATAAAAATTAATCTAAAAAAGGTTGATTAACTTAGCTCAATACATATAAGACTGTTCTCAAAATAAAATAGTAGGGTAGCTATTAAAAAGGAAAAACGGAAAGTTCGTTATCTCTGTGTCAGGCAAAACGAAATAGTCAGTCACCCATTCTATTATTTGTGCTTCCAATTCATGGTTTCTCAGAACAATCTACGTCTATTCATTTTGTTTGGTCAAAGAAAATGCCCATTTAAAAACGCCATCTGTCGATAAAATATCTTTCAAATGATGTTTTAGGTGTGATTATAGATGTGTTTAATTGTCTTTAGATTTCTATAAAGCCTTGTATATCAAGGGTTTCAAACGGTTGTCTATATGTACATGCTCCGAATGGCGCTGGTAAAACGACCTTTTTAAATCTTTTAGCAGGACTTATTGCCCCAACAAACGGCACAATTTTAGTCAATGGGGACAATGTTTTCAACGCCCCTTCTACTTTACGTGATATTTACTTTATCGCTGAGAGCGGCAACTTTCAAGAAGATATGACCATTGCGCAAGCATTAAAGGCAAACAGCTTTTTCTATCCAAAATGGGATGAGGAGCTTGCACATGAATTGCTGCAAGCATTTGCGCTAAATCCAAAGGATAAAGTGCGGAGCCTATCAAAGGGTATGGTATCTGCACTTGGCATTATTACAGGCTTTGCAAGCAATGCAGCCATTAGCCCTATATTGGCTTAGATGTGGCAGCACGTAGTATGTTTTATGATTTGCTAATCGACCAGCAAATTGATAATCCACGATTATATATTTTATCGACACATTTAACTGACGAAGCTAGTGAATTATTTGAGGAATTTTTTATTTTACAAGAAGGGCAGCTATTACTTCAAAAAACGGCTGATGAATGGTATCAGCATATTGTTGCGGTTAAGGTTAATGCTACTGATGTTGTAGCGGCCATTGGTGAATTAGCCATTATCCATCAACATATGTTTATGCAAGAAATGGTTGCAATTGTCCATACAAAATGTCAAGCTTGAATCGGTTTCTCTACAAGATATGCTGGTGTATTTAAGTAAACAGAAGGCGAGGTCAGGAAAATGACAACATTAAAGGGTAGCTTTTATATTCTCATTCAAAGCTATAAGAAAAATATTATTATTTTTTGGGGCATTTTATGTTCCATTATACTATTGGCATTTTTTATAGATGCATTTTTTGGTCAATATGTAACATTTGCTATGACGATATCCATTCCCGTCTATATTTTCTATAGTTCAATGGCAGCTAAGTTTTTAAATAAAACTTTACCTTATTTTTTAAAGCTTGATGTTAGCCGCCAGCAATATATGTTGAATATTGGACTATTTTTTATTAGCTGGAGCCTTATAGGTGTGTTTATCATTGCTTGTGCACATAAAATTATTTCTTACGTTTCAAGCTTATTACATGTCAAAGATGTACTTATTATCCATCCAATTTTATTTTTTGGTACATCCCCTTCATTTTTACAAATGATGGCTTTGGATACTGTTTTACTATTATTCTGCCTTAGCTCTGGTCTTCTTTTAAATGTTGTGTTTTATCGTTTAGGGATATTAGGCGGCTATAGTTTTCTTGGCTTGCTTGCGTTTATTCCGATTTTAATGGTGATTTTCGAGTGGTATTCCCCATTGTTTGACTTCCTAACAGCATCATCCATTGCAACACTTATTAGCGGGCTACTTCTTTTTAGCATCTTACTGTATCTTATTATTGCAGCCAGTATGCGTAAAGTTTCGGTAAATCCTGCATAAAAAATAATAGACAAAGTCGATTTTTTCGATTTTGTCTATTATATTTAAATTAGGTTGCTATAAACCCAATTTTTTTAGATTTTAGCTTGCTGCTACTCTGTGGCTAGGGCAATATTTTGATGCCTCAGCCTTATTATTACTCCAATGCAGACAGTGGAATACGATAGAGCTTATCATCATGCTCTTGTGGATTTCCCCGACCATCCGAATTATTGCTAATAAAATAAAGAAAGTCATCTTCAATCAAGACATCCCGAATTCTACCTAAGTTCGTGATGACCTTATGTATTTCTTTCGTATCTAAATTAAATTGTAGGACGGCTGTCCCTCTTAATGCCGCTACATATAAATGACCATTATAATAAGCCATACCAGATGGTGCCCAAGTTGTATCGCTTCCTGAAGTAAACAGTGGTGCAATTAAATTTTCTTGTGCCTCCTTGCCTTCAATAATCGGCCAGCCGTAATTTTGACCCGCATGAATTACATTAACCTCATCATTCGCCTGGTTTCCATGTTCACTTGCATACATTGTTTCATCTGTTGACCAAGTAAGCCCTTGAGGGTTGCGGTGTCCATAGCTATAAATAAAGGATTCTGGAATAGGATTATCACTTGGAATGGTTCCATCCAAATTCATTCTTAAAATTTTCCCACCTAATGATGCAAGATTTTGTGCAATATCGCGATTAGATGCATCTCCCGTTGTTGCATAAAGCTTTTCATCTGGTCCTATTTTCAATCTTCCTCCATGATGATAAGTACCACTTGGAATTTGATCTACAAGCACGCTTTCTTCTATCCACCTATTATCCTCAAGCTGTAACGTAACAATGCGATTAAATTGACCGTCAGCATCTTCATACGTATAGTACGCATACGCTTTATTGGACGTTAAAAAATCTGGTGCTACAACAAAGCCAAGCAGCCCCGCCTCTGATGCTGTTGATAGCTCTTTGTCAAGCTTTACACTTTGTCGTTGTACTTTTTCTCCCTCTATTTTGACAATACTACCTGATCTCTCTGTTAGATAAAATGTATTGTCGATTTTATGAATGGACCAAGGTGCATCTAAATTTTCTGCAATCACCTCTATCTTCTCATCAGATAGCTGTTGCTCCTTTTCTGTATCATTTGCTTGTGGCGTATTTGCAGAACAACCTACGAGTAAAGCGATTATCAGCAAGTAGAGTGCTAATGTCTTTTTCATCGTTATCCTCCCTAAGCTTTTCAATTTTTTCTACTATATCCTAAATCAATGCTACAATCATCCTACCAAACCTCTCTTAAGGCGATTATAGAATGGGATGGTAAGGTTAGCAAATACCTATATCGAATAAATATCTATAGCAAATAAGCATAGAAAGCAGACCATATGCTATATTCTTGTAGTGGCAACGCAAGAGCCTATGTCTGCTACAGCTAATCCATTGCATTGATCGTAGCCTACATGATTAAGACAATGAACAAATCTTACAGAAGAAGAGCATCAGGCAATATTAGTAGTGAGCTTTGCTTTCAACCATTTAACCTTATGCTAAAGGCTGTGTTTTCAAGTTCAGCAAACATTTTTTATAATTTACAAGAGCGTATTTTTCTATAGGTAGGAGAAGCTCCATTCATGAAGCTGGGGTTTCTCTCTAAACTATGAGCTAATAGCTATAACATTTTCGTTAAATTTGCCATCTCAATAGCAGCAATAGCAGCATCATAGCCTTTATTGCCTGCCTTTGTACCAGCTCGCTCGATGGCTTGCTCAATCGTTTCTGTTGTGACAATGCCAAAAATCGTTGGTACACCTGTTTGTAAGCCTACGTTAGCAATACCTTTTGCTGATTCATTACATACATAATCATAGTGTGTTGTTGCTCCACGGATAACCGTACCAAGCCCAATAACAGCATCATATTTTTTAGACTCTGCCATTTTTTTCGCTATAAAGGGCACTTCAAATGCGCCCGGCACCCAAGCAACTTCAATAGCATCGTCCTCTACACCGTGACGCTTTAAGCCATCAATGGCACCTGCCAATAATTTATCATTAATAAACTCATTAAAACGTCCAACAACAATCCCTATTGTTAATCCAGTACCTACCAGCTGTGCTTCCAATGTTTTAACCATACTTCATTCCTCCTATAATAAATGCGCCATTTTTTCTTTTTTTGTATCCATATAATGAGCATTTTCTGCTACTAAACCAGCGATAAGTGGTACACGCTCCACCACTGTAATACCATATCGTTCAAGCTGTGCTACTTTATCAGGATTGTTCGTCATTAAACGAATAGATGTGACACCTAAATCTTTTAGCATTTGTGCACATAAGCTGTAATCACGCAGCTCACTCGCATAGCCAAGCATTTCATTTGCCTCTACTGTATCGTAGCCTTGCTCCTGTAATTCATAGGCTTTTAGTTTATTGAATAAGCCTATACCTCGTCCTTCCTGTCGCATATAAAGAACTGCCCCTACCCCTTCCTGCTCAATCGTAGCAAGCGCTGTTTGTAGCTGCGCACCGCAATCACAGCGTTTGGAGCCAAAAACATCACCTGTTAAGCATTCTGAGTGAATACGAATAAGTGGTGCTGTGACATGCTGTAAATCCCCTTTAATAATGGCAACATGCTCCTTAGCATCAATAGCGTTCGCGTAGCCAATCATTGTAAAGTCACCATAATGAGATGGTAATTGAATGCTCGCTTCGCGTGAGATAATTTGCTCTGTTGCAAGGCGATAATGGATTAAGCTTTCAATTGTTATAAGCTTCATTTGAAAGCGTTGAGCAAGCTCTTTTAATTGCGGTAGACGAGCCATCGTACCGTCCTCATTCATAATTTCGCAAATAACACCCGCTTGCTTACTGCCACAAAGCATGGCTAAATCAACAGCTGCTTCTGTATGTCCAGGTCTTGCAAGAACGCCATTGTCCTGTGCAATTAATGGAAAAATATGCCCCGGGCGGCGAAAATGCAATGGCTGTGCATGTTCATCCAGCATTTTTTCAATCGTTAATGCCCGTTGAAATGCACTAATCCCTGTAGTTGTATCAATATGATCAATGCTTACTGTAAAGGCAGTTTGATGATGATCAGTATTATGCTGAACCATTGGCGCTAGCTTTAGCAATTGCGCTATTTGTGTACTAACAGGGGTACAAATTAGCCCTTTTCCATATGTAGCCATAAAATTAATAACCTCTGGTGTTGCATATTCCGCTAATACAACAAAATCTCCTTCATTTTCGCGATTCTCATCATCGACAACAATAATTACTTTTCCCTGCTTTAAGTCAGCTAGTGCTTCTTCAATTGTGTTAAACATACTATCCCACCTTTAAAATCCATGTTGTTGTAAAAACTCTGCCGTTAATGTTGTTGATTTTGCCTGTAGCTGTTTCGCAATATACTTTCCTAGCACATCTGTTTCGATATTTACAAGGTCCCCTTCCCGCTTAAAGCCCAGTGTTGTTTCATGGATTGTATGAGGAATAATAGATACTGTCACAAGCTCCTTTTGTAACCCAAAAATCGTTAAACTAATACCATCAATTGCAATTGAGCCACGGGGTATGCATAACGCACTTGCCTCTTGAGAAACTCTTATATCAAAATAAACTGCATTGGCAAACGGACGTTTACGCAAAATCGTGCCTACTTCATCAATATGTCCCGATACAAAATGTCCACCAAATCGACCATTGGCACTCATCGCACGCTCTATGTTAACCGTAGCACCTATTTGTAATTGTGAAAGGGCTGTTGCACGTATTGTTTCTGGCATTACATCAGCTGTAAATTGCATATTCGTAAAGCTTGTTACCGTTAAACATACGCCATTAACAGCAATGCTATCGCCGATTTTTAAATCGTGCGTAATCTTTTGAACACCAATCGTCAAAGCAATGGATTCTTGCCCTTTTGCCATTTGCTTAATCGTCCCAAGCTCCTCAATAATTCCTGTAAACAAATGCTCACCTCATTTCATTGTTAGCGTTAATTTAATATCCTCACCTATTTTTTCAACTTCAGTAAAAGTAAATGCTCCTGCTAAAGCCTCTGTTGCCATTGAAAGTGCCTCAGCGCCCAATAATTTCGGAGCGATATACACTATCATTTTTTGGACAAGCCGTTGCTGTAAAAAGGCATCTGCCATTTGACAGCCAGCTTCAACATATACTGTCATAATGCCTTCAGCTGCCAGTATTCTTAAAATATTGCGCAAGGAGCAATCTGCTATTACAAATGTACGAACTCCTGCAAAATAACGTGGCTTTGCTGTAAAAAGCCATGTTGGAGCTATATTGTCATTCAATACTTTCGCCGAACTTGGAACTTTCCCCTCTCGATCAATCACAACTCGAATCGGCTGCTTCATTGATGTACCTAACCGATTTGTTAAACTTGGATCATCTATACAAACAGTGTTTGAGCCAACTAAAATAGCATCATGCACTGCACGCGCATTATGAACATCTTCTTGAACTTGTCGACCTGTAATGGCTGTTTGCTTCCCCTTTTCAGCAGTAATTTTGCCATCTAATGAAATAGCTTGCTTTAATGTCACATAGGGTAAGCGCTGTGAGATATAGTAGAAAAATGCTTCATTTAATGCTCTTGCTTCATGCTCACATAATCCCACACTTACTGTAATACCTGCCTCCTCTAACCTTTGGACACCTCGTCCAGCAACAAGTGGATTCGGATCAAGCGTGGCAATAAAAACATGTGTTACCTGTGCTTGAATAAGTGCCTCTACACAGGGACCAGTTTGTCCAATATGGCTACAAGGCTCAAGCGTGACATACACAGTTGCCCCTTGCGCTTTCTCACCTGCAATTTTTAACGCATTGATTTCTGCATGTGCCTCACCTGCCTTAAGATGTGCTCCAAAGCCTATAATCTCCTGATCTTTTGTAATAACACAGCCCACTAATGGATTGGGAGCGGTTTGATTGCTTCCTGATTTCGCCAAATCTATAGCAAATTGCATAATTTGTTTGTCATTCATTTCCTCACCTCCTTTAAAAATAAAAAGCCACCTTAAAATAAGGGGCTTTTACGGAAAAGGCATCACTAAATAAACCAGCATAATTGCTAGCTTTTTGCCTACCTTCTCTCATCCAGACTGTTACTGTCGGCTTCGGAATTTCACCGAATCCTGCTTATTTAAGCTCGCGGGCTTTACCGCCGATTGGGACTTGCACCCGACCCCGAAGGACTTTTATTCAATTAAAAAATGACCCTACATTCTACTGCGGGGTCATTTTTGGCATTGTCAAATAAAGCCACATCTCTGTCGCTTTTTTGCCTACCTTCTCTCATCCAGACTATTACTGTCGGCCTCGGAATCTCACCGAATCCTGCTTATTTAAGCTCGCGGGCTTTACCGCCGATTGGGACTTGCACCCGACCCCGAAGGACTTTTATTCAATTAAAAAATGACCCTACATTCTACTGCGGGGTCATTTTTGGCATTGTCAAATAAAGCCACATCTCTGTCGCTTTTTTGCCTACCTTCTCTCATCCAGACTATTACTGTCGGCTTCGGAATCTCACCGAATCCTGCTTATTTAAGCTCGCGGGCTTTACCGCCGATTGGGACTTGCACCCGACCCCGAAGGACTTTTATTCAATTAAAAAATGACCCTACATTCTACTGCGGGGTCATTTTTGGCATTGTCAAATAAAGCCACATCTCTGTCGCTTTTTTGCCTACCTTCTCTCATCCAGACTATTACTGCCGGCCTCGGAATTTCACCGAATCCTGCTTATTTAAGCTCGCGGGCTTTACCGCCGATTGGGACTTGCACCCGACCCCGAAGGACTTTTATTCAATTAAAAATGACCTCACATTCTACTGTGGGGTCAAAATAAGCATCATCAAATAAAGCCACATCTCTGTCGCTTTTTTGCCTACCTTCTCTCATCCAGACTATTACTGTCGGCCTCGGAATTTCACCGAATCCTGCTTATTTAAGCTCGCGGGCTTTACCGCCGATTGGGATTTGCACCCGACCCCGAAGGTACTATTCATATTGCGTCTAATTATACAGCAATCATTAAAAAAATCTAGCCATTTTCTAAAAATACTTTATAGCTAAAAAGTTATTGCTGCTCTAAACTTTACAAAGTAAGCCTTCAATTAGTGAAAGTTTCCTTCATCCTATACTGATTCATACAGAATAAAAAAGCACTGAACTATTGAATGAGAACAAGGCACTTTCCTTCTCAGCCCTTTCTTTTTTCAATAAGTTCAGTGCTTTATTTACCTAGGTGTATAAAATCCAATTGTGTAGTATGGAATATTTTTATTTGAGAATTGTACACCTACAAATGCATGCGTAAATTTAGCCTGTAAAATATTTTGACGATGTCCTAATGAGTTCATTAGTGCTTCATGTGCATAAATAGCACTATATTGACCATATGCAATATTTTCACCCGCATAGGAATATTCTATACCGCCAGCCTTCATACGATCCCAAGGCTCTTGCCCTTTCAGATTTGTATGATCAAAATACTGATTAGTAACCATATCAAGGCTATGAAGACGACCAATCTGATTATACTGTGATGCGTAGGAAAGTGCAGCTATGCCTTCTGATACACGTGCTTGATTCATCAAATGTACTGTTAATTCCTCAAAGCTTTTTTGACGTGCTTGGGATGCTTGTGCGTAGAAGCCATTTTTCGATAGTTCTATTTCCTTCGTTACCCATAAAATCGAACGAACCGTATTTTTAGCATGTACATCATAGAAAAATGTTACATATTTACCATCAATAAGATATGTACCGTGTGTTGTTTGACCATACGCATCTTTATAAGATTTCGTATACTTAGTCATACCCTTTAAAATAGCGTCCACTGGTGTACCATATTTTTTCGTCACAGTTGTGCTTGATTCACCAATTTTAATGCCAAACAAAGACTGACCTTTACGTGTATCATAGCCACCAACAATTTTATTATTTTTACGACCAACTAAATAAAATTGCCGATAGTTTTTAGATGCCATTTCCCATTCCATATCATATTCTGATGCAAATGTTCTATATGGCTTTTTCTGAATTACCGACTTTTTTATCGCTGCAACCGCTGTATCCCCACTTGCACTAGCATGCGTTATAGGCGTTAAGACAGGAAATATTAGTAACACTATCGCAAATATAGCGAACCATTTTTTTAGCATAAGTAACACCCTCCTTGTCCATTTATAGTTATTCTTACCCTAATTTTACTATTTAATTTTCTATGAATCTATAGTCGAATATATATATTAGACAAGGAAGGTATCGTAATATCTTGATCATTTTTATTAAAATAGCAAGTGCCCCACCGCTGCTGCAATTGGTAATGAAATCAATGTACGTAATATAAATAAAATAACTATATATACGGTGAAAGAAAATTAGAGTTTCAAGCACAGCCTATTCACCGTATTTTCAGGTGTTTGATTAATCATTTGGATAAAGCCTTGGACAGCACGTTGAATCTTTCCGACATTTGAGTAAAAGACATTGTGGATCACCGTTGTCTTCATCCATTTCCACAGTCCTTCGATTAAATTTAAATTGGGACTGTACGGCGGAAGGAACAGAAATTCAAAGAAATCTTGATACTTTTCTAAAAATGGTTGAATCAATTTCGCATGGTGTATGCGCGCATTGTCTAATACCATCACGATGCGTTCATTCGGATAACGAGCGATGACTTTTTCTAAAAAACTTAGGAATTCAACAGCGGTATATTGTTCTTCTTGCACGCAAAATACATCGCCCGTTTCGTAATCCAATGTACCAATTAGCTTAACCCCTTGATGTCGGCCATATGTTGGAATGATTTTTTGTTGACCTTTAAGAAACCACGTGTTGGAAATCGCTTGGTAATCACGGATCATTGACTCGTCTTCAAATAAAATACGATCAATTTGACCATGAATTAGTTTTTTTTCGCCTGTTCAAATTTTTCAAGGAAAACTGCTTGTTTGAGGGGGTCTGCTTTTTCCAATGTATACGTTGGTTTCGTATAACTTAAACCAAGACGGTACAATAAATCACGTGTCCCACGTACAGAAAAAGACACACCAAATGTTCGCTCAATCCAATCGCGAAGAAGAGGCGCTGTCCAGTTCATTTCAACGGGAAAACCAGCATCTTTAGGCGTTTGGTTGACAATTGTCGCGACGACTCGTGCTTCTTGTTCAGCCGTTAAATGACGCTTTCGACCAGGTTGTTTTTTACGTCCAAGTCCAGCGATCCCTTTTTCACAATAAGCTTTGCGATAATTGAACAGCGTCGCTAAAGAAAGACCTGTATAGTCGACAATTTTTTCATACGATTCGCCGGAAAGTAACATATAAATCACTTGGTAGCGAACGAACATTTTATGATTGTTTTCTTCTTTCATGACAAGCTTTAATTCTTCTAAAGCAGCAGGAATTTGTTCTTCAGGAATTAGGACAATTTTACGCATCATTTTTCTCCGTTTCATATCTATTAAGAATAGTATACAGGAAAACGAAGAAAAAGAGTGTAAGTCTAAAAGTTAATCACCTTATATATAGGTCAAAAAATTTCAGTGGAATTTTTGTTCCTAAAATAAGACCACCTACTTCTGACATATAAATGAGCTGTGATACAGAAACAACCGCAATCACAAATCTTGTTACTTCTGACTCAATACCTGCACCTAAAATTGAAGGTAGGAACATATCTGCAAAACCTACAACCATTGTTTGTGCTGCCTCTGCTGCCTCTGGTAAACCAAGCACTGTTAAAATCGGCTCAAATGGTTTCCCTAAGACAGAGAAAATACTTGTAAACTCAGCTAGCATTAAGGCAGTTGTACCAAAAGCCATAACAATCGGTGCAACACCAATCCATAAATCAATAACATTTCTTGAGCCATCCTTTACAAATTGGCGTGGATCACGATTTGCCTGTGCAACAGCAAGTGCATGTTCTAAACCATGCGATGCAGCACTATAGCCCTCTGGTAACTTCTCACGTGAATAGTCTACCGGTGTACCATCAATATAAGTATCTTCTTTCTGAGCAAGTGGATAAATTCGTGGCATAATAATGGCTAGCACAAGACCACAAAGAACAACTGTTAAATAGTATGGGATAAAATAGTTTGCTAAACCTACTGTTTCCAATACAACAATACAAAATGTAATAGATACAACAGAGAAGCTTGTTGCAATAATAGCCGCTTCTTTTTTTGTGTAGTTCCCCATCTCATATTGCTTACTTGTCATTAATACCCCAATTGTTCCATCACCAACCCATGATGTAAGGGCATCAATGGATGAACGTCCTGGGCTTTTAAAAAGAGGTCGCATAATACGAACCATCATTGTACCGAAAAACTCAAGCAGTCCGAAATTTGTTAAAAAAGGTAGAAGGAACCCTGCGAATAAAAATATGGTAAATAAAAACGTCACAAGTCCACCATTTGGGTCCATTAGCAAGCCACCTGTATTTTCATTATTAATAGCAGCAGGCCCAAAATTAAAAACGACCATTGATGCAAACACTAAACCAAGACAGCGTACAATCGTCCAAAACCAATTCACATAAAATAATGTATCTAAAATACTGGGCTCTTTAGCATTTCTACGAGGAATAAATTTCGCAATAAGCGCTCCAATGGCAGAAATGGCGAACATTATAACAGTGAAATAACTTATTATAGGTGCAACTATACCTGCAAATTGATTCGCTAAAATAGCTATTGGTACTTTCCAGACACCATCTGATAAAACTGGTGTCATAAATAAAAATATACCGATTAAAGATGGAATAATAAAATAAAAATACGTGGAAGTAGCATACTTTTTCATTTTTGACAAAACCTCATTTCTTGTTTTACTAGTACAAATTTTTGCTAAACAATTACAATCGACATTATATGGAAAATAACTACTTTATTATCATATTCCTTCTATGTGGTACAAACTGTCTAAACATGCCCCCTTTGTTTATGATAAAAAATATCGGTTACAATCATCCCTTTTCATTCAATACAGCATTCCTCCCGCTATTATAAAACTTTTACAAAAACTTTGAAGTTTAATGTTTAATCCAGAAAAAAACTAACTTCATTCATGTTTTTATAACAAATCTACTTTGTAGAACTATTGTAAACGCTAACATAAGCTCGGTTCAACCTCACATTTTTATGCATATTTATGCATTCATATTTCTCATGATATTTAACGGAAATGATAGTGGGAAAAAGAAAAGTGAATAAACGGAACCGTCTATTCACTTTGGGGAGTTGTAAATACTTCATGGGGTTAACTTGGCATTTTTATTTTCGGGCAGGAGATACAAAAGTCATTCGCTTCTTCAGAGGTGTGATAATAAAAACAGCATGTTTTGCTCAAGCGTATTGGTTGCTCCAATTCTTTGATTGTCACTTTAGGTCTACAATAGTTCGTTAAAGGATTCTTTCTTTCACCAAAAAGGGAGCCTGGCGCTTCGTTTACAATATACTGATAATCCTCTTGTATACGAGCTATTTCTTGCTCACTGGTTCCTTCTTTTATTTTTGTTTTATAGAGCCAATTTACATAAATCGTTGTATTTTCCCATAGGATTGTTTTTGGAACTTTACTTATTGCCGTTAATGATTGTCACACCTTCGCTAAATTATTTGCAAAGATTTCTTTGAGAACCTCATTCACAATCTTCTACTAGTACTGACACCGTGCTATCTATTAGCCGAATATTATTAATTCTACAATGTAGCCTTTTATCGTATTTTGACATAACGTAGAATGCTGAGGTCATCGTTAGGACGCTATAGCGCTTCGCAAATAACGATGCTGTCACTAATGTAGATAGTAACTGAAAGAAGTGAGCAATTTTTTGTAAATATGCTAGAGCTTGTTCATTGTCCAATAAATTTTTGGCACATAGAGAGTAAGTAGTATCTTCAGTTGGCTCTATCGTTAAGCGATAATCTCGTAGCAAAACTGATATTTCTTCAGCTGACAGTGTTAAGCTCAACTAATCCCTACCTGCTCTAATTCCTCCGTTTGGACGGTTCGTCCCTTGCCATGTGGAACACATAATGGTGTACCGAATAGCGGGTCGTTAATAATTGTACAATCCATACGAAAAACTGCTTGTACCATTTCAGCTGTCACTACCTCCTCTGGCCTACCTTGCGCATAAACCTGTTTATTACGCACCGCCACAATATGATGGGCATAGCGACAGGCCAAGTTTAAATCATGTAATACCATAACGACTGTACGTCCTTCATTTTCATTTAACTCAAATAGTAAATCTAAAATTTCTACTTGATGAGCCATATCTAAATAGGTTGTAGGCTCATCTAGTAAAATAAGGTCTGTTTTTTGAGCTAATGTCATGGCAATCCATACACGTTGCCGCTGACCGCCTGATAATGCATCTACTGGTCGATCAGCAAATTCAGTCATCTGTGTTACCTCAAGTGCATTGTTTACAATTTTTTCATCCTCTGTAGACCATTGCTTTAACCAGCTTTGATGAGGATAGCGACCTTGTTTAATCAATTGCTGAACGGTTAATCCTTCTGGCGCAACAGGACCCTGCGGTAAAATAGCTAAACGTTTTGCCACCTCTTTAGTTGGAATGGCATCGAGTTTATTATCATCTAAGAAAATTTCACCTGACTGTGCTTTTTGTAGTCGTGCAAATGTTCGAAGTAGTGTGGATTTCCCACAACCGTTAGCCCCTACTAATACTGTAATTTTGCCTTTTGGTATTTGAAGATTCAAATCCTCCAAAATAAAATTTTCACCATAGCTTACATGTAAATTTTGTGCTTCTAAGATATTTTTCAAAATTCTGTCACCCTCTTCTCACGCTTTTATCCTATAGCTTTATTGATTACGTGTTCTAAATAGTAAATAAATAAAGAACGGTGCGCCAATGGCAGCTGTAAATACGCCTGTTGGTAAATCCTTCGGTAAAAAGGCTGTTCGTGCCACAATATCAGCTACAATAACAATGATTCCACCTATAATAGCTGTCACAGGAATTAATCCTGCAAAGGAACGCCCGACAAGCATTCTGCTCATATGAGGGGCCACTAATCCAACAAAGGCAATGCCACCAGCAAAAGCGACAGCAGAGCCAGCTAGCATCACACTAATGAGTAGAAAAAGCAAACGATACACTTGCACTTTTACACCTAGCCCTATCGCTATGTCATCTCCTAACTCCTTTACATTCACTGTTCTTGCCAAAATAAACGTTAGTGGCAATAAAATAACTAGCCATGGTAATAGCAAATAGACATCCTGCATATTCGCCCCATACAAACTACCTGTCAGCCATAAATAGGCCTTTGTTGTTGCGGCTACTTCACTGATGACAAGGAGCATGGTCACAACTGCCTTGGCTAAGGCAGAAATCCCGATACCAATAAGCACCATCCGAATAGGTGTGACCCCTTTTCTCCATGATAGGAGATAAATAATAAAGGAGATAATGGCAGCACCTAAAATAGCAGCTAAAGGTAAAAACTGAATGCTGACAGACCCCATAAAATATACGATAAAGACAATCGCACCCATTGACGCTCCACTCGTTACACCAATAATGTCTGGAGCAGCAAGAGGATTACGAATAATTCCTTGTAAAATTAAACCAGCAACCCCTAACGCAGCACCAACTAATAGTGCCATTAATACACGTGGCAGCCTTAATGTATGTAAGACAAAATCGTAATCTTCATTCCCATAGCCTAATAATTCTTTCACCACTGTGATAGGGTGGATAAACTCACTGCCTACAGATAAACTAAGAATCGTAATAATCACTAATAATAAGCTTAATAGTAATAGAATCCAGCAAGTTCTTTTGGCAATTTGAAACGATATACGATTAGATTTTGTCCGTACCGTCATATAATTAGGCATTTTTCGCTAACCCCTTTCGTGCAATATAGATGAAGAAGGGAGCTCCGATTAAGGCAGTCATGACGCCAATCGGCATTTCTAATGGCATAATTACATATCTCGCTGCTATATCAGCTAATAGTAGCAATATTGCTCCCAATACGGCACTATACGGAATAATCCAGCGATAATCCATCCCAACAAGATGAATGGCAAGATGAGGGACAATCAAACCAATAAAGCCGATTGAACCTGCAACAGCTACTGAACTGCCTGCAAGTATAATAATTATTATACCTAGTGTAATTTTCGTAATCATTGTTCGTTGTCCTAATCCTTTGGCAATATCATCACCTGATTGTAGAATATTGATAGAACGTCCCATAAATATTGCTACGACTGTGACCACCAAAATAAACGGTAGGACAGGTACAAGCATGTCAATGCTACGACCCGATACAGAACCTGCTAGCCAAAACAAGACGCTTTGTAAACCCTGTTCATCAATAACTAAAAGCCCTTGCGTAAACGAGATAAATAGAGCTGTAATCGCTGCACCAGCTAATACTATCTTAATCGGTGTTAAACCATCTCGTCCTAATGAGCCAAGGAAAAATACCATAGCACCCGCTACACCTGCCCCTAAAAAGGCAATCCACATATAGCTCATTAAAGAACTAATGGAAAATAGCGTAATCGCGCTGACAATAAAAAATATAGCTCCTGCATTAATACCTAAAATATCAGGGGCTGCTAGAGGATTTCTTGTTAATGCTCGCATTAACGCCCCTGCTATAGCAAGACCTGCGCCAACTACTGTAGCAATCACAGCTCTTGTAAATCTAGATGTTCGAATAATAACATGCTCCTTGTTAGTAGCATCAAAATGAAAAATGGCATCATAGATTGACGAGAAAGGTATGGACGTTTGACCAATAGCTGTGCTGATGATAAATGCCAGCAAAAGAATCAAACAACTGATGAATAAGCCTATTTGTTTCATCGAGGTACTAGAAAGAATAATTCTCATTTTACGCCAACTTTCTTGCTCTACAATTTATCTTACGCATATAGTTGTAGGTTTCAAAAATGCTCAAACACTACAATAAGAGGGCTGTGTTAAGCATGCTCTCACACTTTAAACAGCCCTTATTTACTATCTTTCTAATTCAAATTTGTCATAAATATCATCTAACATTAAATTAGCACTAATGATTCCACCAGCTAGATTCCAATTAATTTCATCTACCTGATAAACCTGATTTGCCTTCACAGCATCCAGCTCTTTCCATAGTGGATGGCTTGTCCATTCCTCGTAAGTTTTTTTGACTGTGTTATCATTTTCCATAAACATATAAATAACATCTGCATTCATTTGTGTGATGCTTTCCTTGTCAGTTAGCTTCACAATTTCTAAAGAATCATCTGTTAAATTTTTAGGACCTTGGAAGCCAAGCTCAGATAAAATAGAACCCGCATACCCTGTCACATAAATACGAGCATGGTCTGCTCTAAAGTTAACAACAGAAACATGGAATGGCCATTTATCGCCAAGCTTCTCTTTGATTTTTGTTTGGAAATCAGCAACTCGTGTATCCCAATCTTCTAATAACACTTTGACCTTGTCTTCCTGCTGCATTGCTTGTCCCATCATTTCAGCCGTCCCTTTGAAATCAAATACTGTTTCATGAGCTACTGTTGGTGCAATTTGTGATAACTGATCATAAATTTCCTCATGACGTACTTTCGAAGCAATAATTAAATCTGGTTTAAGCTTTGCAATTTCTTCAAGGTTTGGTTGTGTTTCTTGTCCAACAATCGCAACGCCATCAAGATCATTTTTTAAATAATTATAAACAGGCGCTTCAGCCCAAGATTCTACTACCCCAACTGGCTTAATGCCCATTGCTACTGCAACATCTGTAGCACCTTGATATAGTGTAACAATTTTTGTAGGTGTGCCTTCAATCGTTGTAGTACCCATTGCATGTGTAATTTCACGACTAGAAGATTCTGTATTACTTTCTTCTGCTGTATCATTTTGTTGTGTACTACTGGAATTCGATGTTTTCTCCCCACACCCGACTAATAATAACGCGAAGGTTAATAGCAGCGTGAAAAGTACAAAAAAATTGTTTTTTTGTAGTGGTAATTTTGACATACATATCCTCCTAAGAATTAATTGACAACAATAATCATTATCAATTAAAGAGTATACTGTACGATTGTTTTATTGACAATATCAATTTTTTAAAAAACATGCTTTTTTAATCAATCGCTGATGCTCTTCGCTTTGGATACAAAAAGAATTTGCTGAGCCTAGATAAAAATTTATTTTAAATTAAACATTCATGGCATTTAACCAATTCGATTGCTCTATACAATAAGCTTATGACTCTACAAAGAGCGTTTTAAAAAAACGTTCATTTCATTCAAAGGTGTAGATAAGTTGACTATAAGTTTTCTATTATTTTAGTTACTTATTAGATTTACCTATGTATTAGTAGGCAAATAAATAGTCCCCACTCAAACAGATTTCATATGTTAGTAATGAACTACAACTTATCAAAACAGGAGGTAATAACATGTTTCAACGAAGACGCCATTCGGCAAAAGGTCCACACTGCTGTCCACCACAAATGATGCCAACGCAATTTGATCCACCACAAGTTTTACCAACAGAACAATATGTACGTACAAATTATATTCATACAGTTGTGCCACATGTACAACCTGCACATATTACAACAGTAAACAAACATATGATTGACCATCAATACTATTTCCCATATACAGAATCAGTTGTCAATGAATGCTGTGAAAACCATACGCTTTGCGGCACACCACATAACCACTGCCATATGCCACCATGCCATCATAGATCTAAAGGCTATTAACTAAAACCGAGCCAATAGAAAAAGGGCGACTCAAAGTTATATTTGAGTCACCCTTTTGAATGATTAATACATTTTTAAATACTGATCGCGCTCCCACTGATGGACAGTTGTGCGGTACATATCGAATTCGATTTCTTTTGCTTCTTTAAAGTTTGCGTAAATATGCTCACCTAAAGCTGCTTGTGCTACTTTATCTTTTGCAAGTAATGCTAAAGCATCGTCAAGTGCTGGTGGTAAGTTTTCAATACCATTCGCTTTACGCTCTTCCTCTGACATTACATAGATATTGCGGTTAATCGCTGCTGGTGGTGTTAATTGTTGACGGATACCTTCTAGACCCGCTTCTAAAATAACAGCCATCGCTAAATATGGATTTGCAGATGGGTCCACAGAACGTACCTCAACACGAGTAGAAAGACCACGTGCTGATGGGATACGAATTAATGGTGAACGGTTTTGTGCAGACCATGCTACATAACATGGTGCTTCATAACCAGGTACTAGACGTTTATAAGAGTTAACTGTTGGATTTGTGACAGCTGTAAAGCCTTGAACATGTGCAAGAACGCCTGCCATAAACTGCATAGCTGTTTCAGAAAGTCCTAATTCAGTAGATGCATCGTAGAATGCATTTTCCTTACCTCTAAATAATGACACATTAAAGTGCATACCAGAACCAGCTTCGCCAAATAAAGGCTTCGGCATAAATGTAGCATGCAAGCCGTGCTTACGTGCAATTGTTTTTACAACAAGCTTAAATGTTTGGATATTGTCACAAGCTGTTATAGCATCTGCATATTTAAAGTCGATTTCATGCTGCCCAGGTGCTACCTCATGGTGAGATGCTTCGATTTCAAAGCCCATTTCTTCCAACTCTAATACAATATCACGACGGCAGTTTTCACCAAGGTCAGTTGGCGCTAAATCGAAGTAACCGCCATGGTCATTTACTTCTAATGTTGGTTCGCCTTTTGCATCTAATTTGAATAAGAAGAATTCTGGCTCAGGCCCTAAATTGAAGCTTGAGAAGCCCATTTCTTCCATTTTTTTCAGAATTCGTTTCAGGTTATTACGTGGGTCACCAGCAAACGGTTCGCCTTTAGCTGTATATACATCACAAATAAAACGTGCAACTTTTCCTTTTTCAGAAGTCCAAGGGAATACTACGAAAGAATCAAGATCAGGATATAAATACATATCTGATTCTTCAATGCGAACGAAGCCTTCAATAGATGAGCCATCAAACATCATTTTATTATCTAATGCTTTGTCTAGTTGACTTACAGGAATCTCAACGTTTTTGATTGTGCCAAGAATATCTGTAAATTGTAAACGAATAAAGCTTACATGTTTTTCTTCGATAAGACGTTTAATGTCCTCTTTTGTGTATTTACCCACAGTTTTCCACACTCCTATAATTTGTCTAGCTTATATGTTTACTCACTCCTATTAATTAATAGAAACGAGATAAATCCCCGCGTCGGATGGATGCTTTTTGCATGCGCTGTGCTTGACGCATTTCCTCACGCATAATCTTGCGTAATTCTGAATCACTTAAATCTTGTTCATCAATCGTTGCAGCAGGATTGTTCTTTTTCGCAAAAATCTTTTTAATTTTTGCCATATTCATACCCTGCTCTAAATAATCTTTAATTTCAAGCAATGTGTCGACATCGTTTAATGAAAACATGCGACGGTTGCCCTCTGTTCGGTGCGGCTCAATTAAATGGTGTTCTTCATAATAACGAATTTGTCGTGCCGAAAGTTCTGTTAATTGCATCACAATACTCATCGATAATAACGGCATCGTTCGTCTAATTTCACGACTCATTTAAGTCCTCCTCCAATACCCGCTAATCATATAACGAAATTTTTGCACTGTCAACCAATCATGTAAGGTTACCTAACATGATTGGTTATATTTTTTTAAAACCGATGAAAAATTGTAAAAAACTATTCAATTTTATAGTTTATAACGTTTTATTTAGCTATTTTGAATCGCCTGCACCGCACTGCAAATGGCAAATTTTACATGCTCATACGTTAATCCTCCTTGGATAAACGCTGTAAATGGTGGGCGTATTGGGCCATCTGCTGTTAGCTCAATGCTGGAGCCTTGTATAAATGTGCCTGCTGCCATAATGACATCATCCTCATAGCCCGGCATATAGGCTGGTTCAGGTGCATAGTGGGCATTAATCGGTGAATTCGCTTGGATTTCACGACAAAAGGCAATCATTTGCTCAGCTGTTTGGAATGAAACCGATTGAATTAAATCTGTACGACTTGCATTGTAGCTTGGCGAGGTGCTCATTCCAATTTCCTCTAGCATCGCTGCGGTAAAAATAGCACCCTTTAATGATTGTGATACCACATGTGGCGCTAAGAAAAACCCTTGATAAAAATCAGCCAATGTATTTAAGGTAGCGCCCGCTTCTGCCCCAATCCCTGGAGATGTCATACGATAAGCACATTTTTCCACTAAATCTGCACGCCCTGCAATATAGCCACCGATTTTTGCTAAGCCGCCACCTGGATTTTTAATAAGTGAGCCTGCCATTAAATCAGCCCCAACCTCTGTTGGCTCCTGTGCCTCTACAAACTCACCATAACAATTATCAACAAAAATAACAGCGTGTGGTGCTAATTTACGCACTGTCGCACACATATCCGCAATATCAGCAACTGTAAAAGATGGACGTGTCGCATAGCCCTTAGAGCGTTGAATAGCAATCATTTTCGTGCGCTCGGTAATGGCTGCTGCTACTCCGTCCCAATCAATGGCTTGATTATCCAATAAATCAACATGTCGATAGCCAATATTGTAATCCTTTAATGAGCCGGTATCTCGGTCACCACCATCGACAATGGCTTGCAATGTATCATATGGCTGACCTGAAATATACAGCAGTTCATCGCCAGGTCGTAGTACACCGAATAGACTAAGTGTAATCGCATGTGTTCCTGAAATAATTTGTGGTCGTACAATGGCTGCCTCTGCGCCAAATACCTCCGCATAAACACGCTCTAAATTATCGCGCCCCTCATCATCGTAGCCATAGCCATTTGATGGATGTAGATGATAGTCGCTCACCTGATGCTTACGAAAAGCCCCTAATACTTTTTGCTGATTATAAAATGCCATTTCCTCCACTTTTGCATGATAGGGTTGAACTTTTCCCTCTATTTTTGCCGCTAATGCTAGCGTTTGTGCTGATAAATTTGTCGTAAACGTCATTCTTTTCTTCTCCATTTCACAGTTGTCCCGTATATTTACGCTGACGGATGTTTTACTTTATTCCAATATTATCTTAACAATTTGTTTGTCTACCTGCAAAACTTGCCTATTGTTTCTTTGCGCAATTTACGCTAAGCTAATGTGCGGACTATTTAGCAGCTAAATTTTGCTAGAAAATTCATATATTTTGTTACTAAGAAGGGATGAAGGAGATGGCTTGGGAAGTTTTTAGTATTATTGGAACAATTGCCTTTGCTATTTCAGGAGCAATTATTGCAATGGAAGAGGAGTACGATTTATTCGGTGTTTATATATTGGGAATTGTGACAGCCTTTGGGGGCGGAGCTATCCGAAATTTATTGATTGGTCTGCCTGTTACAACATTATGGGGGCAAGATATGATGTTCCAAATTGCACTTGCAGCCATTACAATCTTTTTTATTTTTCCGCATCACCTTATCCAGCACTGGCATCGCTGGGGTAATTTCACAGATGCCATTGGTTTATCCGCATTTGCAATTCAGGGTGCGCTCTATGCGGTCAAACTCGATATGCCCATCAGTGCCGTTATTGTCGCTGCTGTTTTAACAGGCTCAGGTGGAGGCATTGTGCGCGATTTATTAGCACGACGAAAGCCTTTAGTGCTTCGTGATGAAGTCTATGGCGTATGGGCTGCACTTGCAGGTCTAATTATTGGGCTTGAAATGTTTACAGGAGATATTTTTCTCTATATTTTATTTGCTATCATTACAGCATTACGTATTCTTTCTTATATGTTGAAATGGCGTTTACCCTTACGTAAATTAAACAGAGCATAATTTTCCTATTAGCTATCCGTCACTAATAAAAAACCAAACAATGCTATCACACATTGTTTGGTTTTTCTAATTTCATCGTTTCCTCTAATGTCGCCATATTTTTCATCATTGAGCAAGCCGCATCCAAAATCGGGAAGGCTAAGGCTGCGCCAGAGCCTTCTCCTAAGCGCATATTCATATGTAGCATCGGCTCAATGCCAAGCAATTCAGCAGCCATTTTAGCACCCGGCTCCTCTGAGGCATGAGAAGGAATCATATAATCCTTTACTTTCGGCTCAAGCTTATAGGCAATAAGTGCAGCAATAGTCGAAATAAAACCATCAATTACAACAGGCTTACGATGTGCAGCAGCAGCAAGTATAACACCAGCCATCGCTCCTATCTCTAGCCCTCCAACTTTAGCCAGTACATCAATTATATCTTTAGGATTTGGTTGATTAATCGCAATGGCTTTTTTAATAACAGCTACTTTATGTGCAATGCCCCCTTGACCAACACCTGCACCAAACCCTGTAACATCAATAGGATCACAGCCCGTCAAAACAGCTAATATAGCAGCGCTTGGTGTTGTATTACCAATCCCCATTTCCCCTGTTCCAAGTACAGTAGCTCCCTGTGCTATTTCCTCCATTGCCACATGAATCCCGACTTCAATAGATTGAATCGCTTCCTCTCTGGACATAGCAGAACCTCTTGCCATATTAGCAGTGCCATATTTAATTTTCTGCATTATAACACCAGCATCAGGCGGAATATCCCCTTTAACACCAACATCTACTGTGACAACCTTTGTATTCGTTATACGGGCAATCGCACAAACACCTGTACCACCCTTCGGAAAATTTAATGTTTGAAGGAGCGTAACATCTTGTGGATTGGATGTAACACCCTCCTCACAAACACCATGATCTGCCGCACAAACAATCATGACCTTTTGTTCAAGGCTTGGCACTAACTGTTCTGTTATTCCAGCAAGCTGTACAGCAATGGACTCCAGTTTCCCTAAACTTCCCGGAGGCTTACATAGTGTATCGATTCGCATTTTTGCTTGCTCCATCATCTCCTTCTGAACACCCTGAATGTTATGAATTGTACTTTGTAATAATTGCATCATTATTTCTCCCTTCATTTAAACAAAAAAGTCTGTAGTTTATTGTCATGACAAATAAACTACAGACTTTTCCATCATCTATATCTTCCCAAAGCAAGCAGGCAGGTCTTCTGGCTCAAGTTCAACATTTCATAACACCTTCCCAGCTATTCACCAGTGGTATTCGCTATGAAACTCCCTTATACAGTGGCGGGTCCGCTAAAGCTTTTCACTTTATTCCCTATTCTCCCGTAATGGGCACCTAATGCTTTTATATAATTGAAACTTCTATTTCTACCTTCTATCCATCAGTTCGGTCACTCTATCCGTCACTTTTTGGATTCTATCCGCCATTTTGGCTGTTCTATCCGTTTTCTTTGAAAGAGGTTATTTAAACTCCAACTCACCATCATATGCAAGCATGCCGCCTTCAAGGTTTGTTACATCGAATCCATGTGCCTCTAAGTAAGCGCAGGCATTGGCAGAGCGTCCTCCTGCCTTACAAACAATAATATATGGCTTTGTGACATCTAATTCTTCTAGGCGCTCAGGGATTGTAGCAAGAGCAATATGCTGTGCGCCAGGGATCATGCCGTGTGCAACCTCATCGTCTTCACGTACATCAATAATATATAAATCTTCATTTGCATCCAATAGTTCTAATAATTGTGTTGTTTCCATTGATTTCATTATTATAGCCTCCAAAATAGCAATTTCCTCTATCATTATAGCTTGAAGTCTAAAAAACAGCTAGTGCGAAGAACGCATTAGCTGTTTTATAACCTTTATCATTCAGTTTCTAACAACTCTACGTGCTTGGCTGGAACGAATGTAGAAATAGCGTGCTTGTAGATAAGATGTTGCTTATGTTCAACATCCATTAATAAAACGGTAAAATTATCATAGGATTTCACTGTTCCCTTTAGCTGAAATCCATTTAACAAAAAGACAGTGACAAAAATACTGTTTTTACGTAATTGATTTAAAAACGCATCTTGCAAATTAATTGATTTCATCCAATAGCCTCCCTACCAACTTTCTACCTCTTCATTCCTATAGTAGCATGTTCTACCAATTTATCAATGAGTAATTTATCTATAATTGCTCATCGGCTGTTAAAAAATAAACGTCCATTTTATTACGAAAATAAGTTAGCTGCCTTTTCGCATAGCGGCGTGAATTTTGTTTTAAGCTATCAATCGCTTCCTCTAATGAGCATTTGCCATCTAAGTAATCATATAATTCCTTGTAGCCAATTGCTTGAATGGACTGCACACCTCGAATATTCTGCTGCCATAGACCTTTTACTTCGTCTAAAAGCCCTTGCTCCATCATGATATCGACACGACGGTTAATACGGTCATATAGCACTTCACGGGACATATTTTGCCCTAGCCCAATAATAACATGCTTATACAGCGGTACTTGTCCACGATTTTGGGCTTCAGCCGCTTTTGATACACCACTTAACTCCAGCATTTCCAATGCGCGAATCACACGGCGTGTATTATTAGGATGAATGGTTGCGGCTGTTTTAGGGTCTAGCTTTTGTAGCTTATGATGCATTGCCTCTGGGCCGAGTGCTGCTAGCTCATCATAGTAAGCTTTACGTGTCGCTTCATCTACTCGTTCTTCAGTAAATTGGAAATCATAAAGTACGGCTTGGATGTATAAGCCTGAGCCACCAACTATGATGGGAAGCTTCTGTCTGGCTTGAATTTCTGCAATTTTGTCCCGTACTAGCCTTTGGTAATCTGCCACAGAAAAAGCTTCCGTTGGCTCTAAAAAGCTAAGTAAATGATGGGGAATTCCCTCCATCTCCTGCTCTGTAATTTTAGCTGTACCAATATCTAGCCCCTTATAAATTTGCATGGAATCACCGTTAATAATTTCTCCATTATATTTTTTGGCTAATTCAATGCTTAACGCTGTTTTACCAGAGGCAGTGGGACCAACGATGGCTACCACTTCAGCCTGCTCTATACTACTTTGTATCATATTTTTCTAACCACCGTAATAAAACTTGAAAAACTGCTTGTTGATTATCTTCATTTAAAATTTCATGACGTTTATCCTCAAATAAATAAACCGTTACATCCTGTACACCTGCTGCTGCGAATTGCTCAGCAACTGTGTAAACACCTAAGCCCTGTTCACCAACAGGGTCCTTGCTGCCGCTTATCAAAAGAATCGGCAAATCCTTCCTCACTTTAGCGATTTCCTTTTTGCGATTCAATGTTGTAAAGCCTGTTGTTAAATCAACGAAAAATTGATTTGTTGGAATAAAGCCACAATACGGATCATCAATATATTTTTGAACCTCTTGCTGGACAGAAGTTAGCCAGTCGTAAGCCGTTTTGGGATTTGGGAATTGCTTATTAAAGCTGCCAAAGCTGAGCTGATTTAATAGCTGACTCTCTGTTTCTTTACCAAGTCCTTTTGCTAATGCCCTAGCAAGAAGATTTCCTACCGCATGTAATGCTGTAACATTGCCTGTTCCACATAAAATCACTCTATCCACATTATTGCTATATAGTTGAATATAGCGTCTTGTAATAAATGAACCCATACTATGACCAAAAAGTATTAATGGCACATCAGCAAACTGCTTGTGTAGCTGTGTAATAATCTCATGAGCATCTTTCACAACACGCTCAAAGCCATGATGTTCAGCGAAAAAGCCTAAAGTGCCATTATAGGCAGCCGTTTCGCCATGTCCACGATGATCATGCATTGTTACAGCATAGCCTGCTGCATTCAGTGTTTGTGCAAATGAAAGGTAACGACCACTATGCTCTGCCATACCATGTAAAATATGAATATGACCAATGCATGGTGCCTTTGGCTGTAATGTGCGAGTGAAAATAAAATGCTGATCTGACATTTGAATATAGCGTGTCATTTGTTACTCTCCCTCTTTCGCAAAATATGTCGCATCCATAATCGCTTGATCAAGCTGTGTGATATAGGCATTTTTTTGTGCCTCTGTATAATTTAAACGCTGCTGCATCACTTGTACAACCTGCTGCTTATAGAGCTTAACGGCTTCAATATCAAAGTATAATAAACCTGTACGACGAATAAAGAAGTCACTTGGTGTGTAGACCATTTCTGCTTCAATGCCATACAGTAACATTGCATGTAAGGCAAGGGGCATTGTGCTACCGTGTTCATGCAAATATTTGACACGGTCAAATAACGCATCGACATTTGTACCATACTTTTGGACAAGCTGCTTTGCTTCATCATAGTTTAAGCCGTATTGTACACCTTCTCGCGCTTTATAGGCGATATAGTCAGGGAAATTAATCGCATTGATGCCCTTTGCACCAGAAAGTGAGAGCTCACGTGTTAGACAGGGGCCTGCATGCTTATAGCGACGAAGCTTCACAATTTTATCCACAATGGTTTCTGCCATTTGACGATAGCCTGTTAGTTTACCACCTGCAATCGTCATTAACCCACTTGGTGCTATCCAAATTTCATCCTTTCTGGAGATTTCAGAGGGATCCTTGCCTTTTTCATAGATAAGCGGACGTACTCCTGCCCATGTCGATTCAATTGTATCCTTGGTAATCGTAGCCGTTGGAAATACTTTTTTCGCTGCCTCTATTAAATAATCGACATCTTTCTTTGTTGCAACAGGATGTATTGGGTCACCCTCAAAAACTGTATCTGTTGTGCCAATATAGGCTTTTCCATCACGTGGAATCGCAAAAGCCATTCGCCCATCCACAATATCAAAATAAACAGCCTGCTTCAGCGGAAAATATTTTTGGCTTACAACAATATGAACGCCCTTTGTTAAACGTAGTTGCTTATTATCCGTGACTTTATCCTTTTGTCGTATTACATCCACCCAAGGACCTGCTGCATTGACAATTTGTGCGGCATGAACATCAAAGATTCTGCCTGTTACATGATCCTTTACCTTAATGCCAACGAGCTTTTTCCTGTCATAAATAAACGCTGTCATCTCAGCATAATTAACGCAAAGTGCTCCATGCTCTGCGGCTTTTTTTAATACTTCGATGGTAAGTCGTGCATCATCTGTACGATACTCTACATAATAGCCACCACCAACAAGTCCATCTGGGTTTAGTAAAGGCTCTAATGCAAGCGTTTCCTCTGCGCTTAGCATTGTTCGACGCTCCTGCTTTTTTACACCCGCCAAACGGTCATACACCTTTAATGCTAGCGATGTTGTGAGCGGACTAAGGGAGCCCTTTTTATATAAGGGCAAGAGCATTTTTTCAGGTGTTGTAACATGAACGGCATTATCATAAACAATTTCACGCTCACGTCCTACTTCCGCTACTACGCCAACATCGAATTGCTTTAAATAACGTAAACCCCCGTGAATCAGCTTTGTTGAACGACTCGATGTACCTGCTGAAAAATCTTGCATATCAATTAAGGCAACAGATAGCCCCCTTGATGCAGCATCTAGTGCAATGCCTGCTCCTGTAATACCTCCACCAATAACGAGTACATCAAAACTATAGTGCTCTAAATAGAGTAAAATTTTAGGACGCTGCTCAAATGAAAACATACTTTTCTCCCCCAATAGCTATAATTTAAAAATTGTTGTCGCCTCTACAGCCTTTATACAGTGCTGTAGCTTAGTTTTCCTTCATTTGTGGCTGATAGATTTTCCTACTTGTCCAAAGTGCAGATAGTTCATCTTGATTTTGCCAAAAACCTGTGGCAAGCCCTGCTAAATAGGCTGCTCCTAGTGCTGTAGATTCATTCAGCTTTACCTGTAAAATATTACTTCCGTATGTTCCACTTTTTTCGAATACATTTCTAAATTCTTAGCAGTACGAAGCCATTGGATAGCTGAAACACATTGCCCTCTAATGTATAGGTAACGTTGTCAGATTGAACTACCTGTTGCTCTGTATTTAATAGTATAAAGCAGCCAATGCCATACGTGTTTTTGCCATGTCCTTTGTAAAGCAAGCTTGCCCAAAAGAGCTGCTTGCTGATCACCAGCAATGCCTGCAATCGGAATTTTTTTGCCAAAGAAAATATTTGGTGCTATTGCTGTGTAAATTTCTTACCTCAGGCAGCATTGACATGAGAATATTTAATAGCTAACAAGGCTCCTGATTCCATTGCAATTCGTCAATATGATAGAGCATTGTACGCGCTGCAACGGAGTAATCAGTAATATAAGCCTATCCCTTTGATAATCACCAAACAATAAATCTTCATTTTCATCCCTTGCACTACATCACTCGCTTAAACATTTTTTCTACTTCATAGGTTGTAAAATGAATAAGCACTGGACGTCCATGTGGGCATGTAAATGGATTTTCTGCCTTGCGTAAATCTCGCAGCAATGCCTCCATTTGCTCCTTTGTTAAATAATGATTAGCTTTAATGGATTTTTTACAGCTCATCATAATAGCAGCGTCCTCACGTAATTTTTTAACATCTGCTTTTTTCGTTGTCAGCACTTGCTCAATTAAATCCTCGATAATTTCCTGTTCCTCACCTTTAGGAAACCAGCTTGGATGCTCCCGTATGACAAAGGAGGATTGTCCAAATTCCTCTAAAAACACCCCTACAGTTTCTAGCTCATGCTTATTTTCCCGTAAAATAAGCGCTTCATCGGCTGTATAGTGGAAGGTAAGCGGCAGCAATAATGCCTGACGCTCCTGTGGATTGACCTGACCAACCTTTTCACGGAAAAACTCATATTTAATGCGCTCCTGTGCGGCATGCTGATCAATTAAATAAAAGCCATCCTCCATTTGTGCAACAATATAGGTGCCATGAATTTGTCCAACAACCTCAAGCGCTGGAAATGGTTCCTTAGCGGGCGGCTGTGCTACGTCTAGCACCTCTTCAGCCGCTGCCGCCTCCTGCTGTGGCATTGGTTGCCAGCTATCCTCCATCATCGTAGCAATAGGCTCCGGCTCTACGCTATTATCAAGCTCAGACTCCTTGACGGTTTGAACATTGTATAGCTTTTCTACAATGGTGTTCATTTTTTCAACATCCATTTTAGGTGCTGGCTTCCATATATTTAATTGCTCCGTAGCAGGCTTTTGGACTTTTTCCTTTTTCTCCATTTGTGGCACACGCATGACTGAACGGAGCGCCTCTCGTACTGTTTCCCCAATCAATGTTAAAAGCTCAGGTTCTTTACTTAAACGGATTTGATGTTTGGCAGGATGGACGTTTACATCTGTTAAATAGGGGTCGCCCTTTATATAAAGCACAACAATTGGAAAGCGCTCAATCGGTAAATACGTATGGTATGCATCCACAATCGTTTTTTGCACTAAATAATGCTTTACCCAACGCCCATTCACAAAGATGGACATATAATTTTTCGAAGCACGCGTTATTTCTGGTAAGGATAAAAAGCCCGAAATTTTATAATCATGTGACTCGCCTTGGAACGACACCATTTTCTTGGCGTTATGGACACCATAAATCGCAGCAAGCACTTGCTGCACATCGCCTCGTCCATTTGTTTGCAGCAATTGTTGACCATTGTGCAATAAGCGAAACGCAATTTGTGGATTGCCAAGGGCTAGTCGATTAATAAGGTCAATTGTATGCCCAAGCTCTGTTTGAATGGTTTTCATATATTTTAAACGAGCAGGTGTATTAAAAAATAGCTGTGATACGGTAATATCTGTTCCTTTGCGTAAAGGACCAGGCTTGTGTGTCATCATATGTCCACCCTCAAGCTCTAAATATGTACCCGATTCACCATTGGATGTAATAAGCGTCATTTTAGAAACAGCAGCAATGGATGCCAAGGCCTCTCCGCGAAAGCCAAGTGTACGAATGCGAAATAAATCATGCTCCTGATAGATTTTACTCGTTGCATGGCGAGAAAATGATTTTAAAGCATCCTCTTCATCCATCCCACTACCATTATCAATTACTTGAATAGAAGTAAGACCTGCTTCTAGTAAAAAAACATCAATGGATGTACTACCAGCATCAATCGCATTTTCAACAAGCTCTTTAACAACAGAGGCTGGTCGTTCTACTACTTCCCCTGCTGCAATTTTATTGGAGAGCCATTCGTCCATAATTTGTATGTTTCCCATGCTCGTATCACTCCTTTATTTTTTAGCATTTAGTAACTCTTGCTGTAGCTCATATAAAATATTGATCGCCTGCATTGGTGATGTGCCTAAAATATTGAGCTTTTCTAATTTTTTAAGCACCTCTGCTTTGGCTGGCGAAAGAGGTTCCTCCTCTGCAAATAATGACATCTGTACAGGCTGCTCCGCTACTTGCTGCACTTCAGCCACTACCTCTTTACCTGCCTCAAAATCTTCAAGTAAAACACGCGCTCTTATTAAAATCTCCTCTGGCAATTGAGCAAGCTGTGCTACATGTATACCGTAGGATTTATCAGCCGCGCCCTTTTTCACCTTATGCAGAAAGACAACTGTACCATTTTTTTCAGTGGCAGACACATGCACATTCTGTAAGCGTGGCAAATCCTTTTCAAGCGCTGTTAATTCATGATAATGCGTAGAGAACAATGTGTTTGCTCCAATTTTGTCATGAATATATTCCATCATCGATTGCGCCAAGCTCATGCCATCATAAGTCGATGTTCCACGCCCGATTTCATCAAATAGCATCAAACTGTTTTTCGTTGCATGCATAATAGCATGCTGTGATTCAAGCATCTCCACCATAAATGTCGATTGTCCTGCTGCTAAATCGTCTGCTGCACCAATACGTGTAAAAATTTGATCAGTGATCGGCAGCTTTGCCCTTTCAGCAGGTACATAGCAGCCCATTTGTGCCATCACAACAATTAATGCTACCTGACGCATATAAGTGCTTTTACCAGACATATTAGGTCCTGTAATGAGCATCATATTATTGGCTTCCTCAAGAATACAATCGTTTGGTACATACATTTGTTTATTGAGCATTTTTTCCACAACAGGATGTCGTCCCTCAATAATCTCAAGCGCACGCCCCTTATGAAATTCTGGCTTTGTAAAACGATATTTTTCGGAAACACTTGCAAAGCTTAATAGTACATCTAATTCGCTAATGCTTGCTGCTAGCGCTTGTACACGTGGAATAAATACCTTTAATGCATCGCGAATTTCCACAAATAGGTTGTATTCTAATGTTAAGCTTTCTTCCTCTGCATTTAAAATTAATGCTTCCTTTTCTTTTAATTCCTGCGTAATATAACGCTCAGCGTTTGCTAATGTTTGCTTGCGCTCATAGCGTGTTAAATCTGCTAAATGAATATTGGATTTTGTAATTTCAATATAGTAACCAAAAATACGGTTATAGCCAATTTTTAAGTTTTTAATTCCTGTTTTCGCACGCTCCTCCTGCTCAAGCTGGGCAATCCAATCCTTGCCATTGCGAGCGGCATAGCGTAGCTCGTCTAAGCGCTCATTATAGCCATCACGAATCACATCCCCCTCTTTAATGGTAATAGGTGGATTATCCGTAATAGCTCGTGCTAGTAATGCCTCAACATCTGCACAAGTATCGAGTGCCGCGCCTAATCGTTGAAGTGTTTCCTTATTAGCGTCCAGTAGCTGCTGCTGAATCGTCGGCACTTGTCGTAATGAGTCGCGCAGCTGTGCTAAATCACGCCCACCTACATTGCCAAAAGCAACACGACCAGCCAAGCGCTCTAGATCATATACTTGTTTTAGAGAGGCTTGTAGCTCTGTTCGTACAAAATATTCTTCTAATAAATCTGTGACAATCGCCAATCTAGCTTCAATTGCTGAACGTGTTGCAAGCGGCTGATGTAGCCATTGCTTTAATTTACGCCCACCCATTGCTGTTACTGTATCATCCAGCAACCATAGCAGTGTGCCCTTTTGATCGCCGCCACGGATCGATTGAATCAGCTCTAGATTACGTTTAGAGCTTGAATCAATGCGTAAATAATTTTTAAGCTCATTAAATGTAAATGCTTGAATATGCGATAATGAGCGCATTTGTGTTTTATCGATATAGGCAAGCAAGCGTAAGCATGGAATTTGTAATGCTTGTGGTACAGCCTCTACATAGCTTGCTGCCTGTTCCATGGTCATTTCATCTTCTTCAATCGAAAGAACAATTCCTGCATTCACTGCATGCTCAGCCAATAATAGTTGTAAGCTTTCTGTCACAATTAGCTCACGAATACCATAAGCCTGCATTTGCATTAATAATGCCTTACCATCACCTTCAAGCGAAGAAGCGACCGCTTCACCTGTCGATAAATCCAAATAAGCGTAGCCAAATGTTTGAGCATCTAGTTGCTCAGCCGCTCCAATAAAATGATTCGATTTACCGTCAAGCGTCTTGCCTTCCATAATAGTACCCGGTGTAATTAACTGTACAACTTCACGCTTGACTACACCTTTTGCTTGCTTTGGGTCTTCTGTTTGCTCACAAATTGCCACTTTGTAGCCCTTTTGCACAAGTGTTTCAATATAATTTTTAGCCGAATGATGCGGCACACCACACATTGGAATTCTTTCTTTTGCGCCAGCATCTCGGCTTGTTAGTGTAATCTCTAAAATTTGCGAGGCATTAATCGCATCCTCAAAAAACATTTCATAAAAGTCGCCTAATCTAAAAAATAAAAAGGCATCTTTATATTCTTCTTTTACCTGTAGATACTGTTGCATCATTGGAGTATATGTCGTCATATTAAAAATTCCCTCACTCTTGCCTAATAGATACTTTTATTATAACAAAAGATACATGCGAAACGCTTTTTTCACCTTTTTTAAGATGCTAGCATTTCGCATGTATCAAAAAATGATGTTTGGTTAATTTATCTTGATCGTTCATCAGGAAACGATGAGGACTCTAACACATACCTACCTTCTCCCTCAGAGCTTGAAGATGAACTTGAACTAGAGCTGGATGAGGATGATGAACTTTCATCACTAAAGCTCCAATCTTCTTCATAGTCTAGTGGATGGACACTAATACAAATTGTTGTTTCACCCATTACTTCAACAATGACTTCACGCTCTACAACAATTTCAAATTTTGTACCACATGGAGAGATGATAGCTTCAATACAATTTGGCTCTTGCAGTACACGAACTCGAACATCATCACCGACACTAATTTCACCATCACGATAGTGCAGCTTTACTTTGTCTTTATAATGAACTGTTTCGGAAAATACCGCTGTCTTTGAGTGATTACTATAGGCATACCACACGTTGACATCAAATTTTCCTGTTACCTCCACAAACTTTCCGACTTTTTTCGCGGAGCATGTATGATTAATCACCCAGCATCCTAAAATACTTGTCGGTTTATTTGTTGGCGATAATACTACACGCTCTTCCGTTCTTTTCTTCCCCTTGGCAACTACTGCTTTCGTCACGATTTGTCGTAAACGTTTCAGCGCAATTCCTCCTTCGACTCTTTTCACTTCATCATATGCAGGTAGCGCCCATTGGGTGAACATATATTTTTAGACAATACGAAGTTGCTTTCGACAATATTGAAAAAGCACAAGAAATCAATGTTTGAAAAATTGATTTCTTGTGCTTTTCTAGTCATGACCTTTATGAACAGCTACCTGGCTGAGAGTTAGCTACCTGTGAACCTGTTTCACCACGCAGCACATCACCGCCTGTTGAACGAATAATTTCATTTGTTACATTGTTGGCGATTGTATTCGATACTAATTGTAGTAAAGAATTAACCTCACCTTGTGACTCTTTAAATTGCTGTACAACAGGAATATCATTAATTTCCTCTTCGATTTTAGCAATTTTCTCTTCAATCATTTTTAACGCTTTTTCTTTTCCTAGGTGCTGGAAATTCACCGCTTGCTTTTGTAAACTTTTTAAGCTAGCAATACGTTCACGCACAAGCTGGTTTTCATTAATTTGTGCCTCTGCTTTTTTGAAAAATTCAACCTCTGGTGTATTGGCAATCATATGTGCAATTTCATGTGATTTTTTAATTAAATCTTCTTTTGTATATAAAACTTGTGTCATTTACGCTTCCACCTTTTCATTTTTTACAACTTCCATAAATTCACCTGTTAATGAATAAGAAGATGTTTCGACTATTTTTACCTTAACTAGCTGCCCGATCATTTCTGCTGGTGCTTTAAAGTTAACAAGACGATTTTTACGTGTGTAGCCTGCTAAAACATCGTCGCGTTTTTTACTTGTACCCTCGACTAAAACTTCAACAACTTCACCCTTCAAGCGTTCCAATGCTTTGCGTGAATATTCACCAACAACTTCATTTAAACGTTGAAGGCGCTCTTTTTTCACCTCTTCAGGGACATTGTCAGTCATTTTTGCAGCTGGCGTGCCCTCACGAGGAGAGTAAATATACGTAAATGCTGATTCAAAGCCTACTTCACGGTATAAGGATAATGTTTCCTCAAATTGTTCCTCTGTTTCATTTGGATAGCCTACAATAATATCTGTTGTTAATGTAACATCAGGAATCGCTGCTTTAATTTTCGCTACTAATGCAAGGAAATGTTCACGTGTATATTTACGTGCCATAATTTTCAAAATGTCATTAGAGCCAGATTGTACTGGTAAATGAATATGTTCCACTAAATTGCCACGTTTTGCAAGCACTTCAATCAAATGATCATCGAAATCACGCGGATGGCTTGTTGTAAATCGAATACGTGGAATATCAATTTTGCGCAATTCATCCATTAAATCACCGAGACGATAGTCACTATCCTCAAAATCCTTGCCATAAGCGTTGACATTTTGCCCCAGCAGCATGATTTCTTTGTAGCCCGCTGCTGCTAGCTCACGCACTTCTGCAATGATCTCCTCTGGACGTCGACTGCGCTCCTTTCCACGTGTGTATGGCACGATACAATACGTACAGAACTTATCACAGCCATACATAATATTGACCCAAGCCTTAATGGAACCAAGACGTTTTTTTGGCAGGTTTTCAATGACATCGCCCTCTTTAGACCAAACCTCTACAACCATTTCCTTCGACATATACGCTTCTTTTAAAATATTTGGCAGACGATGAATATTGTGTGTGCCAAATACCATATCCACATGCGGGTAGCTTCTTAAAATTTTATTAACAACAGATTCCTCTTGCGACATACAGCCACAAACACCAATAAGCATTTCTGGATTTTTGCGCTTATATTTTAACAGAAAGCCAAGTTCTCCAAATACTTTGTTTTCTGCATTTTCACGAATGGCACATGTGTTTAATAATACAACATCCGCTTCGTCAATTATTTCTGTTGGTGTATAGCCAAGCTGCATAAAAATCCCAGCCATTACTTCTGTGTCATGCTCATTCATTTGACAGCCATACGTACGAATGTAGAAGGTACGATCTTTCCCCATGCCAGCAAATTCTTCGGCAATGCTAAAGTCTTTATGGTATTTAACCGCTTCTTTCCCACGCTTTTTAGCATCCTTTAACGAAGGTGCTGTAAAAACCTTCTCAAAATATTTACTATAATCCTTTTCAGGCTTGTCTTCTTTTTTTGGTTGATTGACTTGCTGATTAGCTAAGCGTTGTTCCTCATTCATTGCAATCAGGTAACTCCTTTCAAACGAAATCCATGCACTTGAATTCCCATTTTACTATTATACTGAATAGTTGCTATATCCTACAAGGTTTGTGCATGAAATGTCGTGTTTTCGACTTAAATATGGTTGGTTGGCTATCCGTCTATTATGTGGTTCTATCCGTCAAAGTGGACATGCTATCCCTCAGTTTTTCCATTCTATCCATCATTCCATAGATAAAGAAAATCTAGGTATGCGCTATCTACCTAGATTATGTGGAAAGACCTAAAAATTGAGCATATGTATGTGGCTCATTTTCCTTTAAAATTGTTAAAAATGTAAATGCCAACTGAACCACTGACCACCATTTCATATTGTAGATCATTTCAAAGCGTGTAGGCTCTAATGAAAATACATCCTGAAAAATAGCAATCGGCTCTATTTGCGCATCCTTTAAAATGGATAAAAAGCCAAGAAATAATGTGTGGTCCTTCACTTCAATTAGCCTATCCTCTACAAGCGCATCAATATTTTCTGGTTGCTGAAAATTACACTGTGTAGCCACATAACGCTCCAAATCTTGAGCGCGCTGCCTTTCCTCACGTTCCCTTTTCTTTGCAATAAAATCAATGACGTTATTCACAGTCATCGCCTCTTTTTTCTTTTATTGTAGCATTTTTTGAAGAAGCTTCGCTTGTATAGACTCCATCTATTTTTCTAGCAATACATTCACCTGCGATTTGTCACGATGCTGGGCGTTTCGTTTACCCGCCTTTCAGTGCATTATACCTGCGAAGTTTAGACATTTACCCGTGATTCCATGCGTAATACTCACGAATTTTAGGCTGTTACCCGCGATTTAAGCAAAAAAGCATTTGAGATACGATGATCCCAAATGCTCTTTCTATTTTACATAAACTCTTTTACTAATTCATTAAAATCGTTTTCGCTCATTTTAATATCGATATCTGTTAGTGGTAGCTCTGAGTAGCCTGTTACTTTCTCCTGATAAGAAGTTGTTTCTGTATCATGATAAATAATGCCTGTTACTAAGCCCTCATGCTCCATCACTGTACGCATTGCCATGCCGCGATCTGAATTATCATAGCCTTCAATATCAGCAAGCTTTGTTAAGTTCTCTTTAAACCAATCATATGTGTTTACTTTATTGTATGTGACACATGGTGAAAAGACATTGATAAAGGAGAAGCCTTTATGATTAATACCCGCTTCAATTAAAGCTGTTAATTCTTTAATATCTGTAGAGAAGCCTTGTGCCACAAATGTAGCGCCACTTGTCAATGCTACCTCTAATGGTTTTAATGATGGTTCAATCGCTCCACCTGGTGTCGATTTTGTAATAAAGCCTGCTGCAGAGCGTGGCGATGTTTGCCCTTTTGTTAAGCCATAAATTTGGTTGTCCATAACAATATACGTAATATCAATATTACGGCGAATGGCATGAATCGTGTGCCCCATACCGATGGCAAACCCATCACCATCACCACCAGAGGCGATAACATGTAAATCACGATTTGCCATTTTTAAGCCTTGTGCAATTGGTAATGCACGGCCATGGATGCCATGGAAACCATAGGAATTAATATAGCCTGAAATACGTCCAGAGCAGCCAATCCCTGAAATAACAGCAAGCTCATTTGGCTCAATGCCTACATTTGCAGCAGCACGCTGAATGGCTGCCTGTACAGAGAAGTCACCACAGCCTGGGCACCAGTTTGGCTTCACCGTATTACGAAAATCCTTAAATGTTGCCATTAGCGAGTCAACTCCTTCACACGATTTTCTAATTCACCTGGCAAGAATGGTGTACCATTATATTTTGTAATTGTCGTAATTTTATCGTGACCGCCAACATTCATTTTCATAATATTGGCTAGTTGACCTGTGTAGTTATTTTCTACAACGATCACTTTTTTCGCCTGCGCTACAAGTGGTGCTACTTCCGCAGATGGGAATGGATGAATTAAACGAATATGGGCATGGTTAACCTTGATGCCCTGTGCAATTAATCGTTCCTGCACCTCTTCAATCGCTCCGCGTGTTGAGTTAAAGCCGACTAACAAAATATCCGCCTCATCATATGGTGCATTTGTATAAACAGGTTGTTCAAATTTTAAATGTGCAAGCTTACGGAAGCGTTTGTCCATTTGTATTTGGCGATTGCCTGTTGCTTCAGAGGGCTTTCCTGTTTCATCATGCTCAACCCCCGTCACATGGTGAATACCATGTAATGTACCAGGAAGTACACGAGGAGAAATGCCATCGTCTGTATTTTCATAACGCTTGAAATAAGCTTTATCTGCCGCTTCTTCCAACTCATCTGTCACAATTTTACCACGGCGAATCTCAATTTTACTGTAATCAAATGGCTCTACAGATTGTTTCCCTAATGATAATTGTAAATCGGTCATTAAAATAACAGGGAGCTGTAATTCCTCAGCAATATTAAACGCTTGGATTGTATCAAAAAATGCTTCCTCCATTGTTGAAGGTGCAATAACTACTTTAGGGATTTCTCCATGTGTGCCATAAAGCATTGCCATTAAATCAGATTGCTCTTGCTTTGTTGGTAAGCCTGTTGAAGGACCACCACGCTGCGTATCCACAACAACAAGTGGCTGCTCTGTCATGCCCGAAAGACCGATTGCCTCCATCATTAATGACAAACCAGGACCTGCCGAAGCTGTAAAGGAACGAACACCACCAAAGTTAGCACCAATCGCCATTGTTGCTGCGGCAATTTCATCCTCTGTTTGAATAACCGTACCACCGAATTTTGGTAATTTTTTAATTAAGTATTCCATAATTTCAGAGGCTGGTGTAATTGGATATGCTGCCATAAAGCGTGTACCAGCAGCTATTGCACCCAGTGCTATTGCATCGTTGCCAATCATAAACATACGGCGTTTGCCATCTGCTGGTGCAAGCTCCCATTCCCCAACGCGATCACCTAAAAGCTCATTCATCATTTGATGGCCGCGCGCAATCGCCTCCATATTTTTTTGAACAACCTCTTCACCTTTTTTACCGAAAATATCATCGACAACATTTTGGAACACTGCATCATCTAAATTAAGCAATGAAGCTGTTGCCCCAATTGCTACCATATTTTTCATCAATGAAGTGCCAAGCTCTGCTGCTATTTCAGTAAATGGCACAGCAAATAATGGTGCCTGTGAATCTTCTGGTTTTACAGGATCAAATTTTGCATCCGCTAAAATAACACCTGTATTTGTTAGCTCTTGATAATTGACGTCGATTGTTTCTTGGTCAAACGCCACTAAAATATCTAAATCATCCGCAATTGCACGTACTTCTGTTGGACGAACTGTAATCTTATTATTCGTATGGCCACCTTTAATTCGAGAAGAGAAGTGACGATAACCGTATAGGAAATATCCTAAACGATTCATTGCCATTGAGAAAATTTCACCTGTACTCTCAATCCCTTCACCCTGTTGCCCACCGACTTTCCACGAAAGCTGATGTAACATGTCAACAACTCCTTAAATCCAATGTATACTATTATTTTTCCTTCATAAGTTTAACACGAAGAAACCCTTCTGTACTATTGTTTCTCAATGATTTAGGCGAAAATCAGACCTTTGACTGAAAATTTTTTCAAAAAGTTGTAATTTTCAAATCTAAGCAAAATCACGCCTCTATTGCAAGTGACATCTATCATATGTAAAGAAAAAACGAAAAAATGCCTCGCCACATTATTATGTGACAAGGCATTTTACTTCATTACTTTTTTATCGAATGCGTTTTTCCACTAGCAGCTTTAAGGCTGTACGTTCTTCGCCAGCAATTAAAATATCAGCAAACGCTGGCGCGCAAATTAAATCTGTGCCACTTGGCGCTACAAATCCGCGTGCAATGGCCACTGCTTTCACGGCTTGGTTAAGTGCACCTGCCCCGACTGCCTGCATTTCTGCTTGCCCTTTTTCTCTGATTACCGCGACTAATGCACCTGCAACTGAATTTGGATTAGAGCGTGATGATACTTTTAATGAATCCACAATTATTCCTCCCCGTTTCGCGAATAGTGTTTACGCTCAACAACTCATGTCCCCCTTTTTGGACCTCAAGTTATTGTCCGTAGCACATTTTATGCTCCACAAGAAGGAAATAGACTAAGAATCCTGTATCCCACTAAAAGAGTTGTAAACCAACAAACTTCGACTTATTTATCCTTGAAACGGATAGTCGTCATTTATATAAATACGTTCACAGTGACTAGCCTTCCCTGTTTTATCATCAATCTCTACAAAGAAGCCACTTAATACCTCACGTCCTTTTTTCGGCACTTCAAAGCGAGTTGGCATATTTGTTTGGAATTTAGAAATCACACTATCCTTCGTCATGCCTAAAATTTCATCATACGGACCTGTCATGCCGACATCTGTAATATACGCTGTACCATTTGGATAAATTCTTGCATCGGCTGTTTGCACATGTGTATGTGTGCCAACAACTGCCGAAGCCTTACCATCTAAATGCCAGCCAAGCGCAATCTTTTCACTTGTCGCTTCTGCATGAAAGTCCACAAAGACAAGTGGTGATGTTCGGCGAGCTTCCTCGATCAACAAATCAGCCATCGCAAATGGGTCTTCATGTGGAGGTAAAAAGACACGACCATGTAAATTAATCACCGATAATGTCACACCGTTTTTAGCAATTTGCACCATGCCCTTCCCTGGAGCCTCGCTCGAAAAATTAGCAGGGCGTATTAAATAATCTGCGTCATCAATAAAATCAAAAATATCTTTATTGTCCCATGTATGATTGCCCATTGTAATCACATCTACACCCATTTGTAAAAGGCTGTTGTAAATATTATGAGTAATGCCACGCCCTGCCGCTGCATTTTCACCGTTTGCAATGACCACATCAGCATTGTATTTCTTTTTTAAGCGAGGTAAATATTTTTCCACTGCATCTCGACCAATTGAACCAACAATATCACCAATAAATAAAACCTTCATTTTTTAACCACTCTTTCTTTCCCTTATGCCTTTTTCCATCAGCAAGGCTTATTTCATAACCGGCTTCAAATAACATCCTTAATTGTAACGTTAGGCAGTTTATTAAGCAATTAAGCTTTTCCAGTAAAAAAGAGGCTCTCCAGATATTTATCTAAAGAAACCTCTAACTTTCAATATTATTTCGCGTACTCCACAGCACGTGTTTCACGAATGACTGTCACTTTAATATGACCTGGATAGTCCAATTCTTCCTCAATGCGTTTGCGAATATCACGTGCAAGTCGATGGGAAGCTAGGTCATCAATTTTTTCAGGTTGTACAATAATACGGATTTCACGACCAGCCTGAATCGCATAAGATTTTTCTACGCCATCATAGCTTTCTGAAATTTCCTCTAACTTTTCCAGTCTGCGGATATAATTTTCAAGTGTTTCGCTTCGTGCACCTGGACGAGCTGCTGATAATGCATCAGCTGCAGCCACTAATACTGCAATAACAGAGGTTGCCTCTGTATCGCCATGATGCGAAGCAATACTGTTAATAACGACAGGATGTTCCTTATATTTCGTTGCTAATTCTACACCAATCTCAACATGGCTACCTTCAACCTCATGGTCAATTGCTTTACCGATATCATGTAATAAGCCTGCACGACGAGCTAACGCTACATCCTCGCCAAGTTCAGCAGCAAGTAAGCCTGCTAAATATGCGACTTCAATTGAATGTTTTAAAACATTTTGTCCGTAGCTTGTACGATATTTCATACGACCTAAAATTTTCATTAAATCAGGATGTAAGTTATGAATACCAATTTCAAATGTTGTTTGCTCACCTGTTTCGCGAATTTGTTCATCCACTTCACGACGAGCTTTTTCCACCATTTCCTCTATGCGAGCAGGGTGAATACGGCCATCTTGTACAAGCTTTTCAAGTGCAAGTCGAGCTGTTTCACGACGAATTGGGTCAAAGCCTGATAAAATAACCGCCTCTGGAGTATCATCAATAATTAAATCAATCCCTGTTAATGTTTCCAATGTACGGATATTACGGCCTTCCCGACCAATAATACGGCCTTTCATTTCATCGTTTGGCAAGTTCACGACAGATACCGTTGTTTCTGCTACATGATCTGCTGCAAAACGTTGTAATGCCAACGATAAAATTTCACGTGCTTTTTTATCGGACTCTTCCTTCGCACGTGTTTCAGCTTCCTTCGTCATCACTGCAATATCAGTCGCTAGCTCTTTTTCTACCTCATTTAAGATAATTGTTTTTGCTTCATCTCTTGTTAAAGCAGAAATACGTTCTAGCTCTGTTTTTTGTGATGCAACGAGCTCGTCCACTTTGCTCTCCATCTGTTCAATATGCTGTTGTCTTTCAGCTAGAGCATGTTCTTTACGCTCTAAGCCTGCTTCTCTCTTATTTAGAGCATCATCCTTGCGGTCAAGATTCTCTTCTCTTTGCAATAAACGGTTCTCTTGTTTTTGAAGTTCTAAACGACGTTCACGAATGTCATTTTCTGCTTCAATACGAAATTTGTGAGTTTCATCTTTGGCTTCAAGTAGTGCTTCTTTTTTCATTGCCTCCGCTTCTCGTTTTCCTTCTTCAACGATTGTTTCAGCAACATGTTTAGCACCAGTGATTTTTGAGTCATTCACTTTTTTCATGTAGATATAGCTAACAGCGGCACCAACGATGAGTCCAAGCAAAGCGGAGATGATAGTAATTCCATCCATATGAACACCTCCTCTTGCTATTTGGGTAATACAGTTTCAGTCGGCGCATACATCAATATAAGCCTTGTGAACAACAAGGAACTTTTGTTCATCCATTCTATTCACAAAGGGTGTATCTTCATCCAGCAGAATAGAGCCATCCACTGGAAAGGAATTACAACAATGGTCACTTCACTAGGAAGCTTTGAAAGTTGTAATATCGCTTTCATGAAAGATAGTTATTTAATGAAGATATAATCAAATGTATTGCCTATTTAAAGTCATAATTCAGAAATTATACATATTTTATTGTATAACTAGCCTTAAGCGCTGTCAAGGAGAGTCAGGTGTCTATTCACCTGCCAACTAAAAAAAGTAAGTCCTATCCATCAAGTGAATATTTTGCCTAATACTTTTACACTAGAAAATATTTTATGTTTACTAGCATTTCGTTAAAACCAGTACATAAGAAATATTTTCTTACAAGCTCGTGTAGTTGTTGAATTTGCAGCTAACTCGTATTTTAGTGTTGCTTCTACTATATTCTACGCAAAAATTCAGCAATATAGACAACATCACCTTTCAATAGAACGATTATATCGCTACAAATTTTTCACAAAAAAAATACATTGCTCCTGCTTTTTCGTGCAAGAGCAATGCATTAGCTTATTCTTCTTCAAGAAGTGACATTAATTCTTCATCCATTTCTTCTTCGTCATGCGCGGCAATTGTATAAGAAGCAGCAGCAATACCGTAAGAAGAGCGAATTTTATTTGCAATTTCCTCCATCACAGCAGCATTTTCTTTTAAATATTGCTTCGCATTTTCGCGTCCTTGACCTAGGCGCTCATCACCATATGCATACCAAGAACCACTTTTTTGTACAATATCTAATTCTACCCCTAAATCGACTGTTTCACCTTCTTTAGAAATCCCTTCTCCATACATAATATCTACTTCAGCTGTACGGAATGGTGGTGCTACTTTATTTTTTACAATTTTAACCTTTGTGCGGTTCCCTACAATATCATTCCCTTGCTTAATTGCCTCTGCACGACGAACTTCTAAACGCACGGAGCTGTAGAATTTAAGCGCACGCCCACCAGGTGTTGTTTCTGGATTGCCAAACATCACACCAATTTTTTCACGGACTTGGTTAATGAAAATAGCAATTGTTTTGGATTTATTGATCGCTCCTGAAAGCTTACGTAAAGCTTGGGACATTAAACGTGCTTGTAAGCCGACATGAGAGTCACCCATATCTCCTTCAATTTCAGCTTTTGGTACTAATGCTGCAACAGAGTCAATAACGATAATATCAATGGCTCCACTACGTACTAATGCTTCTGCAATTTCAAGTGCTTGCTCACCTGTATCTGGCTGCGATAATAATAGCTCATCAATATTAACCCCTAATTTTTGTGCATACACTGGGTCTAATGCATGCTCTGCGTCAATAAACGCTGCCTGTCCACCCGTTGCCTGTACTTCAGCAATAGCATGTAGTGCAACAGTTGTTTTACCTGATGATTCAGGACCATATACTTCAATAATACGTCCACGTGGATAACCACCTACACCTAATGCAGCATCAAGTGCTAATGAGCCACTTGAAGATGTGGCAATTTCTAAATCCGTTTTTTCACCAAGCTTCATGATGGAACCTTTACCAAAATTCTTTTCAATTTGTTTTAACGCCTGTTCTAAGGCTGCTTTACGATCACTCATTTATTTTCCTCCTTCAAAAACTGTTCATTAGTTATTATCTATCTCTACTATACTTGCTTTTGAGAAATCGCGCAAGAAAAAAGCGAACATTTATTCGATTTTTCTTCAAAATAAAAATTTGAGCAGTTTTTCTCTACTCAAATTCCTATTTGTTAGTTTATTTTTAATAACGCTTTGTATAGCCACGCTCTTCTAATAACTGCATTAAATAATGGCATGCAAACTTCACTGCACGCAGTCGATTTGTATTCCGCATACCAGATAGATGTAGCAAGTATGTAAGAGGCTCCTCATCGTTAATCGCAATACCAATCCATACTGTGCCTACTGGCTGATGGTCATGTGCTGTAGGACCAGCTTCTCCTGTTAAACCAATCCCAATATTTGTAGCGAATTTTTCCCGCACAGCACTTGCCATTGCCGCTGCACATTCACTACTGACAACACCATGTGTATCAATTAGCGCTTTTGAAATACCAAGCTGTTTTACTTTCGCATCAGCTGTATAGGTAACAACGCCTCCGATTAATGCATTGCCCACCCCAGGAATTTCCGCAAGCTCTGATTGAAATAATCCAGCTGTTAAACTTTCCGCAGCTGCAATTGTTAGCTTATTATCCAGTAGCATTTCAACTGTTTTAGAGGCAAGCGAATCATCATTGACACCATATTGATAGTCGCCAACAAGTGCCTGTATCTCTGCAACTTTGGCGTCAATTAGCTGTTGTGCCTGCTGCTCTGTTGGTGCTTTAGCTGTGACGCGTAATGTTACCTCACCGTCTGAGGCAAGCGGTGCAACAGTTGGATTTGTTTGAGCATCTAAAATATCTTGAACGCGTACTTCAAGCTCCGCCTCACCAATACCATAAAAACGCATAACATGAGAGGCGATTGTTCCCCCATCATTTAACATAGCTGCAAGCTTTGGCTTTGCCTCAAATTGGAACATTGGCTCTAGCTCTTTTGGTGGTCCCGGCAGTAAAATATAAGTGCGATGATCCTTTTTAAAAATCATACCTGGTGCCATGCCATGATGATTGGCAAGCACTTCACTGCCTGCTAATACTAATGCTTGTTTACGGTTATTGTCCGTCATTGGACGACCTCGTTTGGCAAAAAATTGCTCAATATATGTTAAAGCAACCTCATCCAGCTCAAGTGGCACGCCAAGATGACGAGCAATTGTTTCCTTTGTTAAATCATCCTTTGTAGGACCAAGTCCACCTGAAAAAATAATTAAATCTGCACGAGATTCTGCAACTGCAATCGCTTGCTCTAAACGCTGTGCATTATCACCCACTACAGTATGATAAAAAACATTTATACCTAGCTCTGATAATTGATTGGAGATAAATCTCGCATTTGTATTTGTAATTTGACCTAATAATAATTCTGAGCCAACCGCAAGAATTTCAGCATTCATGATACACAAGACCTTTCTTATTTAGACTCAAGTAATACACGTCGATTTAGATAGAAATAATCCCAGCCAGACCAAAGTGTAAAGAACAATGCAATATAAAGCATAATGATATCAAATGGAATACCAATAAGTGTAAAGATGGTATTGTGTAAAAGAGCCGCTGCAATCGCTACAATTTGTGCCCATGTTTTTATTTTGCCAAGCTGATTGGCTGCAACGACCTCTCCTTCACCTGCCAAAATTAGTCGTAAGCCCGTTACTGCAAATTCACGGCTAATAATAAGAATGATGATCCAAGCTGGTGCCATCTTTAGTTCTACCATTAAAATAAAAGCTGCTGATACAAGCAATTTATCAGCGAGCGGGTCTAAAAATTTCCCAAATGTTGTGACAAGGTTATATTTACGTGCATAGTAACCATCCACCCAGTCAGTTGTAGAAGCAAGAATAAAAATAAGCGCTCCAACAAAATGATGGACTGGCATCTCTGCACCAAATAGTGTCAATGTTCCCCAACCAAAATCAAACATCATAACAATAACAAAGAATGGAATAAGTAAAATTCGAGAGATGGTAATTTTATTTGGAATGTTCATTTTTCTAACACCTTTCATGATGAAAGAAAGTAGTCACCATAGGATGACTACTGTTCTTTATTGAAATTGATGACGATATTTTGCGTGACAACTTGCTGTGCATACGTTAATGGCTCGTCATTAATAAAGATTTTAGCCTGCGTTGAATTACCAAGGCGAATACGCACATAGCTTTCAGCAGTAGCATCAAACTCTACTACTTCTCCAGCATTATAAACACGCGTATCTGCTAATAATTCTTGTTGCTGCTGGTTACGAATCCCAACAAATGTAGGACCTGAAACTTCAATGCGAAGTTTCAATGTATCTGTACCTGTTAACGTATAAGAGGTTGTTGCTCCATCTGCTTCAACAGTACCCGCGGAAATTGTTTGCTTCGTTTCTTCATCTTCAGGTTGTTCTTCATCAGCTGGTGTTTCTTCTTTAGCATCTGTATCCTGTTTGTCATCTGTTTGCGTATCTTCATTTTTGTTGTCTTTTTTATCTTTTTCACTATCAATTGGTTTAACATTTGTATCGTACTCCATTTCAGGAGTCGAATTGTCAACCTCATTTGGTTGTGCATTATTTTTGGATTGCCATAGCACCCATATAATAACAATAATAACAATAATAAATAAAGCGACAATAATTTTTGGCATAGCCTCCATCATTTTATTGGAAGGGCCTTTTGTTACCTTACGTCTACTAGGACTATTTGTTATTGATTGGCTTACTTGATCATTTGGTGTACTTGGCAGCTCATTCTTATATGTTTCTAAAATTTCCTCTGCGTTTAGACCAACAGCCTCTGCATATTGCTTAATAAAAGCTCGTACATAAAACGAACCGGGCATAATGGAATAATTGCCTTCTTCAATTCCTACTAAATAACGTTTTTGAATTTTCGTTATTTCTTGTAAATCGTCTAAACTGTAGCCTTTAGACAGTCTCGCCTCTTTCAGTCGAGTCCCTAATTCTGCCACTAATAACACCTACTTTAACATCAAATTAAAAATTAAATCCTCCAAATGAATCAGATTCGGACATATGATTTTTTTCCATTATTTCATAAGTAATTTCTTCATCAACGTGATGACGTAGTTCAATAATATAATCAAAATCTTCTATTTTATATTCTGAATGCTGAACAAACATATCAGGATGCTCTACAACTTTGATGCACGGCATATTCATCATTTCACGCACCAATTGCATATGCCGCTCATCAGATGAACGACGTGTTACAATCCCATCTAATATAAAAATATTGTTACTACTAAATTCATCCCCCACAAGTTTATTACGAACGGTTTGCTTGATCATTGTGGATGATAAGAAAATCCACTTTTTATTGGCACAAACACTTGCTGCAACAACAGACTCGGTCTTCCCTACACGGGGCATACCACGTATACCAATCAACTTATGTCCCTCTTTTTTAAAGAGCTCTGCCATAAAATCGACTAAAATTCCCAGTTCATCTCGCACAAAGTGGAATGTATTTTTTTCGTCTGCATCTCGAGGAATATAATGACCATGTCTAAGCGCTAGTCGGTCACGAAGTTTTGGTTGTCGAAATTTGGTTACGTTAATATGTTCCATTGTCGAAACAATTGTACGAAAACGCTCAATCGCTTCATCATTGTCTGTATGCACTAACATACCTCGTCGATCCTTATCGACACCATTTATTGAAATAATATTGACACGAAGCATCCCTAAAAGTGAAGCAATATCTCCTAATAATCCAGGGCGATTCACCTGAATTTCATATTCAAAGTACCAATCGCTCAAACACACTCGTTCCCTTCCTATTAGTTAACGTAAAAAATCCTTTATAAGTTCCATCATAGCCGATTTTTTATGTAATGGAAAGTTAGAATGCACGGAATTATAGCGTTATTTTTAAAAACTTACTAATTTTTTTAGATGCATAGCTGATATGCTTACATACGTTCTCGTTTTCAGTGAAATTGTATAGAAAAAAGAGGAGATAGGCTCTCCTCTTTTGTTATTGCACATGCTTATTTTGTACAAGCTTTACGACACAATTCGCCAGCGCATGCTTTTCATCTTCAGAGGCAACGCCCCATAAATCCGACAAAACACGCTCTTGCTCATTTTTAGGATCGACATTTGTCGCCAAATATTCACCGATTTGTACGGCAGCTTGTTGAATCATTTTCTTTGGCATACCGCTCGATTCCGCTTGCATGACATTTTGTCCTAAAAACGATGTCCATTTTTGCCAGTTTTCTAAAATCGTCATATGTTCCTCCTCCTTTACACATGTAGTATGTGCAAAAGAGAATATTATATGTACCAACCACCATTTAATCGGATAATTTGTCCTGTTACATAATCAGCCTTGCCTGATAAATAAAAGCGCACCATTTCAGCTACATCCTTTGTTTGCCCAATTTCGCCTAGTGGAATATCTTCCAAAATATAATTGAGCTCCTGTTGACTTAAATGGCTGTTCATAGCTGTATTAATAAAGCCTGGAGCAATTGCATTGACCCGAATACGAGATAATGCCGCTTCCTTGGCAAAGGACTTAACAAAGGCATGCTGCGCTCCCTTAACAGTGGCATACAATGTTTCCCCTGCTGAGCCAGCTTCACCCCAAATGGAGCCAATAAATAGCACATAGCTAACATTATGCTTGCGAAGCTTTGCGGACAATAAAGCCGTTAATCGCATTGGATTTTGCACATGGACACGCCATAATGCATCCATATCCTCCACAGCTGTATCTTCAAGCAGTGCATAATGCGCTTGCCCATTTGCAAAAACAATTGCCTGCACATGAAAAATTTGTGCTGCCATGCTATCAGCACCAGTGGATGTTGAAAAATCCCCCTGTACAAGCATAAACTCCTGTGCAGGGAAATCTTTAGAGAGGGATTGATATAACGTCTGTGCCGCTTGCACGTTATGGGAATAATGCAGATAGATAGACCAGCCATCTTCTGCTAAACTTCGACAAATAGCATGCCCAATCTCACCTGATGCACCTAATATAAGCGCAAATTTTTTCATTGTACATCCTGCTTCGTTGGTAAAATTTTAAATATTGTTTGTTGAGATTCGCCTTGAATCGAAGCAAATGCCTTATACAAATCGTCAATTGTTAACGCTTCAAGCACTGGCACGACATCGAATAAATTCATGTCATTAAATGAATAACGTGTAAATTGGTTCGCAATAAACTCAATTGAATTGAGCGCACGTAAGAAGAAGCCGATTTTTTTACGCTTTATTCGCTCTAAATCAGCGCTTTCAAACTTAGCATCTTTCTCATATTTTGCTAATTCTGCTATGATCGTTTGTGCTAATTGGTCTGGCTCCGTGGAATCAGAACCAATCATGGCAAAGCCAAAGCCCTTTTCTAAGGTAAAATCAAAGGCATATGTTTCATCAATTAAGCCTGCCTCATAAACGTGCTCATAAAAATGAGAGGTACGCCCAAATATAAGCTCAAGCGCAATTTGAACAGCTAGCTCATGCTTTAGCATTTCTTGACCTGATAGATTTGTGTCTTTTGCTTTCAAGCCAATATATACCTTAGGCTTTTGCACATCCATCTTTAATGTACGTTCCTTAATCGCCACATCTGTTGGCTCTTTATCAAAGAAGCGTTGAATTGGTGTAGGCTCTGGGAATTCTTTTTTTCCTTGATTGTCACGAATAAAAGTCATCATTTCCTCTGGCTCCACTGCGCCGATCACAAATAGTAACATATTGGATGGATGGTAAAATGTATTGTAGCATGTATATAAATGGTCTGCTGTAATCCCATCAATGGATTCAATTGTCCCTGCAATATCAATTTTTACTGGATGGTGATGGTACATATTTTCGATTGTCCCAAAATATAAACGCCAATCAGGCTGGTCATCATACATCGTAATTTCCTGCCCAATAATACCCTTTTCCTTGTTAACAGTCGCTTCTGTAAAGTATGGCTCCTGCACAAAATTTAATAATGTTTCTGTACTTTTATAAATATTGTCAGTCGATGAAAATAAATAAGCCGTGCGTGTAAATGATGTAAAGGCATTGGCAGAGGCACCGTACTCGCTAAACTTTTGGAAAACATCTCCATCTTCTTTTTCAAACATTTTATGCTCTAAAAAATGGGCAATACCATCTGGTACTGTCACACTTTCTGTTTCACCAATCGGTACAAATGTACGATCGACAGAGCCATATTTAGTTGTAAATGTGACAAATGTTTTGGAAAAGCCTTTCTTCGGTAAAATATAAACATCTAACCCATTCGCTAGCTTTTCATAATAAAGTGTTTCATCTAATTGCTTAAATTCAATTGTTTTCATTGTGCGGCTTGCTCCTTTCCATATAAGAAATAGACCGCTTCAAGCTGCACTGTTTTTGCCATTTCCACAACATCTTCCTTCGTCACAGCTTTCCACTTATTTGCCCAAGCTTCCACAGAGAACTCCTCAGGTAAATTTTTATATTGATCGAAAATTTCAATTTGTCCACGCGCAGAATCTAAAGACTCTTTTAATTGATTTGTGAGCATTGCCTTTGTTTGCTCCAGCTCTAAATTGGAAATATCTCCTGCCTGTATAGCTGCTAATTGTTCTTTAATTAATGTCAATGCTTTTTCTTCATTTTTCGGCTCAATGCCAGAAACAACGAAAATTAAGCCATAATGTGAGGCATAGGCACTTGATGCATAATAAGCAAGGCTCTCTTTTTCACGAACATTCATAAATAATTTAGCATGTGGATAACCACCAAAGATACCATTAAAAATTTGCATTTTAGCGAAATCTGGATCGCCAAATTTAACGGATGTACTAAAGCCAATATGCAATTTCCCTTGCTTCATCTCATGCTGCTCTCGAACATAGTCTTGCTCGGGATGCTTTTGTGGAAGCACTGCTGGCACTTCCTCTGGCGTACGATCTTTAAATGGTAGCGCTTGCTGTAATTTTGCTACAATTTCTGCTTCATTAATATCGCCAGCGACATAAATATCGATTTTATCATTAGCAAGCATTGATTGATATGCTTCAAATAACGAGGCAGGTGTGATTTTTTGAATTTCCTCTACACTACCATTGGCTGAAATAGAGGCTGGCTCATTTGGTCTTAAAATTTGCTGTAAACGAAACTGTGCAAAACGAGATTTATCATCAAAAATGGATTCAATGCGTTGAATAACGGTTTGCTTTTCACGCTCTACAATCGATGCCTTAAAAACGCCATTTTCTAAATTTGGCTCAAAAATGGCTGTGTGCAATAAATCAAGTACATTGTTTAACACACTTGCGTTTGCTAAATAATGCTCGTTCACCGTTTCTACATTCATCAGCACTGTATGTTCATTGCCACGCTTTGATGTATCAAAATATAGCACAGTGCCATACAAGTCATCTAAAAAGCTTCGAAAAGCAGCCGTTGTCTTATATTTAGCATTACTATGCTGTAATACATTTGTTAATACTGTACGCTCTGAGGCACTTTTAGCTGTTAATGCTCTTCTCCATTTAATTGAAAAGTTTACAGTTTTAAATTGGGTCGTTTGTCGGATATGCAAATTGACACCTTTTGCAAAAGGTATTGTTTTAAACATATAAAACCCTCCTATCCTTCTTAATATAACGATGTACTACACATACTATACATGTCTATTGTCTATAATTGCAAAAAGAATCCAAAGTATGTATGGAAAAATTAAAAAATATATGTAATTGGCTAAGTTGACATGGCAAAAAGACTGAGCATTGTTCGCTCAGCCTTTCTTATAATTTCTTAGCGTTTCCCTTTAATATAGGGTTGTCCACTTGCCTTTGGCGCATTCGCTTTACCAATAAAGCCTGCTAACGCAAGGATTGTTAGTACATATGGTAAAATTTGCAGATAGACAGCTGGTACATTTTCGATAATTGGAATTTGACTTCCTGCAATACTTAATGTTTGTGCCAATCCAAAGAATAGAGCTGCACCTAATGCACCAATTGGATGCCATTTCCCGAAAATCATTGCTGCAATTGCCATAAAGCCTTGCCCAGCAATTGTTGCGTGTGAAAAGTCATGTGTAATTGTTTGTGCATAGACTGCACCGCCAAGTCCACCTAATGCCCCAGAAATCACAACAGCAATATAGCGCATTTTATTAACATTAATCCCCATTGTATCTGCTGCCATTGGATGCTCACCAACTGCGCGAAGACGTAAACCAAATGGTGTTTTATAAATAATAAACCATGCACCAATTGCTACTGCAAAGGCTAAAATAGATGTACTATATACATCGCGGAACAATAGCGGACCGAAGAATGGAATATCCTCTAAATAAGGGATACCAAAACGGCCGATTGGTCGCGTAATCATATCTGTTTGACCTTTATCATAAATCATTTTTACTAAAAAGACTGAAACAGCTAAGCCCAATAGGTTGATAGCTACCCCAGATACCGTTTGATCGGCACGGAAGGAGATGGAAGCAACCGCATGGAAAAGTGAGAAAATCCCACCGATTACAACAGCTGCTAGCATTGCTATCCAAGTTGTTGCTGCACCTAGTGATGAAGCATATTCTAAATTAACATAAATACCAATAAAAGCACCGATAATCATTAAGCCTTCTAGCCCGATGTTGACAACACCAGAGCGTTCAGAGAATACACCACCGATAGCAGTAAATATCAAAGGTGTTGCATAAAGAATCGCTGAAGGGATGATGAAATATAACATTTCTAAAAAGCTCATGTTATTGTCCCTCCTTTTTCTTGCTCAGCTTTTGTAAGCCTACTCGAATAATATAGCCTGATGCCACAAAGAAGATAATTAATGCAATAATAATGGATACAATTTCTTCTGGAATACCCGCAGCATTTGGCATATTAAGAGCACCATATTTCAATGAACCGAAAAGAGAAGCTCCGAATATTACCCCTAGTGGTGTATTCGCACCAAGCAAGGCAACAGCGATTCCGTCAAAACCGATTCCTGTAAAGCCTGGTTTAATCGATGCATTTTGGAAAGTACCTAGCGCCTCCATTGCACCACCAAGACCCGCAAACATACCTGAAATTGTCATGGCTAAAATAATATTTTTATTAACACTCATACCTGCATAATCAGCAGCATTTTTATTAAAGCCTACCGCCTTTAGCTCATACCCGCGCGTTGTTTTTTCTAAAATAAACCACATCACTACGACCATTAAAAGTGCAACAATGATCCCATAGTGAAGGCTTGAGTTGTCTGTAAGCTCTCTTAAAAACGGAGAACGCAATGAAGCTGACTCAAGAACACGTTCTGTTTTAAAGCCACCATCCGACAATTTTTTAATGACTGCGTTCGCAATATAAAGCGCAGTATAGTTCAGCATAATTGTCGCAATTACTTCATGGACTTTAAATTTCGCTTTTAAGAAGCCTGCAATAAAGGCCCAAAATGCACCTGCAGCTGCTGCTGCTAATAATGCTAATGGTAAATGAATCACTTTAGGTAGTTCAAATGCATATCCTACCCAAGCTGCTGCTAGCCAGCCTAAAATAAGCTGCCCTTCAACCCCAATATTGAACAGCCCTGTACGGAAAGCAAATGCTACTGCAAGACCTGCCAATATATACGGTGTAATTTGACGAATTGTGTTCCCAATTGAATATGAATCTCCAAATATACCTGTCCAAAGAGCAATATAACCTTGTACTGGGTCATAGCCACTCACTACCATAACGATAGCACCTACGATTAAACCGATAATAATAGAGATGATAGGAACGAGAATATTAATGACACGATTTGACATTAGTCGTTCCCCTCCTTCGCACCATGCTTGTTATTTTTTTTACTTTGCCCAGCCATCAGTAAGCCAAGCTCTTGTTCGGTTGTTTCTTTTGGATTTAACTCATCCACAATTTGACCATCATAAATAACAGCAATACGATCTGATACATTCATAACCTCATCTAATTCAAACGAGATTAATAGAACAGCCTTGCCTTTATCACGTTGCTCAATAAGGCGAGAGTGAATAAACTCGATAGCTCCTACATCAAGACCACGAGTTGGTAAAGCTGCAATTAATAAGTCTGGATTACGATCGATTTCACGCCCAATAATTGCCTTTTGCTGGTTACCACCAGATAGCGCACGTGCTGGAGTCATTTCACCATTCCCTGTACGCACATCGTATTCTTTAATAATTTGGCGAGCTTTTTCCGATACCTTTTTATAATCCATGACAAAGCCTTTGGCGATAGGAGGCTGATAATATGTTTGCAGTGCAATATTATGGCCAATCGGGAAGTCTAATACTAAGCCATGCTTATGACGGTCTTGTGGAATATGTCCAACGCCCTCCTCTGTAATTTTACGAGGCTTTAAATTTGTAATATCCTGACCATTTAACTTCACAGTACCGCTTTTCACTTTGCGTAAACCTGTAATAGCCTCGATTAATTCAGATTGACCGTTACCATCAATACCCGCAATACCAACGATTTCGCCTCTGCGAACGTTTAAGTTAAGACCTTTTACTTTATCGATATTACGATAATCCGTTACAACTAAATTCTCAACGGACAATACTTCTTTTGTTGGGCTTGCATCTGTTTTTTCTGTTTTAAATTCAACCTGACGACCAACCATCATTTCAGCAAGCTGATTAGGGTTTGTGTTAGCGGTTACAACTGTACCGATTCCTTCACCCTTACGGATAATTGTGACGCGATCGGATACTTCCATAATTTCCTTTAGCTTATGGGTAATTAAAATAATAGATTTCCCCTCTGCAATAAGGCGACGCATAATTTGAATTAATTCTGTAATTTCTTGTGGTGTTAAAGATGCTGTTGGTTCATCAAAAATTAAAATTTCAGCACCACGATATAATGTCTTTAAAATTTCAACGCGTTGCTGCATCCCAACTGTAATATCTTCAATTTTGGCATATGGATCAACATCTAAGCCATATTTTTCAGAAAGTGCCTGTACTTTCTTTGCCGCATCTTTAATATTAACAATGCCCATTTTAGTAGGTTCAGAACCTAAAATAATATTCTCTGTTACCGTAAAATTCTCTACCAACATAAAGTGTTGGTGCACCATACCAATTCCTAAGTCATTGGCAATATTCGGGTTTGTAATTTTAACAGCCTTCCCACGAACACGGATTTCGCCACCTTCTGGTTGATACAAACCAAAAAGAACGTTCATTAAAGTCGATTTACCTGCACCATTTTCACCTAGCAATGCATGGATTTCGCCTTGTTTCAGTTGGAGGGTGATGTTATTATTCGCCACGAACTGACCGAATTCTTTACGGATTCCTAGCATTTCAATCACATATTCCAATTTTGTCACTCCCTTAATAGGCACTATATAGTAAGTATTTTTGCCTTAGCGTATAGTATCTGCCGCTACAATGACTGATGGTACAGATTAGCAATACGTCCAGTGCTTGAAATGGATAAGGCTTAGCAAGATCGTTGCATAGATGCAGCACTAGCTAACAAACTCCTGTGCCTCCTTTCATTACTTGAGGCTATACTTTATTCACTGATTTAAGCCCACCTATAGAGGTAGGTGTTTTGCTAAATTAATACAGGAAAGGTCATCGTTAGAAACCTTTCTTCTATTAACTTGTTACCATCAATATGTTTTCATTATGACTACCTCTATACGGTTCATCTAAATCAAATAGAGAATTGCAAATAATCTAAATATAACGATAGATTGAAAAATCATCATAAGGTCCTTCGACAAGTCCCTTATGATGATTAACAGATGAATTATTTTTCCACTTTTTCTGGAACGACAATTTCACCCTTAGCAATTTTTTCTTTATATTCATCGATTACAGCTTGTACATCTTCTGGAATCGCACCACGAGAATCTGCAAGTTTAACGCCATCTTCAGCTAAACCGTATACAAGTGTTTCTCCACCTGGGAAATCACCATTTTTTGCTCTATTTGAAATATCTACTACTGCTGTATTAACACCTTTTAACATAGAAGTTAAAGTAACGTTTGTTTCCTCATCTACTTTACCTTCTTCGTATTGGTCAGCATCTACACCAATTACCCAAATATTTGCATCAGGGTCTTTTTTCTTACGCTCTTTTGCTTCAGAGAATACACCATTACCAGTTCCACCAGCAGCGTGGAAGATTACATCAACACCTGAAGAATACATACTGCTTGCTGTAATTTTACCAACATCGGCTTTATCGAACGCACCTGTATATTTATCTTCAATAATGATATCAGGGTTTACAGCTTTTGCCCCTTCAATAAAACCAGCTTCAAAGCGATTAATAACTGGAATATCTACGCCACCTACGAAACCGATTTTACCTGATTGTGACATTTTAGCAGCTGCAACACCAGCTAAGAAAGCACCTTCTTGCTCTTTGAACAATACTGATACAACGTTATCTGCTGGTACTTCTGCATCAATAATCGCGAATTGACCATCTGGATTTTCATCCGCAATAGCAGCCATCGCATCTTCCATCATATAACCAATACCAAAAATTAAATTAAAGTCACGACGTACTAATGAGTTTAAGTTTGCATCATAGTCTGCATCTGATTTTGATTGTAAGTAGTCGAAACCACCGTCACCCTTTTCTAAACCGTGCTCTTTACCATAAGCTTGAACACCTTCCCATGCAGATTGGTTGAATGATTTATCATCAACGCCACCTACGTCCGTAACCATCGCTACTGAGAAAGCCTCTTCTGTGTTGCCACCACCTGAAGCATTGTCATTGTCTTTTGCAGCGTTATCGTCGTCTTTTGCACCACATGCACCTAAAATAGCACTTGCCGCTAATACTGATGTTAATACTAAACCAAATTTACGTTTTTTCATGTTTTTAACCCCCCAAAGGTATTGTAATTAGCAGGAAAAAATTTAGAAATGTTCTACACCCGTTTACGAACTACATGGAAGCTGAATTTATCAGCCCGGAAATAATTTTTTGAATAGAGCACTACTTGATCATGGTCATCGTAATGCAATTGCTTTAACACTAAAAGAGCTGTTTCACGTCCACAGTTTAAAATCGGTGAAGCTTGTTCATGATAGCCGACTGGATCAATATAGGTAATCGCATAAGCAACATGAATTTTCCCAGATTGTTCAAGAGCAGAGAACAGTGAAACTTCTTTTTTTTCAACAAAGTCAGTAGGCAAAAAGCTTGCTGGTAGTCTATCTATACAGTAAACTACTGGGTCGCCATCCGCTGTTCTGACACGTTCAATTGTGAGTATTTTATCTTCGCCATCACATTGGAAGCGTTTTAAATCTTCCTCAGAAGGTATGTGCTCAGTCGCCTTTAAAAAACGCGAGCCTGGCTCCATACCTACTGCCTCGATCATAGAAGAAATGCTTGATAACTGCTCAATACCTGATGTAAACAACGGCTTAGGATTAACAAAAGTCCCAACCCCATGTCGACGCACAATTACATTTTCTTCTTCCAACAGTCGAAGTGCTTCTCTAAGTGTTGCTCGACTGACTCCTAGTGATTTCGATAATTCAAACTCTGAAGGCAGCTTTTCATTTTCTTTAAAAATACCAGCCTCAATATCAGATTTTAAACGATCAATTACTTGAAGATAGAGATGACGATGATCTGCTTTAATAGTCACATATATCACCACCAAAATCAGAGATCAGACATCTGATGTACAACATTCCTACTAATCGTTCATAAATATAACATTTTTGAAGAATGAAATAAATAGTTTTGATTAAAATCTGTTATAGAATTCATTGTTTATTTATTTCCATTACAAATAATTGGACAACCAGACAAAACGACCCATTATTTATAGCCTATTTTTTGTTTAGCTTTCATATTGATGGATAAGCACTTGGCGAGGCTTACTGCCCTCTGGTGGCCCAACAACCCCACGCTGCTCCATTTGATCGACAATGCGTGCAGCCCTTGAATAGCCTATACGGAAGCGGCGCTGAAGCATTGAAACAGAGGCTGTTTGCATATTAACGACTAATTGTACAGCTTCATCATATAATTCGTCTGTTTCCTCTAAAATGGTTTCCTCCTCAGTAGGAATCATTTCCTCCTGATACTGTGCCTTTTGCTGTTCTATAACAAAATTAACGACTGATTCAACCTCTTGGTCGGATAAAAAAGCACCCTGTACTCGCTTTGGCTTGGAGGCACCAGCAGGTAAAAACAGCATATCACCACGACCAAGTAAACGCTCTGCTCCACCCATATCTAAAATCGTTCTGGAGTCAATTGCGGAGGATACAGCAAAGGCAATTCTTGAAGGAATATTTGCCTTAATAACACCTGTTAACACATCTACACTTGGTCTTTGCGTTGCAATAATCAAATGAATGCCTGCTGCCCGCGCCATTTGTGCTAAGCGTGTAATGGAATCCTCCACATCATTGGACGCCACCATCATTAAATCTGCTAGCTCATCCACAATCACAACAATATATGGTAGCTTTGGATGCTTTTCATCTGTTTGGTCATTCATTCTTTGAACATGTGCATTATAGCCTTCAATATTTCGCGTACCTGTATGTGAAAATAGATCATAGCGACGTTCCATCTCAGAAACTACCTTTTTCAAGGCTTGCGAAGCTTTGCGTGCATCTGTTACAACAGGCGCTAATAAATGTGGAATGCCATTATAAACATTTAACTCTACCATTTTTGGATCAATCATCATTAATTTCACTTCATGTGGCTTTGTACGCATTAATATCGATACAATAATGCCATTGATACAGACACTTTTCCCGCTACCTGTCGAACCTGCTACAAGTAAATGTGGCATTTTATTTAACTCTGCTAACACAGCTTGTCCCGTAATGTCACGCCCAAATGCAACTTGCAATAAAGCTTCTGGCTTTGCACCATCCTTTGACTCTAATACTTCACGCAATGTCACAATCGCTACCTCACTATTTGGTACTTCAATGCCAATCGCAGATTTTCCGGGTATTGGCGCTTCCATCCGAATATCTTTTGCAGCAAGCGCTAGCGCAAGATCATCCTGCAGATTAACGATTTTGCTTACTTTCACACCAATATCAGGTAAAATTTCATATTTTGTCACAGCTGGCCCTAAATGCACCTGAGTCACCTTTGCCTTGACGCCAAAGCTTTGTAATGTTTGTTCAAGCTTTTTAGCATTTGCTTGGATAACCGAATATTCCCCACTTTGGTCATGCTGTGGTGGTAATTGTAATAAATGATAGGATGGCAGTTGATAATCTGCATTTTCTACAGCATCTGTACCTTGGATATGAACATCCTCTACCGCTTCTTCTAGTTCATTTTCCACCGTATGTGTCACATCAAACCCATCACTTTCATGTGATACATTTTGTGTAAAAGCAGAAATAATTGGCTCATGAGCGGGCTCTTCTTCTTCATATACTGGTATATCAGCATCCTGCTCCACCGCTGCTATTTCATCCGTATTTTCTACTCTTGAGCGTCGATTGCTTGGCTTTTTAGGTATATTTTTCTTCTTTTCATGGCGCTTCTTTTTCCATTTTCCAAATAAATCAGGCATTTTCTCTGCTAAATAAGGTACTAATGCTTTGCCTGTTACAAGAATTAAGCCAATAAAGAAAATAACCCATGCTACTACTTTTGCGCCTGATGCATCAAATAATACGTGTAGCCCACTATAGAGCAATGCACCAATCATACCTCCACCTAAAGCATCACTACGATGGATAATACCATCTGTACTTATTAAAATTCGCCATGATTCACGTAAAACAGAATCAGATAATAAACCACCTGATTTTGACAATTGCTCAAATAATATGCCATGACTAAAAATTGTTAAGCTCATAATAATCAGCACTAGCCCCATTATTAAACGATCCTTTATGCCTACCTTTTTACGGCCAATCATCAATAATAGCGCAATAAAGATAAGCATAAATGGCACAGCGAAGTGTAAATTTCCTAAAAAAAACATAGCTATTGTTTGTAGTGTACGTCCAATCACACCATACTCAAAAATCATGATGATGGCTAACGCAATAAAGAGTACACCTAGAATTTCATACATAAGCGGATGCATTTCTTTTTTTTCAGTTGTTGCCTTACTTTTCGTTGTTTTTTTCTTCCTTACTACCACCTATTTCACCTTCTTTTGCAATCCATTTTACTCCGTATTCACACTCTTTTTTGTACCAAAAGCGTAGCATCAGGTACAAGCTGGAAGATTTCCACCGATTGCAGGTTCACTTTATATATGCAACCAATCATAACATGTAGAACTTCTTGATTTCAAAAAAAGGATTTTCCACCGTAATTGGGAGAAAATCCTTTTTTGCAAAGCTGTGATGATTATCTACATTAATACTCCATAATAATTGGGATAATCATTGGACGACGCTTTGTTTTTTGGAATAAATACGTATTTAATGTATCTCGAATTTCTTGCTTAATATTTGTCCACTCGAATGTATCTTTGCCAACATATTTTTCAATAACATTTTTAGCAATATCTGAAGCCTCAACCATTAATTCTTCTGATTCACGCACATAAACAAAGCCGCGTGATAAGATTTCTGGACCAGATGCAATTTTCTTTTGCGCTCGGTTTAATGTCACAACGACAATAAAAATACCATCTTGTGATAATAGCTTACGATCACGTAGCACAATATTGCCTACATCGCCTACACCAATCCCATCAATTAAAACATTGCCAGCTTGTACACGACCGCTCATACGCATTTTATTATTTTTATATTCAACAATATCCCCTTTATCGGCGATAAATATTTGGGATTTATGCATGCCTAGCTGCTGTGCTAGCTTAGAGTGAGCAATTAACATACGGTACTCACCTTGAACAGGAATAAAATACTTCGGTTGCATTAAGTTAAGCATTAGCTTTAAATCTTCCTGACTACCATGTCCTGATACATGGACATTTTTGCTGGAAGTTAAAATTTCAGCGCCTGCTTTTGAGAGAGCATTCATTGTATTAGCCATTTGCACCTCCATATTTGGAGAAGGTGTAAATGTAATCAATACTGTATCGCCCTGCTTAATTTTAATATCACGGTGATGCTTGCGGACGATTTTTTCTAACGCATCCAGTGGCTCTCCTCTATTACCCGTTGTAATAATAATAATTTCATCATCTTGGTATTTCTGCATTTCCGAAATCGGAATAATTGTTTCCTCATCAACCGTTAAATAACCAAGCTGCACACCTAAATCTACAGCTTTTTCTAAAGGTTTACCAACAATCACTACTTTACGGAATGATTTCTGTGCTTGGGCAAACACTTGTTGAATACGAATAAAGTTGGATGCATAGACAGCTACTAAAATACGACCTGGTGCTGAGTGGAATGTTTTTGATAATTGTTCTTCAATCACAATCTCCGATGTCGTATAACCTGGTCGCTCTGCTTCACACGACTCAGATAATAAAATAAAAACGCCGTCCTCCCCTAATTGTGCCATTTTCGCTAAATCTGGTTTAAATTTACCTGTCGCTGATTGATCGAATTTAAACTCTCCTGTATGAACAATCGCGCCTTCAGATGTATGGAACACTACCCCTAACGAATCGGGAATACTATGTGTTGTGTGGAAGAATGTTACATACGTTGAGTTAAAATTCATACGACTGCGGTTTGTTACTTCAAAAAACTTGACCTGATGTGGTGCAGGCAATTCTTTTAAATGTTCCTTTGCTAAAGCAATTGTTAGTTTCGATCCGTACACAGGAGCCTTTATTTTTTGTAATACATAGGCAATAGAGCCAATTGCATCTTCATGACCATGTGTTAAGAAAATACCTTTTACACGCTCTTTATTTTCTTCCAAATACGCAATATCAGGAATTACGATATCAATCCCAAGCATTTCGTCTTCTGGGAACATTAAACCGCTATCCACCACAAATAGCTCTTCATCAATTTCTACTACGTACATGGCTTTCCCAATTTCGCCTACGCCTCCAAGAGGGATGATGCGAATTAATTCATTTTTCTTTTTTGTCAATTTATTTCCTCCTAAAAATATCCCGAACAGCAACCACTTAACATTTATTATACGGTTTGCACAGCTTTTGCACAAATTAAAAATACATGTTTCACAGTGAAAATAGATTTTCCTGTTAATTTTGATTGCTGGTAGCTGGAAAAACACAGATTGACAGGCATCTACTTTAAAGTTTCGCATTACTGTTATAAGCTTGTGCTTATTTTCATTATGTAAAGTTCATTGATTGAATAACAAAAGACATTGAGCTTCTCAATGCCCTTTGTTAAAAGCTGAATTCGTTCACTTTTCCAAACCTGTTGCTAGGTCAGCCTTCTATATATAAAAAGCTAGCAGAAAATCAGCGTTATAAGCTGATTTTTCTACTAGCCTTATTGCGTGGGTTATCTAAAATTTTTCGCTTTTTCTTGATACGTATCCCAAATGCGGTCAAAGTTTGCCTTTTCTTCATCTGTCATTTCCATCATTGGCAGACGAACATTGAGCGTATCAAAGCCTAACTTTGTCATCGCATATTTAATTGGCGATGGGTTTGGTTGAGCAAACAGCGCACGTACTAGAGGTAATAATGCTCGATGAATTTTGGCTGCTAGCTCATGATTGCCTTCTTCAAACGCTTTAATCATTAACTGCATATCATTGCCAACAACATGGGCTGCTACTGAAATAACACCAGCGCCGCCAATCGCCATCAGCGGTAATGTTAAACCATCATCTCCGCTATACACTAAGAAATCATCAGCAGGATCAACATTTTCAATAATGTCGCCCATCTGATCTAAATTGCCACTTGCTTCCTTAATCCAAGCAATATTAGGAATCTTACTTAAGGCAACAGAAGTTTCATAGGCAACATTCACACCTGTGCGCCCAGGAACATTATAAAGCATCACAGGTAAATTTGTTTGCTTAGCAATTGTTTCAAAGTGGGCATAAATACCTCGTTGATTTGGCTTATTGTAATATGGTGCTACAAGCATAATACCATCTGCACCATTTTCCTCTGCCTTATGTGTCATCATAATGGAATAAGCTGTTTCATTATCTCCTGTCCCTGCAATAACAGGTACTCGACCTGCTACTTTCTCTACAGTAAAACGTACAACCTCGATTTTTTCTTCAGTTGACATTGTTGGGTTTTCAGAGGTCGTACCACAAGCAACGATACAATCTGTACCATTGTCAATTAAATGATTAATAATGCGTTCTAATTCTGGGTAATTAATTGTGCCATCATCTTTAAACGGCGTAATCATAGCCGTTCCAATTCGACCTAAATTCATCCTTACACCCCTCTTATAGCTTATAGTAAGTTATCCTCAAGCATTGCTTCTGCAATTTGGATAGAGTTTAATGCAGCACCTTTTAATAAATTGTCGGAAACAATCCATAAATGGAATCCTTTGCTGTTATCTAAATCTTGACGGATACGTCCTACAAAAGTAGCGTCCTCCCCTTCTGCATAAATTGGCATTGGGTAAGTTTGTGTTGCAATATCATCCTGCAATACTATTCCTGGTGCATGACGTAGTACGTCAAAAATATCTTGCACTGATGCGTCTTTTTCTACTTCAATATAAACAGATTCAGAGTGACCTGAAACAACTGGCACACGAACACAAGTAGCAGCTACATTTAGTTCTGGTGCATGCATAATTTTTTTTGTTTCATTAATCATTTTCATTTCTTCGTATGTAAATCCGTTATCTGTGAATTTATCGATTTGTGGGATGACATTACGAGCGATTGGGTAATGGCGTTGATCACTAGCAGCTGGTAAAATACTTGCTTCTACATTCTTGCCAGCTTCCCAATTAGCACTTTGTGTTTTTAATTCTTGAATAGCAGAAATACCTGCACCTGAAACAGCTTGATATGTTGAAACAAGTACTTTTGTTAAACCAAATGCAGCGCGAATTGGTTCAAGTGCAGCTACCATTTGAATTGTTGAACAGTTTGGATTAGCGATAATGCCTTTATGTTTGGCAAGGTCGCCACGGTTCACTTCAGGTACAACAAGCGGTACTTCTGGGTCCATACGGAAATGACTCGTATTATCAATCACAACTGCCCCACGCTTAGCTGCCTCTGGTGCAAGTGCAGCTGATACGGAACCACCTGCTGAGAATAAAGCGACATTGACGCCTTCAAAAGCTTCAGGTGTCGCTTCTTCAATTGTATATGTTTGACCATTAAATTCGATTGGTTTGCCTGCTGAACGTGCAGAAGCTAAAAATTTAATTGTCCCTATTGGAAATTTACGTTTAATTAATTGCTCCATCATTTTTGAGCCTACTGCCCCTGTTGCTCCAACAACAGCAACTGTTAACTGCTTTGTCATCTATCATCTCTCCTTGAATACAAGTTCCATAATGTGTGCTATTGTATCATAAAAATACTGAAAATTGTGTGTAATCTATAATTTATTTAAAATATTGTATCAAGAGTGGCTGTAATTGCTTTTTTTGCGTAATTGCTGCATGAACAGTTGCTACCATTTGGTCAAAATCAGCAATTAATGAATTCGGTTTGGAGTGTGGGGCATCCTGACCAAATGGGATAAAATAAATATTTTTGGCATTTAATAATTTCATAATATTAATGCCATTTAACCCAAGAGCATCATTTGTTGAAATGCCTAATACAACAGGTGAGCCATTACGTAATGTTGCTTTTGCAGCCATTAATACAGGGCTATCTGTTGCTGCATTGGCAAATTTACTAATGCTATTTCCTGTCATTGGTGCAATGACCATTGCATCTAATGGATTGGATGGTCCAAATGGCTCTGCCTCTTTGATAGAGGAAACGACCTTTTCTCCTGTTAATGCCTCTATTTTTGCCACCCATTCCTCTCCAGTACCGAAGCGTGTAGCAGCATGTAAAACGGAGTGTGTAATAATGGGAATAACGCTCGCTCCTACATCAATAAAATTTTGAATTTTAGGTATAACATCTTCATACGTACAATGGGAGGCTGTAATACCTAGCCCAATTCGTTTTCCCGTTAACAATTTTCTTCCTCCTCTATCGCTTTGCACAATATTTTAGCAGCATCATGTGCAAAGTATTTCCCAGGCAATGATGGTAATAGTACATACGTTTGCAGTTGTTCGGCATCTATATCTAAACAGCCTGGCTCTGATGCTAAATCATATAAAACGGCTGGAACATGCTCCTTAAAGGACTCTGTAATCCATTTAGCTGGAATGGTATTAATAAAAATACTATTATGAATCGACCATTGGCGGTCATCTATGTTTGTTGCTTTATAACCATATGCTTTTGCTTCACTTATTTGCACAACAGAGCGTGCAACAATATGCACATCGGCTCCCATTTTAACAAGTAAAGAGGCGAGCATTTTGGCGATGCGTCCAAAGCCTGCGATTGTAAAATTTTGTCCGTAAATACATTTTTGCTCGAGTCCGTAAAACGTGGCGATAAATCCCTCCGCTGTTAACCGCGCATTCTGCCAAATAAATGATTCTTGTTGTAAATAGCAAATAGATTCATTTTTCTCTAGTAATTGCTTCCAATGCATTGTTAATCGACCTGTATAAAATTTCACTTGTGATATACCATAGAGCTGCTCAACTTCTATTTTTAATGGAAGAATAGGTAATACGATTTTATTAGGCTGGAATTCTAAAACAAGTTTATTTAACTCTTCGTTCCATACGGTTGTTCTTTTATAAAATACTGTTCTCGATGGACTTCTTAGCATTGTAGCTAGTTCCTTTAATCGGGAGTCCTCACCGATAACAAGCCATTTTTCGTTTTCCAAAAGCTCACCTCACTGTAAATATTCTGACTGTACTGTAGATGTCTTATTAAATAAAATACGATCTTCACCAATTAAAATAATTTCGTGCCAAGGTATCATTTCACTAACTTTCATTTTCTTTTTTTGGAATGGTAGTTTATCTTTCACAATTTCAAAACCATGTATTTTTCCTGTTTGCACATCTAATAGGCATTCTGTATGTGCCAGGATGCCAAAATGTACGCCACCCTCAATTTGAATTAACTCCTTATCCACCATCTCAGATAGTAGCATGCCTCATCTCCCTCCTTGAGCCGTTACCTCAATATATGCGGACTTTTTGCAAATCGTGACCCCTACCTAAAGTACGAATATGTTGCATTTCCATCGCCTTCTGTATATAGTGTATATATACAGTTATAAGAGGTGATGATTTGTGCATATCCATTTAAGTAATGCGAGTGAAAAACCTATTTATGAGCAAATCACCATACAGCTCAAAGAGGCTATTTTAGCTAATAAATTACAGGCTGGTGATGCACTACCGTCTATCCGCGCTTTAGCAAAGGATTTAAAAATAAGTGTGATGACCACTAAACGTGCCTATGCTGATTTAGAGCGAGATGGTTTCATTGAAACTGTCGCTGGTAAAGGGAGCTTTGTCACAGAACGAAATCAAGACTTTCTACGTGAGGAGCTATTACGGCAAGTAGAGGGGCATTTGCAAAAGGCAGCAAAAATAGCGAAAACCGCTGGACTTTCTAGTGAAGAATTACAAGAACTACTATCTTTAATGTTAGAGGAGGATAAGTAATATGAATGCCATTGAAATTCATGATCTACATAAGGGCTTTGAAGGCTTTTTTCTTAAAGATATAAGTTTTTCCGTCCCTCAAGGCACGGTAATGGGTTTTGTTGGAGAAAACGGGGCTGGCAAATCAACAACGATAAAATGCATGCTGAATTTAATAAAAAAAGAATATGGCGAAATTTTGCTATTTGGCAAAGATCATGTCGAAAACGAACTATCGATAAAAAACGACATCGGCGTTGTATTTGACGATTTACATGTACCAGAAACGCTAAATGCGACGCAACTCGACAAAATCATGAGAAAAGTATTTCAAACATGGGATTCAGACTATTATTTTGAAAGATTAGCTCAATTTAAGGTGCCAAAGAGGAAGAAGATAAAGGAACTATCACGAGGAATGAGGATGAAGCTATCAATTGCCTTAGCATTGGCACATCATCCAAAATTATTGATTTTAGATGAGCCAACAAGTGGATTAGACCCTATTATTCGGGATGAAATTCTGGATTTATTTTTAGCATTTATGCAGGATGAAACGCACAGCATTTTATTTTCTTCGCATATTACAAGCGATTTAGAAAAAATTGCTGACTATATTACGTTAATTCATAATGGTGAGATTTTATTGAGCGAGAGTAAAGATGCTCTATTATATGAATATGGTATTTTCAAAGGTAACAGTGAGGAAGTAAACGACTTGCCAGAGCATGCTATTCTAAGAACCCGTCCTGGTGCGTTTGGAATAGAAGCATTAGTTCTGAAAAATGAAGTAAATGAGGCTTTCAGACTTGAAAGGCCTTCTATAGAAGATATCATGCTATTTTTCGTGAAAGGTAGTGTTTAAATATGGTAGGACTTATCCTAAAAGATTTAATGACCATTCAACGACAAATGAAAGCACAAGCATTTGTTCTTATATTTCTTCTTATGATGGCTATTTTTATGCAGCAAAGCGCAATGCTTCTAGCTGTTATTGTTTTTATTGTTACGATACAAGCGATAACTGCGCTTAGCTACGATGAACAAAGTAAGTGGGATAAATACGCTAATACTTTACCAATTTCTAAAGCAGATATCGTTTTTAGTAAATATATACTTAGTGTGATGTTAATGATTTTCGGACTTGTTATGGCATTACCTATCCTATTTTTTATCAATTTTTTTACCAAAAACGACATCACTTTAGAATTTTTCCTAACGTTTAATTTGATCATAACATCGGCGCTCTGTTTATTAGCCGTATTACTACCTATCTATATTAAATTTGGCTCTATTAAAGGAAGAATAGTCCTCATTGCGTTTTGTTTTATCCCTGGTTTCTTAACGGGGATATTTAAAGAATATATCCCTGATATGACTCAAACGTTTCTATATTTAAAGCAATACGTCTATTTAGCACCTTTGGGCGGGCTAATACTGCTCTGCCTCTCCTCTCTAGTTTCTACTGCTATTTATAAAAGAAAAGAGTTTTAGGAGGGATCTCATGCGAGCACTGTTGTTACAAAGAATTGTCGTACAAAAATGGACTATTCTTTTTACAATGACGATATGTTTACTTCTTCATTTTGTACATTTACCTTTTGTAGATAGTCCTTCTATCGGATTATTTGTTGTCGTTATTTCTGCCAACATCGTAGATAATTTATATAAAGGCGACCGTCAAGTAAAGTGGACAATGTATGTCAATACGCTACCTCTATTAAAGAAAACACAATTGCAATCCGATTTTTTATTTTGCTATGGCCTTATTGCATTGCTCTTTACTATCCTTGCGCCTATGTATTTCACACAACCTGATGCATCTGAAAATTTTATCGAGCATCTTGCTATGTACTTTGCTTATATAAGTAGCGCCTCTTTACTTATCTGTAGTCAATTTTATATTCAGCATCTTGATGAAACAGAGAGAATGAGAACGGTTAGAATGCTTACAGCTATTGTGCTTATCATTCTGCTAAATTTTGTTATTCATTATTATTTATCACTAGTAGCTGCAAATTTAATTATCTTATTCATACCAACACTGGTTAGTATCCTCATCACTTTTCTTGTGTTTCACAAATGTCTTTATTTATATTTGGCAAAGGAAATTTGCTAAAGCTAAATATTCATCAAAAAATAGGCTGCCTTATTTGGCAGCCTATTTTTAATTGTGTTGAATAGCAAAACAGTCAATTAAAAGGAAATGGATTTCATTGCAGGCTACTTGCTTTCCTATGAGCATGTGCAGAGCGGCTTCCTTCGCTACCTCTCCATTTAGAGAGGGTGACATGTCTCGCTATCCCCGGGAATCAAGTACCTTCCTCGCCAGTTTAATAAAGTGTTACCTTTTGGGTAAAGGTTTTATGGAGGGCTGTTGTCACTTATCCACATTGAAAATAAATGCCAATCTCCTATCTAATAATAGCTTGAACAAATGCTATCTTATTAAAATATCTTTATTCGCTAGGACCTATGATTGAGATAGCTGGTTCTGCTTTTAAAATTTTGGCAATCAGCCGATCTACAGACTCCATCGATACGGCATCTATCGATTTAAGAACCTCGTCTACAGTTCGATGCTTGCGATGGACAAGTTCACTTGTTCCATTGCGATTCATACGAGCACCTGTCCCCTCTAAGCCAAGGACAAAGCTGCCTTTAAGCTGCTCTTTTGCATTATCAAGCTCCTCCTCTGTAACACCACCTGCTACAATATCTAGTAAAGTGGCATCAATGGTATGCTGAAGCTGTGCTAATTGCTGTCGACTCGTACTACCATAAATCGTAAAAGCACCTACATCGGCATAACATGATTGATAGGAAAAAATAGAATAGGCTAGCCCTCGTTCCTCACGCACCTCTTGAAACAGTCGTGAGCTCATATTACCACCGATAATGCTATTTAGCGCAATAAAGCTATACATGTCAGGGTCCTTTACACCAATTGCTGGATAGGAAATCGCTAGGTGTGCTTGCTCTGTATCACGTATTTTCATAATTTCCCCTGCATGAAACGTCGGATATGTTAATACTGGCTCAATAGCAAGCGGTGAAGGCTTGTAGTGCCCAAAGAGCTGTTCAATCGTTGCAAGAAGCTGTGGTGAGATATTGCCTGCAACAGAAATAACAACAGACTCAGGACCATAATGCTTTGCCATATACTGTCGTATTGTTGCTGCTGTAAATGTTTTTAATGTAGCAGCTGTACCTAAAATTGGACGACCAAGTGCATCATTTGGATACATCACGCTCCATAGCTTTTCATGCACATCGTCATCAGGGGCATCTTCGCTCATTAATATTTCCTCTAATACAACTTGTCGCTCTTTTTCCAATTCTTCTTCGGCAAATGTAGAGTTAAAAAACATATCTGCTAATATCGTCATCGCAAGCTCTGCATGATGGTCTAAAACCTTGGCATAATAACATGTATTTTCTTTCGAGGTAAAAGCATTAAGCTCTCCGCCAATTCGATCAAACTCTTCTGCAATTTGCCGTGCTGAGCGAGTTGCTGTTCCTTTAAACAGCATATGTTCAATAAAATGTGTAATACCATTCTCTTCAGGCAGCTCATAGCGAGAGCCTGCATTGACAAAAATACCTAAAGCTACAGACCTTACATAATCAATTTGCTCCGACACAATTCGCACACCATTTGGGCATGTATGTACTTGAACCAAAAAATCTCCCCCACTTCTATCTTTCTCTCTTTCTTGTAAACATAAGTATTTTATAGGATTGAAAAAGACTGCGCACTATACGCAGCCTTTCCATTATTATTATTTGCCTTGTGCAGCGCGCTCTTTTTCCTCTTGTACAACTACTTTACGAGATAAATTCACACGACCTTGCTTATCAATTTCAATCACTTTGACAAGTAATTCATCACCAAGCTTTAAAACATCCTCAACTTGCTTTGTACGTTCCTCTTGGATTTCAGAAATGTGTAGCAAGCCATCTTTGCCTGGGAAGATTTCACAAAACGCACCGAATTTTTCAATACGCTTCACTGTTGCTAGGTAGTATTCGCCTTCTTTTGCTTCACGTACAATATCTTCAATAATTTGTTTTGCGCGTGCATTCATTGCTTCATCAGCAGAAGAAATATAGATTGTACCATCTTGTTCTGTATCTATCTTTACGCCTGTTTCTTCAATAATTTTATTAATTTGTTTACCGCCAGGTCCGATTACATCGCGGATTTTATCTGGATTAATTTTTACAATAACGATTTTTGGCGCAAACTCAGATAATTTTTGACGTGGTTCTGATAGTGTTGCAAGCATTGACTCTAAAATATGCATACGTCCTACTTTAGCCTGTGTTAGTGCTTCTTCTAAAATATTGCGAGATAACCCATCAATTTTAATATCCATTTGTAGAGCTGTTACACCTTTAGCTGTACCGGCAACTTTAAAGTCCATATCACCTAAATGGTCTTCCATTCCTTGAATATCCGTTAAAATGGAGTAATGCTCACCTTTTTTAATAAGACCCATTGCGATACCTGCTACTGGTGCTTTTAATGGAACACCTGCATCCATCATCGCTAATGTTGATGCACAGATGGAAGCCTGAGATGTAGAACCGTTTGATTCCAATACCTCTGATACACAGCGGATTGTATATGGGAACTCAGATTCATCTGGAATAACCGCTTCAAGCGCACGCTCACCTAAAGCACCGTGACCAATTTCACGACGACCTGGTCCACGGATTGGGCCTGTTTCCCCTACAGAAAATTGCGGGAAGTTATAATGGTGCATAAAGCGTTTTGATTCTTCTACACCTAAACCATCAATAATTTGTACATCACCAAGTGCCCCTAGTGTACAAATTGATAATGCTTGTGTTTGTCCACGTGTAAATAGTGCCGAACCATGCGTACGTTGTAATAAGCCAGTTTCAGATGAAAGTGGTCGAATTTCATCGAGCTTACGACCATCAGGACGAATTTTGTCCTCTGTAATTTGACGACGTACCTCGTCTTTTACCATCTTATCGAGAATCGTATACACTTGCTTCATTGTTTCTTCGTCTGCTTCTTGCTCTTCATAGGAAGCAACCACACGATCTTTTACTGCTTGAATCGCCTCATCACGTGCATGCTTCTCAGCCGTTTGAATTGCATCATGCATATCCGCTTCACAAACTGCTTTTATATCTGCTTGAATCGCTTCATCAATTTCAAATAATGTCACTGGTAGCTTTTCTTTACCTACCTCTGCTGCAATTTGCTCTTGGAAGGCAATGATTTTTTTAATTTCCTCATGACCAAACATAATTGCCTCTAACATTGTTTCTTCTGGCACTTCAAGCGCACCAGCCTCAACCATGTTAATCGCATCTTTGTTACCTGCTACAGATAAGTGAATTGTTGATTGGTTAGATTGCTCCACTGTTGGGTTTACAATAAACTCCCCATCAATATAGCCAACTTGTACACCTGCTATTGGCCCGTTAAATGGAATATCTGAAATTGCTAATGCTAATGATGAACCAACCATTGCTGCCATTTCAGAAGTACAATTAGGGTCATTTGACATGACCATCGAAATGACTTGTACTTCATTACGGAAGCCATCTGGGAACATCGGGCGAATTGGACGGTCAATTAAGCGGCTTGCTAAAATTGCCTTTTCAGAAGGGCGTCCTTCACGTTTAATAAAGCCGCCAGGAATTTTACCTGCAGCATATAGACGTTCTTCATAGTTAACTGTTAATGGGAAGAAATCAAGTGGTTTTGGTGATTTTGACATTGTTGCTGTAGCAAGTACAGAAGTATCGCCATAACGGACTAATACGGCTCCATTTGCTTGTTTTGCTAACTGTCCAACTTCAATAACAAGTGGACGGCCAGCCCATTCGTAGGAATAGACTTTCTTTTCGTTCATTTAATGAACCCCTCTCTATTATAAAACACTTACTTCGTCTGTATGTACTAATAGTAAGTGTACCAAAAATGCTTGTTCTATGCTAAAAAATATTTTATAAACTAATCATACAGTTAAATTCAGTTATTGCCAATTTATTTAAGATTTATTTCGACATTTTATCGAAAACATTTTTACCCTAGCAATAACCTTTTTTACTCCATTATTTTTCAAGTGCAAATTTATCCAATACTATCATTATACCACGGATACTCACTTAATCGTCCAAAGAATATTTATAGTGATGCATATATTTTACTGTTGCACATTGGGAGTGCAAATACAACCTGCCTCAATAATTTGATTTTAGCGTCTTGCAAAACAGTAAGAGCAAGGGGCATCCACGCTTAAAAATCCTATACACGATAAAAATCCCCCTGTCATTATTTTGACAGAGGGGTTTGAGTTGAGCTATGCTATGTATTTTTAGAGATAGCTTTTGTTGAAGTGTCATTTATATTTGCTATTTTTAGTTCTTCTCTAAATAATGGTATCACGAAGCGGTCTAGTCCAAATTTACCTGCATTATAGCCTGCAGCTGCAATAAAGATAGCTAATAAAATATCCCAAGGATTACTGGATATTGTGCCTGCTAGTAAAAATGCAAAGTTCATAACCATGCCGAAAAATGCTGCATATGTTGTTAAACAGCCAAGAATCAGCCCTAGCCCTACTAAAACCTCTCCCCAAGGAATTAAAATATTAATAAGCTGTGCATTAGGTACAGCAAATGCCTCAATAAATTTTACATATAACGGATACATTAATTCGCCACTGCTACCACTTGTTACGGGATTTTCCACCGCATTTATCAAAAAGCCAGTTGCATCAAAATCATTGACTACCTTTCCCCACCCTGCTGTTAGCCAATGCCATCCTAAGTAAATACGAATAACTGTTAATACGCCAGCAACAATTGTGTTTTCTCGTAACAGTTTATTAAACATACAACTCACCCTTTTCTCTTGACAATGTTATTGAAAGCAACTTCTTTTATACTCAATCATTGTTTTAGATCAATCGTCGCATGACTTTTGTCTAAACAATACGATGTGATTAAAATATATCACCGTTGTATTTCGTATAAATCTTTTTTAGCGATCGTTCATGGTTGTGTAAAAAAGTTGTGACTTTCTGATGAACAAAGACGCAAGATAAAAAAAGACTATAGACATGTAAACATGTCTATAGTCTTAAATCTTGCTATTAATTAGCGACGTAAGCCTAAACGGTTGATTAATTCACGGTAGCGTTGTACGTCAGTTTCACGAAGATATTTTAATAAGTGACGACGACGACCTACCATTTTAAGAAGACCACGCTCAGAGTGGAAATCTTTTTTGTGTGTACGTAAGTGAGTGTTTAAAGCATTGATTTCTGCTGTTAATACTGCAACTTGTACTTCTGGTGAACCAGTGTCACTTTCGTGAGTGCGATACTCAGCGATAATTTCGTTTTTACGTTCTTTTGAAATAGCCATTTATATGGACCTCCTAAATAATAATGTATCCCCATTAGCACAGTAAACGTTGGAGTCATCGATATACCGAGCTAAGGTTAAGCATTTATGCACTTATGAATGTTACCATAAAACAATTGGTCAAGCAAGTAAAAACACTGACTTAGCGAATGGAACAAGCTATTGAAGCTCATTAAAATAGCGAATAGTTTCTTGTTTATCCTTTTCGATTTGGGTTTTTAATGCTTCAATGCCATCAAATTTTCGTTCACTGCGAATACGTTTATACCACGTGACATGAACTTCCTCACCATAGATATTTTTATCAAAGTTTAAAATATGGACTTCAATGGAGAGCTGCTTATTGCTTGGGTCTTTGAAAGTAGGTTTATAGCCTACATTACAAACAGCATCATACCAATTATTTTGCACAAGCAAACGCACCGCATAGACACCACTTGCTGGAATATACGTTCCTTCCAATGCTTGAATATTTGCGGTTGGGAAGCCTATTGTACGCCCACGCTTATCGCCATGCACAACAATACCACTAATTTCAAATGGTCTTCCTAATAATGTTCTTGCAGCTTCCATCTCGCCTTCCTGTAAAAGCTTACGAATACGAGTAGAGCTAATTTTTTCAATATCATCTGTTTTTTTATCAACAATCGTTACACCGTAATCGCCATTACTTAATGCGCGCATATCCTCCATTGTACCTTTTCCAAATGCGCCAAAAGAAAAATCAAATCCAGCTGTCACATGCTGAATATTTAATTCGCGAATAAATGTATCAATAAATGCAGCGGGTGAAAGCTTGGCAAAGTCAGATGTAAAATGAACAACAAATACGGCATTCACACCTAGCTCCTTGAAAAGCTGTAATTTCTGCTGTAAAAGTGTAATATAGAAAACCTTTTCATTACGTCCACCAAGGACTAGTGAAGGATGTGGATCGAATGTCATTACCGCAGTTGGAATGTGCCGCTTGTCCCCCTCTTCCTTCGCTGTCTTAATCACTGCTTGATGCCCTCTATGTACACCATCGAAAAAGCCTAGTGCTAATGAATATGGTTGCTTGCTTTCTCGCTGTTGTAATTGATGAGGGTATTTTAAATGAATGACCTCCATGCAAAAATCCTCCTACTCTATCATCGGAAACATCTTGTGTGGTTTCATCAGCCCTTCCTTTGTCGGATGAGCTTGATAAACCGCAACTGCCTTTCCATTGATTCCAAACACAATTTTATCATGACTCTTTAATAATGCATCTGCTGGAAGCACTTGTCCATTGAAAATTTCTTTTTCATTGGCGTTCGTAATCTCAATATATGGATAGTCTGCTAATGCATACTCGACAGGTAAAATACAGGTAGCCCCTTGCTCAGCCTCCATTAGCTCAGCAACCTGTGCTAATGTAAAACAGTTATCCTGTGTAAAGGTACCTGAGGCAGTTCGTACGAGTTCCTTCATATGTGCTGGATAGCCAAGCGCCTCACCAATTTGTACAGCTAATGTTCGTATATAGGTCCCTTTACTGCAAGCGATACGGACAGGAAATGTAATCTCTTGCCCCTCATATTGTGCTAGCTCATCAAGAAGCTCTAAATCATAAATTGTGACTTGGCGGGTTGGTCTTTCAACACTTTCGCCTTTTCGCGCATATTCATAGAGGCGCTTCCCATTTACTTTTACTGCTGAAAACATGGGTGGTGTTTGTTCAATAACTCCAGTTAATGAAGCTAAAACCTCTAGCAACTGTTCACGAGAAAATTTTTTTATCGTAAGATTTTCTTCAACAGTTTCACCTTCTGCATCCTCGGTTGTCGTGGTACGACCGATTGAAATAATTGCTTCATAGGTTTTCCCTGCGTCCGTTAAATATTCTGCTATTCGAGTTGCTTGGCCAATACAAATTGGTAGTACGCCCTCAACACCTGGATCAAGTGTACCTGTATGCCCAACTTTTTTTGTCCGCAAAATTTTGCGTAATTTAAAGACACAATCATGGCTCGTCATGCCTCTTTCTTTCCAAAGCGGTAAAATACCGTTCATATAGCTCCTCCCCATCGCTTTCTTTACAAGAAAAAGTCTGCCTGCATGACGATGCATGTGGCAGACTTTTAATCAGCTTATTCTTTGTGTAAATCTCTTAACAATGAATCAATACGATTACCATATTCAATCGATGAATCAAATTCAAAGATTAATTCTGGTGTACGTCGTAGACGAATGCGTGAACCAATTTCTGAGCGAATAAAACCAGAGGCTTTCACTAAAGCTTTCAGTGTTTCCTCACGTTCACGTTCATTGCCTAAAGATGTTATATAAATTGTTGCTTGCTGTAAATCACCTGTTACTTCAACACCTGTAACAGTCACAAAGCCAACACGTGGGTCTTTGATTTTACGGCCAAGAATATCACCAAGCTCCTTTTTCATTTGCTCGGCAACACGGTTTGAACGTAGAGACATAATTTGTCACCTCTATTTCGATGTACAGATAGTTGTATATTCATTCTTTGATTGCTACCACAACTATCTACTATACCTTATAAATAATCTCGCCAGACATTTAGCTGTTCCCATGACGGATTTGACTCTAAGTAGTGGAGCGCATGATTAATTTCTCGTTCAGCCGCCTCTTTCGATGAAGAAACAGCAACAAGTGCTAACTTTGTGCGCTGCCATACATTTTGATGGTCAATTTCCGCAATGGAAACATTAAATTTTTGCTTTGTGCGAGTAAGCATACGCTGTAGGACAGCTCGTTTTTCCTTTAACGAATGGGCAGTTTGAATGATAAATTCAACCTCTGCATAAACAATCATTATACGCGTTTAACTTCTTCCATAATATAGGCTTCAATAATGTCGCCTTCTTTAATATCGTTGAAGTTTGTAATGGTAATACCACATTCGTATCCTTTTGCTACTTCTTTTACTTCATCTTTAAAGCGTTTTAGTGTATCTAATTCACCTTCGAAAATAACAACATTATCACGGATTACACGTACACCAGAATCACGTGTTACTTTTCCTTCTGTTACATATGAACCCGCAATCGTACCAACTTTTGATACTTTAATTGTTTGGCGAACTTCCGCTTGACCGATAATTTTTTCTTCAAACTCAGGATCAAGCATACCTTTCATCGCTTGTTCGATTTCTTCGATTACTTTATAAATAATGCGGTGTAAACGAATATCTACGCCTTCTTCTTCTGCTGCACGTTTGGCATTTGCATCTGGACGTACATTGAAGCCGATAACAATCGCATTAGAAGCGGCTGCAAGTGAAATATCAGATTCCGTAATGGCACCAGCACCTGTGTGAATAATTTTCACATTAACACCTTCTACGTCAATTTTCATTAATGAGGCTGCCATTGCTTCTACAGTACCTTGAACGTCTGCTTTCACAATTAAGTTAAGCTCTTTCATTTCGCCTTGGCTCATTTGCTCAAATAAATTATCAAGTGTTACGCGTTGCTTTTCTGAGCGCTGTGCTTGAATAACTGACATTGCACGTGTTTCCCCAACTTGGCGTGCTGTTTTTTCATCTTCAAAGACAACGAAACGGTCACCAGCTTGTGGTACATCATTTAAACCTGTAATTTCCACTGGTGTAGATGGTCCAGCTTCTTTGACACGACGACCTTTATCGTTGACCATTGCACGTACACGACCGTACGTATGACCAACAACGATTGGATCACCTACTTTTAATGTACCGTCTTGTACTAATAGTGTTGCCACTGAGCCGCGCCCTTTATCAAGCTGAGCTTCAATCACTGTACCAATTGCTAAACGCTCTGGATTTGCTTTAAGCTCGCCAACCTCTGCAACAAGTAAAATCATTTCTAATAATGTATCAATGCCTTCACCTTTTAAAGCAGAAATTGGTACGAAAATTGTGTCACCGCCCCAAGCTTCAGGAACTAAACCATGCTCTGTTAGCTCTTGCATCACACGGTCTGGATTTGCTGACGGTTTATCCATTTTATTCACAGCAACGATAATTGGTACTTCCGCTGCTTTTGCATGATTAATAGCCTCTACTGTTTGTGGCATCACACCATCATCAGCAGCTACTACTAAAATTGTTAAATCGGTTACTTTTGCACCACGTGCACGCATTGTTGTAAATGCAGCGTGTCCTGGTGTATCAAGGAATGTGATTTTTTTATCACCTTCTGTTACTTGATAAGCACCAATATGCTGTGTAATACCGCCAGCTTCGCCAGCAGTTACTTTTGTATGACGAATAGAGTCTAGCAATGTTGTTTTACCATGGTCAACGTGTCCCATAATTGTCACAACTGGCGGACGTTCTGATAATTCTGCCTCGTTTACTTCTTCTGTTTGCTCGAAGTGTGTTTCTAAATCCGTAATATCCACACGGATTTCTTCTTCAACTTCTACACCATAGTCTGCGCAAATTAATTCGATTGCATCCTTATCTAATTCTTGGTTAATCGTTGCCATTACACCAAGCATAAATAGTTTTTTAATAATTTCAGATGGTTCACGGTGCAATTTTTTTGCTAGCTCTGCTACTGATAAGGATTCCACAAACGTAATTTTTTCTGGAAGTTCCTTTTGTTTCACTGGTATAGATGGTTGATGTGTTTTTGGATGGCGACGTTTGCCTCCATGAATTCCTGGTTTTGGACGTTGGTTATAACCACCGCCACCTCTGCGATTATTATTGTTATTTTGTGTCATATTTCTATTTTGATTACCTTTTGTATTCTTAGATTTTTCGTTAGACGAATTTGAATGTTGTTGATTGTTTGCTCTCGGCTTAGAAGCAGCAAATTGTTGCTTTTGGCCTTCCTGCTTCTTTGCCGAATGTTGTGTTTTTGACTGACCAGCTGCTTGAGATTTTTGTGATATATTTTGTGTTTGTTGTTTTGCTACATTTTTCTCAGGTGTTGCTTTAAATGATTTGTCTAACTTTGTCACAGTGTCCTTTTCTAACATAGACATATGATTTGTTACACTCACATTTAATTTATTTAGTGCTTCAATAACCTCTTTACTCGTTTTATTCACTTGTTTCGCATATTCATGAACTCTGATTTTGGTCATCTGCTCACCCCCGATTAGTTTTCGTTGAGTAGACTAGACAATTTACTTGCAAAACCTTTATCGGTAATCGCTAAAGCCACTCGGGCCTCCTTACCTGTAGCATGTCCTAGCTCATATCGATCACCAAATACATGATACTCAACGTTGTAGTACGTGCACTTATCTTGAATTTTCTTACTAGCGTTTTTAGAAGCATCGTTTGCAAGCAGCACTAGCTTGGCATTGCCATTGCGGACTTCCTTCACAACTAGCTCTTCTCCTGAAATCACTTTACGGGCTCTTGCCGCAATCCCAAGCAAATTAAATATTGCTTGATTCATCATAAAATTGACTCCCTACGAATAAGCAAAATAAGCTCCTCATAGATTTCTTCAGGAATTTTCACATCAAGCTGGTGCCCTAATACATTTTTCTTACGCGCGATGTCAACGGCTTCCTCAGATTTCGAAACATAGGCACCACGCCCAGGCTTTTTCCCTGAAACATCTACACTTACTTCGCCCTCTTTTGAGCGAACAACACGTATCATCTCTTTCTTTGGTAGCATTTCTCCAGTCGCTACACATTTCCGAAGAGGTACTTTTCTATTTACAGCCATAAGAATCACCATTCCTCTCTGAAGCTTGTCGTAAGAGGTGGACAAGTCGTGCTCTACTTGACGCTCTGACAGTATTCAGTCGGCGTAGGGGGCCCACTGAATACTGCCAGCTAACTTGTCACACGGGCTTTCTTACTTATTCTTCGTCATCTTGATATAAGTCTACTGCTACTTCATCAAAATCACTGTCTTCATCCTCAGCAGGTATGAATGTGCTTGTAGCAGAAGGATAAATACCTAATTCGCGAGCATCTGTTTCACTCTTAATATCAATTTTCCAGCCAGTCAGCTTCGCAGCTAAACGTGCATTTTGTCCACGCTTACCAATTGCTAGTGATAATTGATAATCTGGTACAACAACTGTTGTTGATTTTTCTTCTTCGTCCACTTGCACATCTAATACTTTTGATGGGCTTAGTGCATTTGCGACAAAGACAACTGGGTCCTCAGACCATTCTACAATATCAATTTTTTCACCATTTAGCTCATTGACAATTGTTTGTACACGCGCACCTTTTGCACCTACACATGAACCAACTGGATCAACTTCTTCATTGTGTGCGTAAACTGAAATTTTAGAACGATCACCCGCTTCACGAGCAATTGATTTAATTTCGACAATGCCCTCATAAATCTCAGGTACTTCCATTTCAAATAAGCGGCGTAGTAAACCTGGATGTGTACGAGATACTATTACTTGTGGTCCACGTGTCGTACGTTCAACTTTTGTAATATATACTTTAATACGATCATGTGGCTGATATGTTTCACCTTGGATTTGTTCATTGACTGGCAATGCTGCTTCTACTTTACCTAAGCCAACATAAATATTGCGAGCATCTAGACGCTCTACAACACCTGTTACGATATCATCTTCACGATCTACATATTGCTCGTAAATTAAACCTCGCTCTGCTTCACGTACACGCTGTGTCACAACTTGCTTTGCCGTTTGTGCAGCAATACGTCCAAAGTTGCGTGGTGTTACTTCTTGCTCGACAATATCTTCTAGCTGATAAGCAGGATTGATAGCTTTGGCATCCTCTAACGAAATTTGTAAACGATCATCCTCTACTTCTTCTACAACGTCCTTACGTGAGAATACACGAATAGAGCCTTTATCTAAATTTAAATCAACTCGAACATTTTGTGCTTGGTTAAAGTTGCGTTTGTAAGCTGTAACTAATGCCGCTTCAATGGCTTCAATTAACACATCTCTTGAAATTCCTTTTTGCTCTTCTAGCGCATTTAGCGCATCTAACAAATCACTACTCATTTTATTTTCACTCCTAAATATGCATTATGCTGAAAAATCGATGGCTAATCGCGCCAAAGCAATTTTTTCCTGTTCAATTGTTACTGTTATTTTACGCGTTTTAATGCGCACATCCATCACCAATGTATGCTTATCGTATGATGTTAAGTAGCCTTGGAATTCCTTCATGTCCTTAACGGGCTCATAGGTTTTTACATAAATAAATTTGCCAATTGCCTTTTCAAAATCAGCATCTTTTTTTAATGGACGCTCTGCTCCAGGTGAAGAAACTTCTAAATAATAGTTTTGCGTAATGGGGTCTTTTTCATCCAATAGTAAACTGAGTCGCTCACTTACTTGAGCACATTGGTCAATGTCAATGCCACCCTCAGGCGTATCAACATATACACGTAAGAACCAATTACGTCCCTCTTTTACGAATTCAATATCCACTAGTTCAAGGTTTAACTCATCCACAATTGGTTTAGCGAGCTCTTCAATTAAAGCTGGTACTTTGCTCATTATTTCCTCCTGTATCTATCAAATTCTACTGAACCATAATAAAACAGAAATTCCACCAGTTGCTGTGGTGAAATTTTACGGTCTTACCTGCTGTTAGTCAAAATTTGTTTTGCTATGGTATAACAACAGAAAAGAGCGGGAATGTCCCACTCTTTTGCTGGAAAAATATCAACAAATTATTACCATTAGAATAGCACAATTCATTACACAATGCAAATTCCTTCATTGCAGAGGAAGAACTTTGTAGAAGGAACAAAATCTAGAACGCCTCTACACATTAGAACAGTGATAGCTGATTGGCATCTGGCATACCTTCTAGACAGCCAAGCTGATCCATATATTCAATCAAGGTTTTAGATACACGACCTCGCTGCTGTAAATCTTCCTTCGATAAAAATTCCCCGTCCTTGCGTGCCTCTACAATTTGCTTCGCTACGTTAGTGCCAAGCCCTGGAATCGCATCGAATGGCGGAATTAATGTATTACCATCAATAATAAATTCACTTGCCTGTGAGCGATATAAATCAACTTTTTGGAAGCTCATCCCACGCTCACACATCTCTAGCGCAATCTCTAGCACGGTTAATAAGTTTTTCTCTTTTGTAGAGGCATCTAAGCCTTTCATATTGATTTCATCAATACGTGCACGAATCATTTGTGAGCCTTGCACCATCGCAATTAAATCAAAATCATCTGCACGCACTGTAAAGTACGCCGCATAATAAAGAATTGGGAAATGCACCTTAAACCAAGCAATACGCACCGCCATTAATACATATGCTGCTGCGTGCGCCTTTGGGAACATGTACTTGATCTTTTTACATGATTCGATATACCAGCCAGGTACCTTATTCGCCAGCATCTCTGCTTCAAATTCCTCTGTTAAGCCTTTTCCTTTTCGTACAGATTCCATTATTTTAAATGCCAGTGATGGCTCTAGCCCTTGGTAAATTAAATACACCATAATATCATCACGACAACCAATTACTTCTTTTAGCACACATGTACCGCTTTGAATTAATTCCTGCGCATTGCCAAGCCATACGTCTGTACCATGTGAGAGTCCTGAAATTTGCACAAGCTCTGAGAATGTAGATGGCTTTGTATCCTCCAGCATTTGACGGACAAATTTAGTCCCAAACTCTGGTATACCTAATGTGCCTGTTTTACAGCCAATTTGCTTTTCTGTCACCCCTAAAGATTCAGGAGAGCTAAAGATTTTCATCACAACAGGGTCATCTGTTGGAATTGTTTTTGGATCAATGCCAGATAAATCCTGCAACATCCTTATGACGGTCGGATCATCGTGTCCAAGTATATCAAGCTTTAAAATATTATCATGAATGGAATGGAAGTCGAAATGGGTTGTCCGCCATTCAGCATCCTGTGCATCCGCAGGGTATTGCACTGGGGAGAAATCGTAAATATCCATATAATCAGGTACAACAATAATGCCCCCTGGATGCTGCCCTGTTGTTCGTTTTACACCTGTACAGCCCTGTACTAAGCGATCAACTTCCGCGCCACGGAAATGTAAATTATGATCACCTGCATAGCCCTTCACATAGCCATATGCTGTTTTCTCTGCAACCGTACCGATTGTTCCCGCACGATACACATAATCCTCACCAAATAGCACCTTTGTATAGTTATGTGCCTGTGGTTGATATTCACCAGAAAAATTCAAATCGATATCAGGCACCTTGTCACCTTTAAAACCAAGGAAGGTTTCGAATGGTATATCCTGTCCATCCTTTTTATAAAGTGTGCCACACTCTGGACAGTCTTTATTAGGTAAGTCAAAGCCTGAGCTAACCGAACCATCATCAAAAAACTCAGAATGCTTACAGTTTGGGCAAATATAATGAGGTGGTAATGGATTGACCTCGGTAATTTCCATAAAGGTTGCGACGAGGGAAGAACCAACAGAACCACGCGAACCTACTAAATAACCGTCCGCCAACGATTTTTTTACCAGCTTGGCAGAAATTAAATAAATTACGCCAAAGCCATGTCCTAAAATCGACTTTAGCTCTTTTTCAATGCGGGCTTTAACGATTTCAGGCAATTCCTCGCCATAAATACGATGCGCCATTTCATAGGTTAAGTTCGTTACTTCATCATCTGAGCCTTCAATTTTTGGTGTATATAAATCATCTTTAATCGGCTTTACATCGCCAATGCTATCAGCAATTTTTTGTGCATTGGTTACAACCACTTCTTTGGCAAGATCAGGTCCTAAGAAATCAAATTCCTTCAGCATTTCATCCGTTGTTCTAAAATGAACCTCAGGTAGCTTTGATCGATTTAAAATATTTGCGCCACCTTGAGAGCCGATCAATATTTGCCTAAACATAGCATCTGTTGGGTCCAAATAATGGACATTGCCTGTTGCCACGACAGGTTTATTAAGCTTTTTCCCTAGCTTGACAAGCTTTCGAATAATATCCTCTAATGTCCATTCATCACGCACGACATTGCGTTCAATCAACGGAGCATAGACCGCTTTTGGCTGCACCTCAATATAATCATAAAATCGAGCAATCTGCTCCGCTTCCTCAGGGGATTTATTCATCATTGTTTCAAATAATTCGCCATTGCTACAGCCTGAGCCGACTAATAGCCCTTCCCGATATTGCTCAAGCACAGCCCTTGTCACACGAGGAACACGATAAAATGTTTTTGTATGAGCATGTGAAACAATTTTAAATAAATTTTTCAAGCCTGCATTATCGACAGCTAAAATTGTACAATGCATTGGTCTGCCCTTTTTATAGGCATCACCACCACCAATATGCTTATTAAAATCATCATGATATTTAATGGCTAGCTGCTCTGCATCTTTTAGCAGTTGTAAAAGTAGGTAGCCTGTTGCCTCTGTATCATAAATAGCTCGGTGATGCTGTGTTAATTCAATATTAAATTTCTTACATAATGTATTTAAACGATGGTTTTTCATTGTTGGATAGAGCAGCCTAGCAAGCTCTAGCGTATCAATAACTGGATGTACGGTTTCTTCAAGCCCATATTTTTTATAGCCTGTATATAAAAAGCCTATATCAAAGGATGCATTATGGGCGACAACAATCGCATCTCCAATAAACGCATGGAACTCTTTAATGACCTGCTCGACCTCTGGTGCATTGCGTACCATATCATCCGTAATACCTGTTAGCTCAATAGTTGTTGCTGACAGTGGATGATGTGGGTTGGCAAAGCTTTCATATTTATCGATAACATGTCCATCCTTAATTTTGACAGCAGCAAGTTCTATAATGGTATCATAAGCTGTTGATAGCCCTGTTGTTTCTACGTCAAAGACAACATAGGTTGCATCTGCTAACAAACGATGCTCTGGGGCATATGCAATTGGAACACCATCGTCCACTAAATTAGCTTCCATCCCATAAATAATCTTGATGCCATGCTTTTTCCCAGCCGCGTATGCTTCAGGGAATGCCTGCACAACAGCATGGTCGGTAATAGCAACTGCTGGATGGCCCCATTTGGCAGCCTGTGCAACGAGTCTGTCAATAGGTGTTACAGCGTCCATTTGACTCATTGGCGTATGCAAATGCAATTCTACTCGCTTCTCACCCTCTGGTGCTAAATCCTGTCTTGTTTGCTTTTTAATCTCATTAATATCATTTGCCATCACAATTAAATCACGAATAAATGTATCTGTTTGGACAGAGCCACGCACCTTAACCCACATGCCTTTTTTCAGATGCTGCATTAATTCTGCATCATCATTGTCACGTGAGAACATCTTGACAATAATTGAATCTGTATAGTCGGTAATTTTTATTTGTAATAATGAGCGTCCGCTTTTCAGTTCTTTAATTTCTGTATCAAAGACAAATCCTTCAATAACGACACGGCGCTCTTCCTCGACAATTCGTTTAATTTCCATAATTTCATCGTCTTTAATATGCATCCCAAGCTGGAATGGTCGATCACCGAGGCTTGCCGCTGCTGGATTATCCTTCTTCTCTTTCTCACGTTTTTGGAAGTCTTCCATCGCTTGCTGTGCAAGAGCCGCTTCCTCCATACGCTTCTGTTCAACAAATGCTTCCTGTGCTGCAAGCATTTCTTCTGATTGCTCCTGCAGGACAAAGTCAAATGCCATACGAGGAAAGCCAAATTGACAATAGCTTTCTGCCAGCTTGTCAGCGTACTTTGTTTTTAGCATCATATATTCCATTTCCTGCATACAGGATAAGGAAATTTTTTGACCATTCCATGTTGGCACTTGCGCAGTCAGACAGCTTTTCAATGTTGGAGCCATTTCATCAATTTGCTCAACAACACTTAACCAATAAGCTTGTACAAGCTCCTCTGTCACATTTTTCTCGATTGTTTCAAATGTTGTATAAATTTGAGCAATCGCTGAAAATTTCTCTGTTAAGCGTGTACGGAAAAGCTGGTATAACGAAAATGGCAGTATATCCTGCAATAAAATGGTAAAATGCCAAAGTCGATTCCTTTTATGAACGGTTAAGCGTGATAATTCACCTGCTTCAAAAAATGACATATAAACATCATCTGTTAATTCTAGTTGCTGCAAGAGCATTCGAAATCTCGATCTTGCCTCTTGTTGCTGTTCCAATCGATCAACACCTACTTTCAGAAAAAAGATTATGTTACTAAGCCCTCTATTCTTTATTCATCTTAAAGCTATGATGAGCATTCAAGAAAAAAATTCGCTTCCTCACTGCGGGTGCTCTTCAAGCTTCACAGATACAAATCTGTTGCTTCTTGCTTAGCTTACCGTCCCGCAGAAGTGTCGCGAATTCTTTACTACTATCTTATCAAAATTTTAGAAAAGCCTCTATTAGAAGCATTGCTCTTTCTCGAAGCTTACTTATTAGTTTTTACGGAAAAATTCATTTAAACGATCAATAACTTCTTCCTTTTTCCATTCAAACGTTTCACCTGTTTGTCGGAATTTCACTTCTACAATACCTTCTGTCGCTTTTTTACCAACGGTTACACGAACAGGTAGGCCAATTAAATCAGCATCTGCAAATTTAACACCTGCACGCTCAGCGCGATCATCCAGCAATACATCATAACGATATGATTTTAATAAACCATATAGCTCATCCGCTAATGCTACCTGTGTTTCATCTTTTGTATTCACAGGCACAACATGAATATCATATGGCGCTAATTGTATTGGCCAAGTAAAGCCGTTATCATCCTGGAATTGCTCTGCTACAGCAGCTAAAATACGTGAAACACCAATGCCGTAACAGCCCATAATAAATGGCTGTGCTTTGCCTTGCTCATCTAAGAAGGTACCATTCATTTTTTCAGAGTAAGTTGTACCTAATTTAAAAATATGCCCAACTTCAATACCTTCTGCAAATTTAATTGTACCTTGTCCATCTGGAGAAGGGTCACCCTCTTGAATAAAGCGAATATCTAAGTAGTCGTTGACAGCAAAATCACGCTCTGGATTCACATTGACTAAATGGAAGCCATCCTCATTTGCGCCAGCAACGCCATTGCGAATTGCCTTCACGGCATTGTCTGCTACTACCTTTACATCCACTGGTAATTTCACTGGACCAATTGAGCCAACACCGCAGCCTAATAACTCGCGAATTGCTGCTTCACTAGCAAGCTCCACAGAATCTGCATTAAGAGCATTTTTTAGTTTAATATCATTAATTTCATGGTCACCACGTGCCAGTACAACAACTAGCTCACCATCAACATCAAAAATTAACGACTTAATAACTTGAGCAGGCTCTACATGTAAGAAAGTGGATACTGCTTCGATTGTTTTTTGCTCTGGTGTTGCTACTTTTTCAATTTCTTTTAAAGCTTCATCAGATGGTTGGTACTCAACAACAACCTCAGCCATTTCAATATTTGCTGCATAATCAGAAGTATCTGAGTACGCAATTGTATCTTCCCCGATTTCAGAAAGTACCATAAATTCATGTGTTCCTTTACCGCCAATCGAACCTGCATCTGCAATAACAGCACGATAGTTTAAGCCGAGGCGGGAGAAAATATTAGAATAAGCACGATACATATCCTCATATGTTTCGTCTAGGCTTTCACGGGAAGCATGGAAGGAATATGCATCCTTCATAATAAATTCTCTGCCACGTAATAAGCCGAAGCGAGGACGTTTTTCATCACGGAATTTCGTTTGAATTTGATACAATGTTAACGGTAATTTTTTATAGGATTTAATTTCATCGCGTACTAAAGTAGTGATGACTTCTTCGTGTGTTGGTCCTAATGCAAAATCACGCTCATGACGGTCTTTTAAACGCATTAATTCTGGGCCGTATTTTTCCCAGCGGCCTGATTCCTGCCAAAGCTCAGCAGATTGTAGTGATGGCATTAATAGCTCAATGGAATTGATGGCTTCCATTTCTTCACGAATAATTGTTTCAATTTTCGTTAATACACGTTTGGCAAGCGGTAAATACGAGTATACCCCACTTGTATTTTGACGAATAAACCCCGCACGTAGTAATTGCTTATGTGATTTGACCTCAGCATCAGCAGGTACTTCACGTAACGTTGGAATAAATGTTTTACTTTGCTTCATTCAGTGTTCCACCTTTTTCATAGATAAGTTATACTCTCCATAGCATAAACAAATTTAGCTTTGAGCGCAATGTTTCATCGAAAATGCACTCAAAGCTATTTGCAAAATATCTAGTTATCGATTAAAAGAAAAATCGTTGTATATCGTTCCATGTCACAACAACCATTAAGATCATTAGTAGCACAATACCAACAAAATGCACAAGTCCTTCTTTTTGGCGGTCAATTGGCTTGCCACGCAAAGCTTCAAAGCCAAAGAATAATAAGCGGCCTCCATCAAGTGCTGGCAATGGCAATAGGTTCATAATCCCTAAGTTAATGCTTAGCATTGCTGCCCAATTCATTAAGTTCATAATCCCATACTGGGCTACTTGCTCTGTTACTTTATAAATACCAACAGGACCTGAAAGTGCATCTATTGTGAACTTACCTGTAATTAGCATACCTAAAAGCTCAAATATTTTTACAGTCATATTATAGGTTTCTTGTGCCCCATAGACAATTGCCTTTAGTGGATTAAATTCCCTTGGGCTCTCATAGCGCACACCGATTTGGCCATATTTTTCGCCATCCTGCTGAATTTCCTTCACCGTCATATTTAAGTTGACAGATTGTCCATCTCGCTCAATTGTTACGGTAATATCTTCATTTGGATGGTCTTGCACGATAGCGGCTAAATCTTGCCATTTTTCAACGGCTTGTCCATCAATCGCTGTCACTTTATCGCCTGCAAGCATGCCTGCCTGTGCAGCTGGATCATTTTCGACAACCTCTGTAATAATTGGCTCATACGTTGGCACACCATGGATTAAACCAATTACTAAATAAATGACAAATGCAAGAATAAAGTTAAACAATGGTCCTGCAAAAATCGTCATGGCACGTTGTCCCACCGTTTTTGCATTGAATTGACGATCCTGTGGCGCAATAACAAGCTCTCGACCATTTTCCACAAGCACACAATCTCTTGCTACTTGATAACGTACTAAGCGCTCTTCTTCATCATAGCCTTCTACAAACAAATCCTTTTCTAAATCAGCACGCTCAACTTCTAAAAATAATAAATCTGGTAATTGCTTATTATTTTGATTGAAAATAATCTTTTGAACAATATTATCTTCATTGACAATTAGCCCTATTCGATAGCCTGGCTGTAATTCTGTGCCATCCATGTCCTCGCCTGCCATACGTACATATCCACCGATAGGCAATAAACGAATGGTATACATGGTTTCCCCATGTGTCTTCCCATAAATTTTAGGACCCATTCCAATGGCAAATTCACGCACTAAAATACCTGCACGTTTGGCAAATAAAAAGTGTCCAAGTTCATGGAAGAAGACGAGCATACCAAATATTAATATAAATGCAATGGCTGTTTGCATAATACCCCACCTTTAAAAGCGTTTAGTTAACGATGTCTTGCTTACGTTATTTTACCATGTCTAACACTATTTTTCTTGTTTCACTGTCCACATGTAATATCGTTTGTAAATCTGGCACTGCAATGTTTTGATGTGCTTGCATCACGCGTTCAATTGTTTCATCAATTTCAAGGAATGTGATTTTCCCTTGTAAAAAGGCTGCAACTGCCGCTTCATTAGCCGCATTCATTGCTGTTAAAATTGTGCCACCTGTACGACCTGCCTCATAAGCTAAGCGCAATGCAGGGTATCGCTCAAAGTCCATTTCTGAGAAATGGAGCTGACCGATCTGTGCTAAATTTAGACGCTGACTATTTTGTAATGGTATACGATCTGGATAGCTTAAAGCATATTGAATCGGCACACGCATATCTGGCGTGCCTAGCTGTGCAATAACACTAGTATCATGATACTCAACAAGGGAGTGAATAATACTTTCTCGATGTAAAAGTACATCGATTTTATCATATGGCATATCAAATAAAACATGTGCTTCAATCACTTCTAGCCCTTTATTCATCATAGTAGCAGAATCTATCGTAATTTTTGCGCCCATCGACCAATTTGGATGATTCAGTGCATCTGCTACTGTTACATGCTTTAATTGTTCACGTGTTTGATCACGGAAGCTACCACCTGAAGCGGTAATAATTAGACGCTCAATATTTTTAGGGTTCTCACCATTCATCGATTGGAATATAGCAGAGTGTTCACTATCAACAGGCAAAATCGTTGCATGATGTTTTTTTGCCTCTGCCATCACTAAATGACCAGCCGTGACAAGTGTTTCTTTATTAGCAATAGCAATTGTTTTGCCCATACGAATCGCTGCTAATGTTGATTCAAGCCCAACACTGCCAAGTACAGCATTGACAAGCACAGTTGAATCTGGATGTGTAGCAACCTCTACAAGCCCTTGTGCACCAAATGTAAATTGAATAGCTGGATAGTCTTTCGCAAGCATTTGTGCATCTTCCTCTAATTGCACAGACACAAGTTCAGGCTGCAATGTGTCAATCATTTCTCGCGTTTTCTCGATATTTTTCCCTGAAGAAAAAGCGACTAATTGAAAAGCATCACGTTGCTCTTTTAAAATATCGTAGGTTTGCCAACCGATTGAACCAGTTGCGCCCAATAAACTAATTTTTTTCACAATATCTTATCCCCTTTTTCTATCTAAGCAAATGTTTAGCAAGCTATCTTTAGACTATGCATTAATTACCAAATAGATGTAAAAAATGCAGAAGGGGCACAACAAATAATAGACTATCAAAACGATCTAAAATACCACCATGCCCTGGTAAAATATTACCTGAATCTTTTACATCAAAATGACGTTTAATAGCGGATTCGACTAAATCCCCCATTTGACCAATAATCGAAGCAAAAATCGTCACAAAAATAAGTGAAATTATGCCATTTGCAAATGGATAAATTAACTGCATCGCAATAGCAAAAATAACAGCAATGACAATTCCACCTATAAAGCCTTCAATCGTTTTCTTTGGTGAAATTTCTGGCCATAGCTTATGTTTCCCTAATTTTCTTCCAACAAAATAAGCGCCTGAATCTGTTGTCCAAACAACTAATAAGCAATAAACAACATATTCTAACCCAATATTTCTTGTTTCGATTAAATAATGGAATCCTAGGCCTACATAAAATGCACCTAATAAAATAAAAGCAACTTCGTCAAAAGTTATTTTATTTTTGACAAGCACTACATAAATAAGCAGCAACATTACAAGTCCATAGACAACCATCAAATTAGATGAATAGCCTATAGTCGCTACTACCTTGTCACTCCAATGCTGTGGTATGACAAGTAGCATTAAGGTTACAAGCCCTAGGAAGCCCGGTACAGAAAAGATTGAAATACCTTTCATTTTAAGTATTTCATAAAAACCGACAATAGCCATTGCTAGCACAAGTATTGTAAATGGTACTTTTCCATAAATGACAAATGGAATAAAAAGTGCTGCTGCAATTATTGCGGTAATAATTCGTTGTTTCAAGTTGTTTCTTCTCCCTTCAACCCACCGTAACGGCGATTACGTTTCTGATAGTTTTCCACCGCTTCCAGTAAGTTTTCCTCACTAAAATCTGGCCACAATGTATCTGTAAACCAAAACTCTGTATAGGCAAGCTGCCATAGCATAAAATTACTTAATCGTACTTCACCACTTGTACGAATTAATAAATCGGGCTCAGGTAAATGGGCTGTCATTAAATGAGATGTTAAACATTCTTCTGTTATGTCCTGCATTGTTAATTGACCATCCTGCACCTTTTGAAGCATTATTTTCATCGCATTTACCATTTCAGAACGGCTGCCATAATTTAACGCAAAATTTAAAATAAGCCCTGTATTATGCTTCGTTTCTTCCATTGCCTCATATAATGCCTTTTGTGTATGAGCAGGCAATAAAGATGGATCGCCAATCATTTCAACACGTACATTGCGTTCCATCATTTCAGGTAAAAAGGAACCTAAAAATTCGACAGGTAGGCGCATCAAAAAATCGACCTCAGGCTTTGGTCGTTTCCAATTCTCTGTAGAAAATGCGTACACTGTTAATACTTTAATACCTAAGTCAGATGCAAACCTTGTGACCTTACGTACGGTCTTCATGCCTTCATGATGACCAGCAACACGTGGCATAGCTCTTTTCTTTGCCCAACGTCCATTTCCGTCCATAATAATCGCTACATGGGCAGGAATCGGCTCGCTTTTAGTAAGGGCAACACGCTCCTCCAATGATAGTGTATCCTTATTTATTTGTTTACCTAATAGCTTTTTAAACATGCTAACTCCCCCACTACAACTAATCGGACGTATACTAACCTATCATAACAAACAAAAGCGCTTTTTGTCTTTTTTTTCCCTTAAAATTGATTATGTATGTACTCGCACATTTTAGAACTATACACATAAGAGATTGCTAGATCGTAAAGAGAAAAGACGTCCTGTTAAGTATAGGACGCCTTCATCTCCTTAAAAAGTTCCATCATAGACATGTAAACGTCTGTTTACACCTCTAAAATTTCTTTTTCTTTTTCTTTCGTTACTTGATCTACTTTTACAATGAATTCATCTGTTAACTTTTGAATATCTTCACCATAGCCACGTAGATCGTCTTCTGTGATTTCGCCAGCTTTTTCAAGCTTTTTCAAATCATCATTTGCATCACGACGAACATTACGTACAGCAATTTTTGCGTCTTCTGCTTCTTTTTTCACTTGCTTTACTAAATCTTTACGACGCTCTTCTGTTAGAGCAGGAATTGTTAAACGAATAACAGAGCCATCATTTGTTGGTGTAATACCGATATCTGATTTCATAATTGCTTTTTCGATTTCGCCTAAAATCGTTTTATCGTAAGGTGTAATTACGAGTAAGCGTGCCTCTGGTACAGAAACCCCAGCAAGCTGATTGATGGGTGTTGGTGCACCATAGTAATCAACTGAAATGCGATCTAATAATGATGCATTTGCACGACCTGCACGAATTGATGATAGTTCACGTGTAAAAGCCGCAATTGTTTTGTTCATTTTTTCTTTTGCTTGTTCTAATACTTGTTTAGCCATTATACATTCCTCCTAACAACTGTTCCGATTTTTTCGCCTTGTACAGCACGTTTAATATTACCTTGTTCCATAATTGAGAAAACAATTAGCGGAATATCGTTATCCATACATAGCGTAGAAGCTGTTGAATCCATTACTTGTAAGCCTTGTTGGATAACATCTAAGTATGTGAGTGTATCATATTTAATGGCTGTTGCATCCACTTTTGGGTCTGCTGAATAAACGCCATCAACATTATTTTTCGCCATTAAAATCGCATCTGCGTCAATTTCTGCTGCGCGTAATGCGGCAGTTGTATCTGTCGAGAAGAACGGGTTACCTGTCCCTGCTGCAAAGATAACAACACGCTTTTTCTCTAAATGTCGAACTGCTTTACGACGAATATATGGCTCTGCTACTTGCGTCATCACGATAGAAGATTGAACGCGTGTTTCAATGCCTAATTTTTCAAGAGCATCTTGCAGTGCAAGGGAATTCATCACTGTGGCAAGCATGCCCATATAGTCAGCTGCGGCACGATCCATGCCCATTTCGCTGCCTATTTTTCCACGCCATATATTACCGCCACCTACAACAACAGCAACTTCCACATCAAGGTCTACTACTTGTTTTACTTCCTCTGCAACAGCCTTGATTATTTTTGGTGATAAACCGAAGCCCGCTTCTCCAGCTAACGCTTCACCACTTAATTTAATAACAACTCGTTTATATTGCGGCACACTCATTATAAACCTCCGTAAGACTTTATTTAAAACCACTCTATTCCCTTTTCCATTATAGTATATAGTACAATAATTGCTAGCTGTGAATAAGGCAAAATAGAAAATTCTCTTATTTTCTAGCTTATCATATTGATTCATCATAAGCTTATTTTTCATTTATTTCGGAAAAATAGGGAACACGCTATGTTGTGTTCCCCATTTTTTGCCTAGAAAATCTAGTAATTATTTGATTAGGATCAAATATGAGCTAAATTAGTTACCTTTAACTTGGCTCATTACTTCTTCTGCGAAGTTATCTTCACGTTTTTCAATACCTTCACCAACAGCATAACGTACAAAGCCGTTTACTGAACCACCAGTAGAAGCTACGAAATCACGTACTTTTTGATCTGAGTTTTTAACAAATGCTTGGTCAAGTAAGCAAATTTCTTCGAAGTATTTACCAAGACGACCTTCAACCATTTTTGCAACGATGTTTTCTGGCTTACCTTCGTTAAGAGCTTGCTCTGTTAATACTTTACGCTCACGTTCAACCTCATCAGCAGAAACTTCATCGCGAGAAACATAAGTTGGGTTAATTGCTGCAATATGCATTGCAACGTCTTTAGCAGCTGCTGCATCAGTAGAACCTTCTAAAGTTACTAATACACCAATACGGCCGCCCATGTGTAGATAAGAACCGAATGCGTCTGCATCAGATTTTGTTTTAATTTCGAAACGACGAAGCGTAATTTTTTCACCAATCGTTGCAACAGCCGTAGAAATTTGATCTTCAATTTTTACGCCTTCAGCATTTGCAAGCTCTAATGCAGCTTCCACTGATGCTGGTTTAGCAGCAAGTAATTGCTCTGCTAAAGATGCAACTAATACTTGGAATTTTTCGTTTTTAGCAACAAAGTCTGTTTCAGCGTTTACTTCTAGGATGATTGCTTCATTACCTTGTTCTAAAATGTAAGTTGTACCTTCTGCAGCGATACGGTCAGCCTTTTTAGCAGCTGAAGAAAGACCTTTTTCACGTAGGAAATCGATTGCAGCTTCTAGGTTACCTTCTGTTTGTACTAACGCTTTTTTACAATCCATCATACCAGCGCCAGTTTTTTCGCGTAATTCTTTTACTAATTGTGCAGTAATGTTTGCCATTTAGTGTTTCCTCCTCAAATTGGTTGAACAAAAATTGAATAGCTAGGTTCTAAAAAAGGTGATAAGAGGTTTGAGCCACTTATCACCTTTTTGTAAACGTGAATTACTCAGCAGCAACAGCTTCAGCAGTTGGAGCTTCCTCTTCACCTTGTTTTGACTCGATTAAAGCGTCAGCCATTTTAGCAGTTAAAAGTTTAACAGCGCGAATAGCATCATCGTTAGCAGGGATTACGTAGTCAATTTCATCTGGATCACAGTTTGTATCAACAATACCTACTAGAGGGATGTTTAATTTACGAGCTTCAGCAACCGCAATGCGTTCTTTACGTGGGTCAACCACGAACATTACGTCTGGAAGTTCATGCATATCACGGATACCGCCTAAGAATTTAGTTAGACGTTCGTGTTCTTTTTTAAGTTGAATTACTTCTTTTTTAGGTAGAACTTCAAAAGTTCCTTCTTCTTCCATTTTTTCGATTTGTTTCATACGTGCAACACGTTTTTGAATTGTACCGAAGTTTGTAAGAGTACCACCTAACCAACGTTGGTTGATATAGTAGTTGCCTGAACGTTCAGCTTCATCTTTAATCGCTTCTTGTGCTTGTTTTTTCGTACCAACGAAAAGAACTTTACCACCGTCTTGACCAACTTGACGCATGAAGTCATAAGCTTCCTCTAATTTTTTAACAGTTTTTTGTAAGTCGATGATATAAATCCCGTTACGCTCAACGAAGATATATTTCTTCATTTTTGGGTTCCAACGACGAGTTTGGTGACCGAAATGTACACCAGCTTCAAGTAATTGTTTCATAGAAATTACTGACATGTGAATTTCCTCCTAGTATGTTTGGTTTTAATCCTCCGCATTTATCATCTGCAACAAGCTACCCTTATACCATAAGAGCACCACTTACTACATCAAAATGCGTGTGTAGTAATAACACCATTTGCAACTATACCATAGCTTTAAGCTATTCGCAACAATTTAGTGTTGGAATTTCAATAAAAGCTCAATTTCTGTTTGACCTTTTTGCAGTTGTTTCGCTATTTCTTCTGATGATTTTCCTTGTTTCGCCAATTCAAGCACTTGCTGCTCTAATGTTAGCTGTTGTGGGGCTTGTTGCACTTGATTGTTCGTTGCTGGAGCTTTAGGGCTAACATTTGCGCTAGCTTGCTGGTGACGTGAATAAGCGCTAGCTACCTTATTTTTAGGAATATAAATACGAGAATCATTTTCTAATGTTGTAGCAGTAGAGCTAGCCGCCTTTTCCTGTTGTGCTGCTGCTAAAGATGGCTGCTTTTGCTCTGGCTGTTCCGCCACCTGAACGGTTGCTGGTGCTAGCTCTGGCTGTGAAACATGTTGTAGCTCCTGAATAAGGCGATCATTTTCATCTTTCATTTCTGCTAAATATACGCTAATCGTATCATCCATTTCGCGCATTAAGCGTTCTTGTTTTTTTTCTAAATCCTTAAATTTTGCTAGCTTTGTATTTAAAATAATAAGGAAGTAAAACGATAGTAGTTGTAGAAAAAATAGTACCGCTATTAGTATGGTTGTCATTGGAATCTCCTATCCACTAAAATCCACAAAGTTTCCCTTAAACGGATGTTGTGCCTGTTTTTCATGCTGTTTCTTTTTCTTCTTTTTATAAACTCCTTCTACATATTCGCCACCAGCTTCTTCTTCCTCATTAATTTCATCCATACCCTCTGATGTATTGACAATTTTTTGCTTACGCTCTACTTCTTTTTTTAGCGCTTCATTTGCATGTGCTTGTTGAGCTAATGCTTGCTGTTGTGCCTGATCCGCCATTTTACCAGCTTCAAATGTTTTAGGAATAGCAATTTGCAATTCGACACCTTTTAAACTCATTGAAATCTCTCCCTTAAGAGTATTTACGCATTAATCATTTCGCTCGATAGTAGCTTTCGTAGCTTTAACAGCGCTTTGGAATGAATTTGTGAAATACGTGATGTTGATAGTTCGAGCATTTCACCAATTTCCGTCAGCGTTAATTCTTCTGTGTAAAATAAACTAAGGACAAGCTGCTCTTTATCATTAAGCTTTTGAATATTGTCAGCTAGATCATCCAATAGCTCTGATTTAATCATTGCTTGCTCAGGTGTTTGCATTGTATCATCCCGAATAACAAATGATTTGCCATCTGCTTCTTCTTGATCTTGTTGCTCATTAATTGATAAGACATTTGAAAAGAAATGCTCCTGCACCGTTTGGTAAACATCTTCAACAGGTAGCTGCATATGCTCCGCAAGTTCTTCAGGCGTTACATGACGCATATATTTTTGCTCTAGTTGTTCAATCTGAGCATCTAGCTTTTTCGCCTTTTCACGCGCTGAACGTGGTAGCCAATCTTCCTTGCGCAAACCATCTATAATCGCTCCTCTTACTCGGAACGAAGCATATGTATCAAATTTTAAATCTCTGTTAATATCAAATTTATTTAGTGCATCAAAAAGCCCTACCATGCCTAGGCTTGTTAAATCATCGCGCGATACACTCTTTGGTAAACCCGCAGCAATGCGCTGAACATGATATGATACTAAAGAAATATATTTTTTTATTAGTAAATCACCAGCATCTGGGTCCCGCTCATTAATCCAGCGATTCCACAGTTTTTGCTCATCGTTCGAAATCGGTTGTGGTTGTGTCATGAAATCCACCTCTCTAATAAACGCCTCTATACGTCCGTTGTTCATTGACTGCTTGCGCTTATAAAATTTCTTACTATATAAGGATTTCTTGGTTGTTCTATTGCGGCCAACAAATTTCGCAACAATGATTTCCATGCTATTCATCTATAAAAGCTTACTACTACAGTGCTATAAGCTCTTATTTATTATATGGAAATAATTACGATTGTTGTTGTACGTTTTGAGTAAATATCTCTAAAAGGATTTATCACTATAGTATATTAGGCGAGCTGACTTACTACTCTTCTTCCTAGAAAACTAGACTCGCCATTCCAAATAAATACTTTGTAACGAGTAATCATAGGAGCACTCGCCACCTTTCACTTTCATTAACTCGGATAAGTGTATTTTCGACTAAAAAAACATAAATCTCCAATTTTAGCGAAAACCTCTATAAGCTATTGCCATCTTTCCTATATTATAACAAGAATCAACTGTAATTTCATTTGTTTCTCTTCCTCTCTATAATATTCCTTTGCTTGATGTAGCTAAGGAGATTATTTAGGTGCATTCTTGTTCAATAGCTGCTGCTACAATGTCAAAATCTTATAAATATATTGCCAAATTGTCCGTAGTATAAACAAAAAGAGCCGCTTTGTGCGACTCTTTACATTAAGCATTTGCTTGTTGCTTTTCTTCTCGATCCATCATTGTACGTACAACTTGTGCAATTTCCTCTGCATTTTCATCTTGAAATTCCACAGTTGACTGAGCGATTGGTGTTTCTTGACTGTGCTCTTCAAGGCGCTCTTTTTCCTCATCTTGTTCGCCTACAAATGCTTCTTCATTATCTTCAGGTGTATACAGTATATACGCTATAATAAAACGCACGATATACATAGCAATAAACACAATGATGGCTGCAACAAGAGAGCTGATAATAATGCGAAGGGGTGTATATGGTTTTTGAAAGATGCTAAAAAAATAAACCGAAAAGGCAATTAATGCTCCCCAGAGATTGTAAAATATAGAACCAAACATTAGATTTCGCTCACTCCTTGGTTAACCGTTCGAATATGTAAGATTGACGTTTCGGGATTAAATTCAATCGTTCGCCCGCTATTTCCACCAGTATCCTCGGCTACTAAAGGAATGCCATGTCGTTTCAATTCGTTTTTAACAGCTTCTACATTACGGGGACCAATACGCATCGAATCCTTATCTGAAGTAAACTGAAACATTTGCGCTCCACCTGCAATTTTTGCCTTTAGTTTAAATTTTTGAACGCCTTCTAATTTTAAAAGGTCTATCATTGCTGCAATACCTGTATCTGCAAATTTAGCCACATTCAGCGACTCTGTTCTTCCTAAGCTAGAGTCTGGTAACATCACATGGATTAACCCAGCAATTTTTTTGGACTCATCATATAAAATAACACCAACACAGGAGCCAAGACCTGAAGTTCGAATCGTATTTGGTAGCTTTACTACATCCATTTGTGCAATTCCCACTTTAATCACCTGTCCACTACTGTTTAGCATCATTATGAAACTCCTAATGCTGTAAAAATAGCATCAAATGAATCTGGATCTGGTAATAGGAAGAAATGTCCTCTTACTGTTTCGTGGTCCTCTACACCTTCTTCAAAAATGGATGTATTAATAACAATGACATTATCACTAACATGTGATAATTCGATTAGGCCGATACTAATAATCGCACCAAACATATCAACGCTTAGCCCAGGTACAGTTGGATAAATTTTTAAATTTGTAAAGTCAGATAAGGCAGATAAATAGGAGCCTGATAAAATATTTCCCATTTCCTGCATAGCCGATAAGCCTAGCTCAGAAACAGGTCGCTTTTTAAAATCAAATGTTTCATCATAAATAAGGCGACGAATAAAACGATTTGCTTGCTCAATAGGTAGGATGAAGAACATACTTCCTTCTGCATCTCCTTCAATGCGGAGATAAATACCTACAACAACGTTTTCTGAGCCGCCAGCAAGCTCCATCATATCATTGAAGGAAACCATCTCTACCTTTGGGACACGCATATCAATTTTTTTCCCAAGTAAACTGGAAAGTGCTGTCGCAGCATGCGCAGCACCAATATTTCCAATTTCTTTTAGTACATCTAAATGTAGCGATGTAATTTTTTGATTAAATGTCATTATCGATCCCTACTTTAGTGGATTTAATACTTTCTCTAAATGCAATAAAATTAATAATCGCTTTTCTACTTTCGCAACGCCTGAAATAAATTCTTCCTCCAACGAACCTACAACCTCAGGCTGTGGTTCAATAGCACTTGCAGGAATATCAATAACATCATTTGCAGAGTCTACAACAAAGCCTACTTCCATATCTTCTAATGAAATAATAATAATGCGCGTTGTTTCCTCATGCTCAGAAACGGGTAATTCAAAGCGTTCACGTAAATCAACAATCGGCGTTACAACCCCACGTAGATTAATAACACCTTTTACATATTTCGCTGTTTTTGGCACACGCGTAATATGCATTAATTTTTCGATTCCTTGTACATGTGATACAGGAATGGCATATTCTTTATCTGCTAATTGAAAAACAATGACTTTAATACTTTCTTGTTCCACTGCATTTGTCATACTTTACACCTCTCTATTCATTCACCTTATTTAATTAATGCATTGCAATCGACAATTAAGGCTACTTTCCCGTTACCTAAAATTGTTGCACCTGAAATAGCAAAGATATTTGTTAAGTAATTTCCTAGTGACTTCAAGACAATCTCCTGTTGACCGATAAAGGAATCTACCACTAAACCTGCAAGCTTTTCACCTTTACGAACAATAACAACTGAATGGAATTCCTCATCCTGTTGCTCTTTACGAGGCACTTCAAAGATTTCCTCTAAGAATACCAATGGAACAACTTTGCCACGGAAGTCGATTACTTTTTGATTATGTGCATTCATAATCTCTGATGAACGGATAATAGATGTTTCGATAATAGACGATAGTGGAATTGCATAAATCTCTTTTTCAATTTCCACAAGCATAACTGAAATAATCGATAATGTTAGTGGTAGTTGAATAGAGAATTTTGAGCCTACATCTTGTGTAGATTCAATGGAAATATTCCCACCAAGTGATTCAATTGTTGTTTTTACAACATCCAGCCCTACACCTCGACCCGATACATCAGAAATAACATCTGCTGTCGAGAAGCCTGAAGCTAAAATTAGCTCATTAATTTGCTTATCAGACATGGAGTAGGATTGTTCTTGTGTAACAACACCTTTAGCAATAGCCTTTGCTAATACTTTATCACGATTAATACCTGCACCGTCATCTTCAATTTCAATAAAGACATAGTTGCCACTATGGTAGGCACGCAGTACAACCGTTCCTTCTTCTGGCTTACCTTTTGCACGACGAGTCGTTGGGTTTTCAATACCATGATCCACAGAGTTGCGGATTAAATGGACAAGTGGATCGCCAATTTCATCAATAACGGTACGGTCAAGCTCTGTTTCAGCACCAATAATTTCAAGGTTTATTTTTTTATTTAAATCACGCGATAGCTGACGAATCATTTTTGGGAAGCGGTTGAATACCGTTTCAACTGGCACCATGCGCATTGTTAAAATGATTGTTTGTAAATCACCCATTACACGGCTCATACGCTCTACTGTTTCATTTAGCTCACCATGGTTCACTTCTGATGAAATCGACTGTAATCGACCACGGTCAATCACCAGCTCTTCAAATAAATTCATTAAAATATCTAGACGTTCAATATTCACACGAATCGTTTTATTCCCAACAGGCGCATGGTGATTTTTATCAGCCTTTGCAGGAGCTGCTGCTTTTTCAGGCTTTGCTACAGGCTCAGCTTTTGCTGGTACAGCCGCTTCTTCTACTGTTGCTGTCGCAACTACTTCTTGCTGTGCTTCAAATTCTTTTTCACTAAATGCTTTTTGATTGATCGGTGTTACAATTACTTCCTCAACCTCAGAAACTTTCATAAGCTTTTTCTGCATATCTTCGGCTGACTCTTTTGTGACAAATGCTACATAAAACTGTTGATCAAATTGTTCATCCTCAAGCTTTTCAACAGATGGACTTGCTTTAATAACATCCCCATCTTTTTCTAAAATCTCAAATACCATAAAGACGCGTGCAGCCTTTAGTAGACAATCTTCACGTAATTTCACTGAAATCTCAAACGCATGGAAGCCTTGCTCGGAGGATTGCGTAATAACCGTTTGCTCAAAGCCATCGTAGTGTAAAGTGCTTTCTACAGCTGCTGGCGCCACCTCAGGTACTACCACCGCTTCCTCTCCTAATTCGATACGCTTCAGCTGTGCAACCGTTGACGATACATCTCGCTTGCCATCTCCACCGCTTGCAATATCCATTACCATTTCTTCTAAATGATCAACAGATTCAAAGACAACATCTAAAATTTCAGGTGTAACATGAATTTTTTCATTACGAATCGCATCTAACACGTTTTCCATTTTATGTGTTAAATCGGCTAAATCTTCAAAGCCCATTGTAGCAGACATACCTTTTAATGTATGCGCAGAACGGAAAATTTCCCCTACAATCGCCAAATCATCTGGGCTTTTTTCTAATTCTAATAAATGCTCGCTACATGCTTGTAAATGCTCTTTACTTTCTTCAATAAACATCTCTAAATATTGATTGACTTCCATAAGAGGACACCCCTTTTAAGGCAAATATTTCATTATTGTTTGTGCAATATCATCCACATCTGCAACCTCATCCACAAGCTGTGTTTCTACGGCTGCTTTTGGCATCCCATAGACAATGCAAGTTTCTGCTGATTCTGCAATGGCAATGACATTTCCAGTATTTTTCAGCACTTTTAAGCCATTAGAGCCATCATGCCCCATGCCTGTCATAATTACGGCTACTTTATCAAAATCATTATATTGGCTAATATCTTCGAACATAACATCTACAGAAGGTCGATGGCCAGCTCTAGGGGCCTCCTGATTATCAAGGACAATGCCAAATGTCGTTCCTACTTTTCTCAGCTTTAAATGATAGCCACCAGGCGCAATATAAGCCACGCCATTTTGTAAAATATCACCCTGCTCAGCTTCCTTTACATTAATTTCACTGAGCTGGTCAAGACGTGTGGCGAGTGATTTGGTAAATCCTGCTGGCATATGTTGAACAATTAAAATAGGCGCTTGAATGGACTTTGGAATTTTAGTAATAACCTCCTGAAGTGCGCGAGGTCCTCCTGTTGATGTGCCAATTAGCACAATTTTCCTTCCTGTTCTGCTCCACCCTGCCTGTGATCTTACCGCTTCTAATTTAGCTGGGATGGGAGTTGCAGGAGTCGACATTCGTTGCTGCTGTGGTTCCTTTATTACAGTGTTCACCTTTGGTACTGGTTCTTGTTGACGTTTACTACCAGAAGGGGTTTTCAATTTGGAAACTGGCACCAATGCTGCTTGTTCTACTTTATGCACAAGCTCACTTTGGACTTTATGTAAATCAAGAGAGATCGTTCCGCTTGGCTTGGCGACAAAATCTATAGCTCCATTTTCAATTGCTGCTATGGCATTTTCTGTCCCGCGCTGTGTGGTGCTAGAAAGCATGACAACAGGAACTGGGCATTGTGCCATAATTTCCTTCAAAGCATCTAGCCCATTCATTTCAGGCATCTCAATATCCATTGTTACAACTGTTGGTTTCAATGTTTGAATCTTTTTTATTGCATCTTTGCCATTTCGTGCTGTACCGACTACCTCCACCTTCGAGTTGCCAACAAAAAAGTCACTAATTAGCTTTCTCATAAAAGCAGAATCATCCACAACTAATAGCTTGCTTTTATGTAAAAAGTCCAATTAATCACGCCCTTTCGAAAAAATACTTCTTAGTTTTGTTAAAAATCTCTTTGCTGTCTGGTCATGTGCATGTATTTCTTCTGCACGATGCTCCATAAAACGAACGACTATTAGCTGTAATGTCTTTGAAATAAGTGCGTCTGGATAAGCAAGTGAAAATGGTACTTGCTCACGCACAGCCTTACGCACAACAGGGTCTTCGGGTAATGAGCCTAGAATTGTCACATCTTTATCCAAAAAACGCTTCATTGTAAGCTGTAAACGTTCATTTGTTTCAATGCCTTCTTCTTTGCTAAAAGCACGGTTACAAAGAATATAAAACTGCTTCTCTGGATCGCGCACATGAATATACTTCATCATTGAGTATGCATCTGTTATAGAAGTCGGCTCCGCAGTTGAAATAACAATAATTTCATCAATGGAGGTTAGTAAATCTAACGACCAATTTGTCGCACCTGCTCCCATATCAAATAGAATATAATCAAAATCCTTTTGAAGTTGTTCAAATGCCTGAATAAGTCGTTCAAACATGCTCTCTGACCAATCAAGAACCCCTGTCATACCAGACCCACCTGCAATATATTGTAAACCATGGGGTCCCTCAAATATTACCTCATCTAGTAACTTATTTCCTTCCAAATAATCTTTTAAACTATAAGAAGCATTTTTTCCAATTAAAATATTGATATTTCCCATACCAATATCCATATCAACAATGGCAACTTTTTTTCCTTTATGGACCAATGTTATGGCAAAATTCATCGTGAAGTTACTTTTACCAACTCCACCTTTGCCGCTTACAACTGCAATTGCTCTGCCTAGCTCTCCTTGCTGCCTCATCATTTTCAAGCGCAGTGTTTCAGCTTGATCTCTCATTTTTCTTCACCTTGAAAAAACAAATTAAGCACTGCTTCTAAATCAGCTTCCTCAATATCCTCTGGTACTTCTTGACCATTTGTATAGTAAGCAAGTCCTTTATTATATTTAATCATTAAATTGACCATTGTGCCAATAGAATTTGTTTCATCAATTTTAGTGAAAATGAATTTTTCAATTGGTAACTGCTTAAATTGGTCTACAATGTTCACCATATCTTTTTCTTTTGTCGTCATAGCAAGGACTAGATAGGATTCTGCTTGATCATCAAATTTAATAAGACGTTGGAGATCATCTACATATTTTACTTCTTTATAATTTCGGCCAGCTGTATCGATAAATACTAAGTCTAAATGGGATAATTTTTGAATAGACTGTTCAAAATCTGTTGCATTATAGGCAATTTCAACAGGAGCCTGTAATAACCCAGCATATGTTTTTAGCTGCTCTATTGCAGCAATTCGGTAAGTATCAGTCGTAATAAAACCAATTTTCTTCTTTTTTTCTAATACTGCTCTCGCTGCCATTTTGGCAATTGTTGTCGTTTTACCAACACCCGTTGGGCCTAAAACATTAATATATTTTCGTTCGTAAGACAATCCTCCCATTGGAAGTCCTTCTAGCTTTTTACGCAATAAATTTTTTGTTATTAATTTGCATTGTGAAAAGTTTATTTCTGACGCTTCTTTAAAATACATAAAAAGCTCATCACCAATCGTTGTGATGAGCTCTTCACTTAGCTCTTGCTGTCTTAAGTATTCAATGAAGGGTAAGAGTTCATCGGGATATTGAGCTTGGGTAGTCTTTTTATGCATAGATTGCATTAAAGATTTTAAATCTGCAATTTCCTTCCTCAATTCTTCTGAAATACCAGTGTCCTCGTTTACAGCATCAGGCTGTGGTTGATCCTGATGAATTTTTGCTTGAATAGCGTTTGTAAGCTCTTGTAGCCTTGCATTGTCTTTTGTTGCTGGAGGTGCTGGAGCTACAAGTGTTGGTTCAATTGTATCAACACCTGCAACTACTTCAAAACTTTTCTTTTTAATCATACCAAAAAATTTTTTAGTAATGATTACTTTTGAGTTTAATATAACAGCGTCCTCACCTAACTCTGCCCGCACTTGCTTCATCGCTTCTGGTATGGAAGATGCATAATATTTTTTCATTTTCATTGAACATTCACCACCCCAACACTTTGAATTTCAACCGAAGCATCCAATTCATTATAAGAAAGAACTGGAATTTGCGGGAAATAACGTTCTGTTAATTGTCGTAAGTACATTCGCACCGCTGGCGAGCATAAAATAATAGCCGATTGTTCCATAAAGGAAACACGTTCTACTTCTGCAGCAATCGTTTCTAATATTGTTTGAGAATCTTGTGGGTCCATTGCTAAATAATTGCCATGATCCGTTTGTTGAATACTATCCGCAATCATTTTTTCTACTTTCCCTGACACTGTAATAACCTTTAATGCTGGGCTATCTCCAACATACTGGGCAGTAATTTGACGAGCCAATGATTGTCGTACATATTCCGTTAAAATATCTGTGTCACTTGTTAGCTTAGCGTAATCAGCCAATGTTTCAAAAATAATTGGTAGGTTACGTACTGAAACATTTTCTCGTAGCAGCTTGCCAAGTACCTTTTGAATTTCACCCGTAGATAAAGGTGTAGGTGTTAATTCTTCGACTAAAATTGGATGTGTTTCGCGTAAATGATCGATCAATTGCTTTGTTTCTTGACGACCTAGCAATTCGTGAGCATTTGCACGAATGACTTCTGTTAAGTGTGTTGAAACTACACTTGGCGGGTCTACAACTGTGTAGCCAAACATCTCTGCCTCTTCCTTTACCTGCTCTGTAATCCATTTAGCAGGTAATCCAAATGAAGGTTCAACTGTATCAATGCCTTCAATCGAATCATCGTCCCCAGGGCTCATTGCTAAATAATGATCCAGCAATAGCTCGCCTCGTGCCATTTCATTGCCTTTAATTTTGATGCGATATTCATTTGGCTGAAGCTGAATATTGTCACGAATACGAACAACTGGAATCACTATTCCTAATTCCAATGCTAGCTGACGACGAATCATAATTACACGATCTAATAAATCTCCGCCTTGGGCAGCATCCACTAAAGGAATTAATCCGTAGCCAAATTCAAATTCAATCGGGTCCACATTTAATAAATTCACAACATTTTCAGGGCTTTTCATACCGTCTGTTGCCACTTCTTCCTCAATTTCCAGTAATTCCTCTTCATCCTCAGGCTTCTTACGTCCCATCATATATGCTCCTGCAATAAGAGCTATTCCTATCGGTAATGTTATCCAATCTGGAATTGGCGTAAATAATCCTAGTAAAATAATTGTACCACCAGCTACATATAGCAGCTTCGCTTGAGCAAATAGCTGTCCTGTAATATCCTCACCAAGACTTCCTTTAGAAGAGGCACGCGTTACAACAATCCCTGTTGCAGTTGAAATTAGTAGTGCAGGAATTTGAGAAACGATACCATCTCCTACTGTTAGCTTTGAAAAGTGCGTTGCTGCCTCAGCAAATGGGAGCCCCATTTGCACGACACCAATGACAATACCAAAGAGTAAGTTAATAATAACCATTACCATTGAAGCAATGGCATCTCCTTTTACAAATTTTGTGGCACCATCCATTGCTCCATAAAAATCTGCTTCTCCTGCTACTTTTTCACGTCGTTCACGTGCTTCTTTTTCGGAAATAATTCCTGCATTTAAGTCAGCATCAATACTCATTTGTTTACCAGGCATCGCATCGAGCGTGAAACGAGCTGCTACTTCAGCCACACGCTCCGAACCTTTTGTAATAACAATAAACTGAATGAGTACAAGAATTAAAAAGACAACTAGACCAACAAGAACATTTCCTCCAACTACAAAGTCACCAAAGGTTTCAACAACCGCTCCTGCATCGCCATTTGCCAAAATAGCACGGGTTGTCGAAACACTTAAGCCTAATCGGAACAAGGTTAATAGTAAAATTACTGAAGGGAAAATGGAAAAATCCAATGCTTCCTTCATACTCATTGCTGTTAACAGTACAATTATGCCAAATGTAATATTCATGACAATTAAGAAACTTAACATCCATGGAGGAAGAGGGATGATGAGCATCGCAACGATTAAAATAACCGCACCTAAAACCCCGATATCGCGAACTTTCATTTGTGTCCCTCCTACTTAAAAGCTTTAAATTTTTCGCTTCATGCGATAAACATAAGCGAGTACCTCTGCTACGGCTTTAAAAAATTCTTCTGGTACTTGATCGCCGATTTCTACCTGATCATACATAGCACGCGCTAATGGTCTATTTTCTACCATAATGACATCATGCTCTTTAGCAATCAGTTTAATTTTTTGAGCGATAAAGTCTGTACCCTTTGCAACGACACGGGGAGCATCCATACTGTCCTCATCGTATTTAAGAGCAATCGCATAGTGAGTAGGGTTCGTAATCACAACATCTGCATTTGGCACCTCTGACATCATACGCCGCATTGCCATTTCACGTTGACGCTGCTTGATTTTCGATTTAATCAGTGGGTCACCCTCACTATTTTTATATTCATCTTTAATATCCTGCTTAGACATTTTAAGATTTTTTTCATAGTCATGTTTTTGATACATCCAGTCTAAAACGGAAACACATAGTAACACTAACGAAGCCGCTATTCCCATAATACCAACAAGCTTCCCTACTGTTAGCAGTGTCATCCATGGACTTTTAAAAGAAAGCGCTAAAACCTCTGGCAAGTTTGTCCAAACAATAATCGTTGTTACACCACCGATAAAGCCAATTTTTAAGACTGACTTTAACAGCTCCACGATGGCCTTAACAGAAAAGATTTTTTTCAGCCCTTTAATGGGGTCCATTTTTTTTAAATCAAATTTCATTGGCTCTAATGTAAAGAGAAAGCCAAATTGTAGAAAATTACCTGCAAGTGCTCCAACAATGGCAATCACCATAATTGGAACAATAATAAAAGCCATTTGTATTAATGTTTCGGAAAATAGGCGCATCACACTATCAATTGTTAATGATTCAACGCGTATATTATGAATAAAGGTTTGCCTAAAAAATGCTAATAGCTCGTCACGTAAAGAGCCTGCAAAGAAAAGTAAAAAGATAAATACCATCAGCATTACAACGGCACTTGTAATATCCTGACTTTTAACAACCTGCCCTTTTTTTCGAGCATCCTGTCGTTTCTTAGGGGTTGCCTTTTCGGTTTTTTCACCTGCAAAAAACTGAATATCTAAATTTAGTAGTAGCTTCATACTATCCACCACCTAAAACAGCCATTAAATCACGTATACCATAAATCATGATGGTAATGAGCTTTTGAATAACTTGAACCATAACAGCTATCATTGTAAACATCACTAAAAAACTAACACCAATTTTAATAGGAAAACCGACAACAAAAATGTTTAATTGTGGTACTGTCTTTGCCGTAATCCCTAAAGCTAAATCGACTAAAAACAATGTTGCAACAACAGGTGCAGCCATTTGGAAGGCGATAGCAAAAACAGCCGTAAATGTTGTGATAATAAACTGCATATAGCCTTCACTTGAAAAATTCGGAAATTGATCCATCGGTAAAAATTGATAACTATAATAAATACCATTGAGAATCATATGATGACCATCGATGGCTAACAATACAAGAAATGCTAGTATGTTAAAAAATTGACCAATTAATGGACTTTGAGCACCTGTTTGTGGGTCAATAATATTCGCAATAGCGAAACCCATTTGAAAGTCGATAAAGCTTCCCGCAATCTGAATTGCAGACATAATGATATAGCCAACAAGACCAAGCAATAGTCCCACAAGCGCTTCTTTCATCACTAGTAATATGTACTCGTCATTAAAGACAAATGGCTCAACATCTAACGTATAATACATCATCCAAGCTAAAACGAGCGCGAGTGTAATTTTAACTTGTGCTGGAATCGTCCTATACGAAAAAAAAGGAACCGTCACAAAAAATGCGGAGACACGCACAAGCACTAATAAAAAAACCGTTAAATGCGGAATTAATTCATCCATAAACTCACCCTATATAACGCGTCAGGTTCTCAAAAATGTCTCTCGCATAGCTTGTAACTTGAGATAACATCCATGGACCAAAAAATACGATAGCCACTAAAACGGCAACAATTTTTGGTACAAATGCTAATGTTTGCTCTTGAATCGACGTTGTTGCTTGAAAGATACTTACCGCTAAACCCGTAATTAAAGCAACTAATAGTAGCGGACCGCTTGTTAGAAGGACAATCATAATAGCACGCTCTGCAACGGAAATAACCAATTCACCTGTCATACTGTATCATCCCCTAAAAACTTTGTAGTAATGATTTCATTACAAGATACCATCCGTCCACAAGTACAAATAAGAGAATCTTAAATGGTAATGAAATCATAACTGGCGGTAGCATCATCATCCCCATCGACATTAATGTACTCGCAACAATCATATCGATCACTAGAAATGGTATAAAAATCATAAAACCAATTTGAAATGCGGTTTTTATTTCACTTAAAGCAAACGCAGGCACAAGCATTGTCAGGGGAATTTCTTCCACAGATGCTGGCTTTTCTGCTTGATTATACGATAAAAATAAATCAAGGTCTTTTTGCCTTGTATGCTCACTCATAAATTCTTTAAATGGCACACTTGCACGATCATACGCTTCCTCTAGCCCAATTTCTTCTGCAAATAGTGGCTGTAGTGCTTCATTATTAACCTCCTGAAAGGTTGGAGCCATAATAAAGAATGTTAAAAATAATGCTAAACCAATAATCACCTGATTAGGTGGCATTTGTTGCGTTGCCAATGCTGTACGTACAAAAGATAGTACAATGACAATGCGTGCAAAGGAGGTCATTAAAATTAATATACTAGGTGCAAGTGACAGCACCGTTAATAGTAGTAAGAGCTTAACAGATGTAGAAACGTTGGTTGGATCGCTATTGGAAAAAATATTGATTAAATCATTCATTTATCATCCTTCTCCTTTTGCTTCCATCGCTCGATCTCTTCACTGCGCTCCTGTTTAATTTCAGATATTCTTTTTTCAAATAGTTGACCAAATGAGTCTTGCTTTTGCTCATTTTGTAAACTATTTTTATTTTTTTTCGTAAACTTAGCAAATACTTCTGTAATATACGGTGATGTTGCTGCAAGCTCTTGCCTTTCGTTATATAGCGCTAATAGGGTTGCTACTTCTTCAGGATCAGTAATTTCACGCAATAGTTGAACATCTTCACCGACGCCTACTAAATACAATGTTTTGCCTACCTGTAGAAGCTGAACTGACTTTTGTGCACCTAACGATAAACCGCCTAAATTTTGCACCATTTGGTTACGTTGGAAGTTTAAATTTCGTTTATTTAAAAACTTCATCAAACCATAAAATAAAGCGACAACAAAAATAAGCGCTAAAACCATCTTTATGTATTCCCATACAGATATATCTCCAGCTGCTGATACATCTGTTTCTTGTGTAGCAGCTGGATCAGTAGTATCTTCATCACAAGCTTCTGGATTTTGCAAGCATTCCGTCACACTATTTTTATCAGAAGCTGCATAAACAGAAGTTGCTGTTGGGTACAAAAACAGGAAAGATACAAGAAATGCGAAAATCATCGTGAAACGAAATGATTTTAACATTTGCATGCAATCATCCTAAAGCTTTTTGAATCGCTTCAATTACACGATCTGCTTGGAAAGGTTTGACGATAAAGTCTTTTGCACCAGCTTGAATTGCATCAATTACCATCGCTTGTTGCCCCATTGCTGAACACATGATAACAGTAGCACTTGGATCAGACCCTTTAATAGCTTTTAGAGCAGCAATCCCATCCATCTCTGGCATTGTAATATCCATTGTTACTAAATCTGGTTTTAATTCATTGTACTTTTCAACAGCTTGTAAACCGTCAGCTGCTTCTCCCACAACCTCGAATCCATTTTTTGACAAAATATCCTTGATCATCATGCGCATAAATGCAGCGTCGTCTACAATCAAAATTCTTTTAGACATGATTAACTCCTCCAATTAAAACTATCTTAAATTATTTAAACGCTCTGCTTGACTTAAAACATCTGTAATACGGACACCAAAGTTCTCATCAATAACAACGACTTCCCCTTTAGCAATCAAACGACTATTGACTAAAATATCAACAGGTTCCCCTGCTAATTTATCGAGTTCAATAATTGAACCACTTGATAGTTCTAAAATCTCTTTTACAGAACGCTTCGTACGTCCTAACTCTACAGTAACTTGCAATGGAATATCAAGTAGCATATTTAAATTTCTAGCTTCAGATTGCGAGATTACATTTGTATCAAAGCTAGCAAACTGTGCTTGTTGTACATTCACAGGCTGGGCAGGTCGCTGTGGTTGCGCAAACTGCTGTGGCTCTTGGTAAACTGGTTGTTGTTGTACTGGTGCTGCCTGCTGTTGTTGCACTGGCTGAGCAGGCGGTGGTGGTGCAGGTGCTTGCTGTTGTTGTGCAGGCGGCGGTGTTACCGGTGCCTCAGGCGCACTTGTCGCAGCTACAGGAGCCTCATTGACATCTGTTTCACCTAACAATGATTTAACAATGTTTTGACTAAATTTAAGTGGTAATAATTGCATAAGATTTGAATCAATTAAATTACCAATTCTTAATCTAAAGGATACTTTTACTAGTAAATCGTCTTCTGGGATATTTTCTCGACCCTCATCTTGCGAGATATTCATTAAATCGATTGTTGGCGGAGAAATATCTACTTTTTTGTTGAACACTGTCGACATGGATGTAGCTGCTGAACCCATCATTTGATTCATAGCTTCTTGAACAGCACTTAACTGAATTTCGCCTAAATCAGGCTTTGGATTTAAGCCATCACCACCTAACATTAAGTCAGCAATAATCGCTGCATCTGATTGCTTAATTACAAGTAGATTCATGCCTGTTAAACCAATTGTGTACTCTACTTGTACCGCTACATATGGATGAGGAAATTCCTCTTCTAATTTATTGCGATTAATCATGGAAATGCTTGGGGTAGTAATATCTACTTTTTGACCTAATAACGCCGAAAGAGCTGTGGCAGAGCTACCAAAGGAGATATTCCCTACCTCACCTAGCGCATCTTGTGCAAATGAATCAAGGTAATCCTCTACTCGTATATCATTTGTTTCATCATTTGAAGACGCTTCGGTGTCGCTATTTTTATCTTCTAACGTTTCGCCCCTTAACAACGCTTCAATTTCTTCTTGGGAGAGCATTTCATCACTCATCTTCGTCTCCTCCTTTCAAAGGGTCGATAATCTGGATTGCTAATTTTTTACCTTGCTTACCCGGTTGAACTGTGAACTTTGGCAATGTTCCCACCTTTAGTACCAATGGGTCATCAATTTTTTGATCTAGTTGTATAACATCCCCAATTTGCATTGTAAGGAAGTCTTCGATGGTAATATCTGTTATTCCTAATTCAACAGAAAGTGGTAGCTGCGCTTGTTTCACACGTCTTTCAAGCATTTTGGTTTGCTCTGGTGACATTTCTTTCGTATTCGTTTGCATCCAATAACGAACAGAAAGATTTGGAACGATTGGCTCCAATACAACATGTGGAATACAAATATTAATCATCCCACTTGTTTCTCCTATTATCGTATTCAATGAAATAACGACAACCGTTTCATTTGGCGATATCATTTGTAAAAATTGTGGGTTTACTTCAAGCTCCACTAATATTGGATCAATTTCCGCTACATTTTCCCATGCCTCACGTAAATTGTCGAATGAGCGTTCAAAAAGGTTGGTCATAATTTTTGTTTCAATTTCAGTTAAATTATCGACATTACTATGACTCGCCCCACTACCACCCATTAAACGATCTAGCATCGAGTAGGCAATGTTCGGATTAATTTCCATCAATATATTACCATCTAACGGCGGCACTTCAAATACATTTATCAGTGTCATATTCGGGATTGAACGAACAAACTCTTCAAACGGTATTTGGTCTACTGATGCAACTGTTATTTGCACATAGCTTCTTAGCTGTGCAGAGAAGAAGGTTGTCAATAGTCGTGCAAAATTTTCATGTATTCGGGTCAAACTTCGGATTTGATCTTTTGAGAAGCGAAGTGCTCGTTTAAAGTCATATACTTTAACTTTGCGTTCCTCATCTTCCTTTTTTATATCATCTGCTGACATTTCCCCAGTTGATATTGCGGAAAGCAGCGCATCTATCTCAGATTGAGATAACACATCTCCTGCCATTTGCCCACCTCCATTTCAAGCAGTTTCTGTTTTATTGAGTGATGAAGGAGGTAAAATATACTTCCTGAACTTCTCCCTCTTGCATCAATTCATTTAATCTTGTTTTTAGTGCCATTTGGAATATTTGCTTCCCTTGCTTACCTTCTAAGTCTGCTTGCCCCATTTCGGAAAGTTCCTGAATCGCAAGGTTTTGCACTTGGAAAGTACGTTTTGTTAATTCATCAGCAGCTTCTTTACTTGTCGTTTGGATTTTTAATGACAAACGTACAACTCGATTATCTGCAAGATTTGTTGTAATTTCGGGAACTTCGATAGTCGCTTCTACAATTTCATCAATAGAAGGCTCTTCAACGCCAGCTGGTTTATTAAATTGTGTTAACAAGACAAACAAAATAACCCCGATCAGTATAACTGCTACAAGCACAATAATAACCATCGTTAACATTTTATTATTCTTCATCTTCTTCACCTCGTAGATGCGGGTTTGATAGTATTTGTATATTTTTATAAAAGGCTGTTACCCTTTTTCGCACCTCATCTTCACTCTCTAAAACAATTATTTTTGTTCCAGTTGTTAAAGTAATCGTCGTATCTGGAAATGATTCGACTGTTTCTATGTATAAAGCATTTAATGAAAACACTTTGCCATTTAGACGTGTTAGTTCAATCATTGAATTAGGGCCGGGTCTGCCTTGAGAGCCGGCCCGACCCTCCCTCATATGAAAATATGTTTGTTGAAACGCCCGTTATACTAAAAAATCACATGACTATTAACGTTTTAAGTTAACTAATTCTTGTAGCACTTCATCCGATGTTGTAATAATACGTGTATTCGCTTGGAAACCACGTTGTGCCACAATCATTTCTGTAAATTCTTCAGATAAATCTACATTTGACATTTCGACAGCACCAGGTACTACTTTCCCAATTCCTGCTACAGTCGCTACTTGTGCGTATGGAGCACCAGAGTTAGCTGTTGGTTGGTAATAGTTACTACCATTTTTAACAAGACCACCAGCATTCGGGAATTTAGCCATAATTAGCTGCCCAGCATACTGTAGGTCACCTTTATAGTCAATATAGTTAACTGTACCATCTTGACCTATAGAGATTGATTGTGCTGTTGTTGGAATACGAATTGGCGAAACATCTGCCGCAAAATCTATCTCCTCCGTCATATTTCCTTCAATATCTGCTAAGCCGCTATCTGCTTTATGCTGTTCAGCCTCTGAACCATCAATACTCTCATCCTCTGAAATAGATAATTCTTCATTAGAATGACCAACCAAATATTTACCATCAGCATTTACTAAATAACCATTGCTATCCATATAGAAAATACCATTACGAGTATATAAAATATTGCTGAAGCCCTCTTCATCAAGGACACCTTCTTCATCTGGAGCACCGTTAGCATCCCCTACCATAAAGAAGCCTTCCCCTTCAATGGCTAAGTCTAATGTACGCCCTGTCGTTTGAATAGAGCCACCGCCATGAATTGTATCAATCGCAGCTAATTGAGAGCCTAGACCAACTTGTTGTGGGTTTACACCACCACGTGTAGCTGTTGCTGCAGATGCGCCTGCTTGTGTTTGGGACATTAAATCTTTGAAATTTACGCGACCTTTTTTAAAGCCAACTGTATTAACGTTAGCGATATTATTTCCAATAACATCTAGCTTTGTTTGGAAGTTTTTAAGACCTGAAATACCTGAATACATAGAACGTAACATATGTTGTCGTTCTCCCTTCATTTTTTATATGTGTGCCTCTATCAATCAGCAACACAAAGGCTTCCTTACTTAAGAAGGTCCAGCCTTTACAGCACAATTGTGCCATCAATATTGGTAAATAACTGTTGCTTTGCTTCCGTGCGATCCATTGCTGTAATGACAGTTGCATTTTTAGCACTGACAATTAAAGCGGCTTGATCCATCAAGACTAACGGCTGTTTCACACCTTTTGAATGTGCTTCAAATACCTTATCTGATACAACCTGCCATTCTTGTTCTGAAATATTAATTTTACGCTCAATAATACGTTCATGCGCATGCTTGCTGACCTTTAGCTCTTGCTTTGTAGCTTCCTGTAAATGTGCTTGAAAGGATTTTTTCTGTGTTTGAACAGGCTTATTGGGCTGTGTTGTGCGAATAGATGGATGCAAGGGTACACGCTGAATTGAAAATTGATCCATCATACTTCCCCACCTTTATTCGCTAATCACTGTAAAATCTTTATCTGTTAATTTTTTTCCGTTATCTAATTGATAATAAATAACGCCATCTTTATTGGACACAGAAACAACACGACTCTGTAATTCCTGATCATCCTCCATATACGTCACATTTTTGCCAATTAGTTTACTAGCTTGGACAAGTGGCGTTTCTGAAGTGGCATTATTACCATTTGAAGTTGTGCCAGTGCCTCCTAGAACACCCGAAATATTACCAGGTGTTATTTCCTTGCCATCTGCCAATAAGAAGACAACACTGCCATCTACAAATTTCAATGACTCGATTACACCCGTGCCTTCTGCAACAATCGGTTTATCATCTTCGTCCAATTCTTCTGTAATTTCATGCCATTTGACTTCTTGACCAATAAAGCTCGCATAGCTCATCATTTGTGTTTGTTGCTGGGATACTAGCAATGACTCCATTGCCTTTGTCATATTTTGCATTTGCTTTAAAGAAGAAAATTGAGCCATTTGAGAAATAAATTCTCGGTCATCCATTGGATTTGTTGGATCCTGGTGCTGTAATTGTGTAATTAATAGCTTTAGAAAAGCATCCTTGCCAAGATCACTATTCCCCGTTTGCTTTGTTGGTGGTCTATAATTTGAATAGTATAAATCATCCGTTATTGCTCCACTTACACTTTTTGTTTCTTCTGCCATCTTTACACCTCCTCATTTATTAAATAATCACTAAAGGACATACTTTCCTCATCCTCATCATTTTGCTGTTCCTGCTCTTCTTGCTGTTGCTGCTTAAAGAAATTATTAAAGAAGCTTTGATCGCGTTGCTGACGATCTGCATCCTGTAATGATTGGGCAATATCCAGTCGATCTACCTGTATATTTTGCTGAACAAATGCTTGTTTGAGCTGGTGTATTTGGCTATCTAATAGTTCACGTCCATGCGCTGTAGAAGCTAATAAGCGTGCTGTTAAAACACCGTCATTTTGAACAAGCTCAATACGAATTGTTCCTAAATTTTCAGGATATAACTTCAATGTTAGGCGTGTAATACCTTGTGCATTTGAAATTTGCGCTTTATTGATAATTGCCTGCATTTCTTTTAATAAAGCTTCTGATTGAGCAGGTTTAGCAGCAGGTAATGTCACTTGGAATGTATCTGCTTTTGTTTGTACTGTTTGTGGTGTCACCATTTCATTTGTAGTTGTTTCACTTTGCTTCGTTACTTGGATATGTTGGAAGCTTTGTAGTGGTAGTGTAACAGTTGTCTTTGTTGTAACCTGCTGAGCATTGTGAATTGTTTCCACTTGTGTTTGTATTGTTGTTAAAAGATTTTTAATACTGGATAATACAGTTTCTTGTGAAGCTGTTAAATCTGTTTTTTGCCCCACTAATTCTACTAGCTTTAATATTTGCAGCAATTGTGTTGCTTCTTTTGGTGTTATTTGACCTTCGCCTTGTAAGACTGTACTCACTTGTGCTTGTAGCATTGGTGCTTGGGCATCCACTAAAGTTAATAACTCCCACACATCGCTAGCCTCTTTATCTTCACCTAAAAGTTGCTGTACTAATTTCTGCAGTTGTTCCTCATCAATGCCTAATGCCTTCAGTATATTGGCTAACGTAAGCATTTCATCCATTGCCACAGCCTGACCATCTTCACCAACCTGTAGCATTAATAAGCCTTCATCATGTGGAATATTTAGTAAATCTAACAATTCTTCCAAAGACTCTGCATTTAATATTGCCTGTGCGGCTACAACGTCATTTGTTGCTACGTTTGAAGGCTGGTTTGTTTGACTAGAAGCTGACACAATTTGACCAAAAACAGCACCGAATTTTGATAAGCTTTCCTTATTGGTCATACCAGTTGCTTTGCCCTCTAACCCGCTAGTTACTGTAGATTTGGCTGCTGCTGTATTGGCTGGGGCTGCCTTTGACATTATTTGCATCATTGCGACATCCATTTTCTTTCACCTCCTTTCAATATATTATTGCTGAGCCTCAGGTTGAGGTTGAACTTGGGCCATTAATTCTGCATATTTCGCTGCATCAACAGCTTCCATTTTCTCTAAAATAGCTGCTAGCTTATCTGGCTTTAAATTTGTTAAAATACGCAGTGTTTCTGCATCGCTCATATTAGTAAGAATTGCTGCTGCTTTTTTAGGTGTCATTTTGTCGAATGTTGTTAAAATCTCATTAAAGTCCCGCTTAACCTCATCTTGTTCTTGCATTAACTTATCAATTTCAAGTTGAAGTTGCTCTTTTTCAACTTGCAACTGCTCATTTTCTGTTGTAGCTGTATCAAGCTTTTGTTGAAGCTGCGTAATTTCGGCTTCCTTTTCTTGTATTTCTGCCTGTAGATTGACCATCTTTGAATCATTATTAACAACGGCATCTTTTGCTTGCTGCTCTGCTGATGGCATAAATGGTAGTTGGTCTATCGCCTTTTTTCCTAAATCAAAAACATTCGTATTCATTAATGTTGCTACAACAAGTAAAACTGCTACAACAAACATAATGGGCAGTACAATCCAAGTAAAAAACTTTAGAAAGCCACCTTTTTTTTTCTTCGGCTGTTCTTCGATCAATTCTGCTGCCAACCGATTATCTTTTTTTGCCATGAAATCACCTGATTTCTTTCTTGTTATACGTTTGTAATGAAATTTCATCTAAAAAAAGGCTTTCTATCCGATCTTGCTCTTGTTGAAATAGTTTAAAATCCTTTTCTTTCATTTTTTCAAATTTACGTACTTCCAAGTTTTTTTCTAATAGTTTTTCTTCATGCCAATTCATCTTTGCACGAGCCTGTATAACTTTTTGTTGTACATCTGCAATTGTTTTCTCAAGACTATCAATAAAACGGCTATAATGATGAATTTCATCTATAGATGAACCGACAGTTAAGCGCTCTTGCTGAAAAGCCATTAAATCCTCTTTCTTTTTTAGCAATTCATATAGCTTTGTTGCAATCTCTTCAAAAGAACGGACAGATTCTTTATAAGCTATTTCAGTTTCATTTTTCTCTTGCTCACGAATGGTTAACACTTTTTCAAATCGATACATATAATTAACCACCTATTTTGCACCACCGTTCGATAATGTTATTAGCTCATTTACACTTTCTTCTAGTGTTATTTTATCTAAGTAACCCTGTTTAAGATAAGCTGTAATGAGTGGTTCATAATGAATTGCTTCATCAATTTCTTGAGATGTCCCTCGTTTATACGCACCAATATTAATTAAATCCTCAGATTTATCGTATGTGTAATAAAGCTCTCTTAACCGTTCAGCAGCTTTTTTATGTGCTGGCTCTGCAACATGATTCATCAAACGGCTAACGCTTTTTAATACATTAATGGCTGGATATTGCCCTTTATTGGCAAGGTTTCGATCTAACACAATATGACCATCCAGTATTCCTCGCACTGTATCAGCAATTGGCTCATTCATATCATCACCATCAACTAAAACCGTGTAAAATGCTGTTATTGAGCCCTTTTCATTTGTTCCTGTACGTTCAAGCAGCTTTGGTAAAATTGCAAATACAGATGGTGTATAGCCTTTTTGTGCTGGCGGCTCACCTGTAGCAAGACCAATTTCACGCTGTGCCATTGCAACCCTTGTTACGGAGTCCATCATCAGCATGACATTTAAGCCACGGTTTCTAAAATACTCGGCTATAGCTGTTGCTGTAAATGCCCCTTTTATCCGCATTAATGCTGGCTGGTCAGAGGTAGCAGCAACGACAATGGACCTGCTTAAACCTTCAGGACCTAAATCACGCTCAATAAATTCCCGAACTTCGCGACCACGTTCTCCGATTAGTGCAATGACATTCAAATCTGCCTGTGTGTTTCTTGCAATCATACCCAACAGTGTGCTTTTCCCAACTCCTGAACCGGCAAAAATACCTACACGCTGACCATTGCCAACGGTTAACATACCGTCAATTGCTTTAACGCCCACCTCAAGCCTTTCGTTAATAGGTGGACGAGTCAATGGATTTGGCGGGTCTTGCTCAGTAGGAACAGTCGTCAGTCCTTTTGGTAGTAACGTCCCATCAATGGGGTTGCCCATTGAATCTAAAACTTTTCCAATTAGCTCAGGGCCAACTTTTATTTCAAGGGGAGCTCCTGTTCCTTCAACAAGACAGCCAATTGATATTTCACGCAGAGAGGTAAAGGGCATTAAGACAACAATTTCATCTTTAAAGCCAACTACCTCTGCTAAAATAATTTGATGACCATTGTTTACTGTTTCTACATGAATTTTACAAACGTCGCCAATAGAACTATCTGGACCTTGCGACTCAATCATCAAGCCGACAACCCGCGTTACTCTACCAAACTTTTTAAAGGTTGGCATATGAGGAATATGTTTGATTAACTGAGCCGTTTTCATCTAGATCATTCCTTACTTTCTAATATATCATGTAGCTTTAATCGAAGCTCATTTAATTGCTCATCGATACTTACAACAATGCGACCATGATTTGTTTCAATATAGCAATCTGTATCACTCTCAAAATCCTCATTAACAAATATCATTAATGGTACATCGACTGGGAACATTTCTGCTAATTCATCTCGATTTGCCGTAATTAAAGCATGATAAGCAGGAGAAACATAAATTTTAATTTCTTTCATCTCTCTCGCTTCTTTCAGTCCTCTACGCACAATTGAAACAAATAACTCATGATTTTGTTCCAAAGAAGCACCAATAATACGCTCAGCTGCTGTTAAGCCTAACTCTAAAATAACAGCTTCCTGATCTTCAATATATTTTTGTGCATTTTCTTTCGCTTGAATAATTACTTCATTTGCTGTTTGAAGAGATTGTGCCATTGCTTCATTTGCTTTGTTTATGCCATCTTCATAGCCTTGCCCAAAGCCTTCATCATAAGCTTCCTGAACCCGATTAGGTCTTTCCTCTTCCCAGCTTTGTTTTAAAAGCTCAACTTCTTGCAAAAATAGTTGCTTTTCTTGTTCAAATGCTTCACGCTCTGCTTGTAAAGTAGCTCTCGCTTCTGCAAGCAGATAATCGCGTTCTGCCATTACTTCTTCCATCGTTGGTTGATGTTGTGAAGAGCTTACCTCTTCTTCCACAGACATTGCTTCAAACATATCACGAATCTCAATTTTTTTTACTTCATCATTATTGGACTGTGTGTAAATAGAACGGATGATTCTAGACAATAACGTCATCTCCTCCACCACGTGCAATAATAATTTCGCCAGCATCCTCTAAACGACGAATAACAGCAACAATTCGAGATTGTGCTTCCTCTACATCACGTAAGCGTACAGGTCCCATAATTTCCATTTCTTCTTTAAATGTTTCAGCCATACGCTGTGACATATTGCGGAAAATAATATCTTTTACTTCATCACTTGATACTTTCATTGAAAGCAGTAGGTCTTCGTTTTCACAATCACGAATAACACGCTGAATCGAACGATTGTCGAGTGTAACAATATCCTCGAATACAAACATACGTTTTTTAATTTCCTCTGCAAGCTCTGGGTCTTGAATTTCGAGCGCATCGAGAATTGTTTTTTCTGTTTGTCGATCCACACCATTCAATACTTCAACGACTGCATCAATACCACCCGTTTCTGTATAATCCTGTGTCACTGTAGATGATAATTTACGCTCTAATACAGATTCAATTTCACTAATTACTTCTGGTGATGTTGATTCCATCATAGCAATACGCTTAGCAATATCCGCCTGTACTTCCTGTGGTAACGAAGATAAAATAACACCCGCCTGCCCTGCCTCTAAATAAGAAAGAATCAGGGCAATTGTTTGTGGATGCTCATTTTGAATAAAGTTAAAAATTTGCGCTGGATCAGCTCTTCTTGCAAAATCAAATGGTCGCACTTGTAATGAGGATGTTAGACGATTAATAATCGTTTGTGCTTGTTCGACACCAAGCGCTTTCTCCAATACAGTTTTTGCGTAGCCGATCCCGCCTTGTGTAATATAATCCTGCGCAAGAGCAATATTATGAAATTCCTCTATAATTTCCTCTTTTACATTTGCTTCTACCTTTTTAACACTGGAAATTTCTAATGTTAAACGTTCAATTTCTTCCTCTGTTAAATGTTTATAGACAGAAGCCGAAACTTCAGGTCCTAATGAAATTAACAAGAGAGCAGCTTTTTGTTTCCCTGTTAATTCCTTATCTTTCTTGGACACAGCCGAACCTCCTCGTTAATCCTCAGCAATCCAACTACGCAGTAACTTCGCAAAATCGTCTGGCTTTTCCTTTGCCATTTTCTCAAGTTGCTTACGACGCATTGTAGCTTCTGTTTCAATTTCTTCATTAATATCATCAACTATTAATTCTTCTTGTTCCTCTAGAATACTTTGCTCTTCTTCTTCCTTCGCACGCTTGCGAGAACGGATAATAAAGAACGCTAGCAGTAGAATAACAGCCAATAAAATACCGCCAATTACCCAAACCCACCATGGAATAACTGGTGTTTCATCTGCAACATCGGTTACTTTTCCGTATAAAGGTTGCACAGATACAGCTACCTTTTCATCAATTTGTTCTTGTGTTAGCTCTGCTGCAACATCTTTTGAAATCGTTGTACGTACAATTGTGCTTAAGATTCTTTCAATATCTTCACGGACACCATCTGGCAATGAAGCAACATCTTCTGCTGTTGGTGGCTCAACAATTACTTGAATACCAATATCTTGGATTCTATAAGGAGCTTCTTGAATATCTTTGCGTATACGGTTGACATCATTGTTAATCGTTTCCTCCGTACGCTCATACTCCCCATCACCCATCATGCCTTCGTTATAAGTAGTGAAATTATCCGTAGGCATTTCAGCTTCTGGCTCTCCAGTAGCTGCTGCACCTGTGCCAGTATATTGTTCAGTAATACGCTGTGCACTAATGGCGATTCCTTCCATATTCTCTTCATCAACAGGTGTAACGAGGTCTTCTTGGCGATCTTCTTTTTTGAAATCAATATCTGTTGTGATGGAAACCATTACCTTATCCTGCCCCATCAGTGTACCAAGCATCGTTTGTACCTGACGCTGTAGATCACGTTCTACCAATTTCTTCATTTGTAGTTGACCTTCAGGAGTTGCTGTAGATAGACCATCAGTAGATGCTGCATTCAAATCAAAATACTCTGAGTATTGGTTAGAAATAACAATATTTTCAGGTTTTAAGTTAGGAATACTTTTAGATGCCAAGTTATACATTGTTTGAATTTGTTGTTCTGTAAATTTATAGCCTGGGTCTGTATTCAATACAATGGATGCAGTTGCCTCATCCTGAACATCTGTTAAAAAGATACCTTCCTCTGGCATCGTAATTCTCACACTTGCATCTTTTACACCTTCTAAGTTTTTAAAGAGCTTCGCAATTTCAGTTTCAGTCGCTGCCTTTTTCAATAGATTAAACTCATTATCTGTCATACCAAATCCTGAGCTATTCGCAAATGAGTAATCAATTGTACCTGTTTGTGGATACCCCTCTGAAGCTAACTGTACTAATAAGGAGTCAACCTGTTCTTCAGGCACTAAAATAGAAGTTCCACCTGGAGCAATTTCATATTTCACACCTTGGGCATCCAACGCTTCCTTTACTTGTCCGATTTCTCTTGTCGATAAATCTTTGTAAAGTGGTACATATGTAGTTTTAGAAGCAAAAAATGTCACAACTGCTGCAAGTACAAGCACACTTACTACGGAGCCAATCATAACTATTTTTTGCTTTTTACTGCGACTTTTCCAAAATTGACTGGTGTCGTTTTTTATTTTCGTCAATCTTTCATTCATTATGAATCCTCCGGTTATAGTGAATAACCTAGCAATCAATAATTTGCGAAAACAGTGAGCCCACCAAATAGGTGGTTGTTAAGCTATATCGACAGTGTATGTTCTTACTCTGCCAATAAAGTTACACGCTCATTCGCATTATTTCTTGGTAAGCTTCAATCACCTTATTGCGAACTTCAATTGTTGCGTTTAATGTAATACTAGCCTTTTGTGATGCAATCATTACTTCATGTAATTCCACATTATCACCTTTAATGAGCTTTTGCGTAAATGTGTCAGAAGTGATTTGTTGATCATTCACTTTAGCGATTGCTTCTTTTAATGAGTTCGCGAAGCTTTGTTGTGCTTCATAAGGTGTTGTATTCAGCTTATTTGTTTCATTTACAGCTTGAGTAGGCGTCATGAGTGAAACGGATGAAATTGTCATTATGTATCTTCCCTTCTCTTTATTTATTTACCAATCTCTAAAGCTTTTGTCAGCATTGATTTATTTGCATTAAACACCGTTACATTTGCCTCATATGAACGAGTGGCTGACATTAAATCTACCATTTCTTTCAATGGGTCTACATTCGGCATATTGACATAGCCATCTGCATTTGCATCTGGATGTGTTGGGTCATAAACAAGCTTGAAAGGTGTTTCTTGATCCTCTGTTATACGTGTCACTTTGACACCATTTCCAACACCGCTTTTAGCATTTTTACTAAGTGCTGCATTGAAAATTTTTGAGAATTGACCTTCCTGTGCGGTTAATGTCACTGACTTACGTCGATACGGTTCCCATTCTCCGTTTACCTGACGTGCGCGTGTTGTATCCATATTTGCCATATTCGCAGAAATAACATCCATGCGTAGGCGTTGCGCTGTTAAAGCTGAGGCAGTCGTATTCATTCCATGAAAAATAGACATTTATTACTTACCTCCTTTAATAACAGTATTTAATGTGTTTAATTTCCCGTTTACACGATCAATTAAAGCATTGTAATAAATTTGATTTTCTGCTAATTTTGCCTGTTCAGCATCCATATCTACAGCATTCCCATTATTTCGATAGCGTAAATTTTCCAGATTATGAACACCAGGCGTTGCTTGTCGAATTGTGAAATCATAATGTCTATTATCAGTGCGATATGCTGAAATCGCTATACTTCTCTCTTTTTCCAACATATCTTTAAAACTAACATTTTTCGCTTTATAATTAGGTGTATCGACATTCGCAATATTATTTGCGATCGTTTTATGATTCAAAGTGGCATAGGAAAGTCCGTGTTCCAGGCTACTAATTGTTCCTCCAAATAAATTCAAACCTGTTCACCTCATTTTATTTCAATTTATGTATTAGTTATTTTATCCAATAATACAATTGTAATTAAGATGATACCTAGTGTCTATTGTCTTTTGTCACTTTTTAATAGTCTATACGCCCTATTTTTTCTTATATCCAACCAGGACAAAACTGCTGTATCTCTTATTTCACAAGGGTTTATTCGAGCTTGACAAATATCTAGTTATTTTACACTATTTCTACAGTGTTTACGATTTTAGTGTGAAATATGGCTTTTTTTCAAACGCTATTACCTATAAAAACGCATTTTTCACAAGGTTCCTTTTGACTATTATTCCAAAGTTCAAATATTCAAAAAGTGCAAATAGAGTTTTTCACTTACTACTGTACTAAAGTAACAAAGAGATAGTTAGCATATTCTTTCTATGCTAAAAGTAGTGACAACTTTTTGAACATAATTAGGAAGAAAGCAATAAATATAGCATTCCGGACTGCTTTACAAAGAAAAAGCGTCTAGATATTCACCCAGACGCTTACATTTTTATCTTCTCTATTTATAAAAGAGACCATTATTTCATCTTGATTTCTGCTAAAGCATTTAAGAATTTATCGTTCAGCACTTTAATATAAGTACCTTTCATACCTAAAGAGCGAGATTCGATAACGCCCGCAGATTCTAGTTTACGTAATGCGTTTACGATTACTGAACGTGTAATACCTACGCGGTCAGCAATTTTAGAAGCCACTAGTAAACCTTCATTGCCATCAAGTTCTTCAAAAATATGCTCAATTGCTTCTAATTCACTATATGAAAGCGAATTAATCGCCATTTGTACAACAGCTTTGCTACGTGCCTCTTCTTCAATTTCTTCAGATTTTTCGCGTAAAATTTCCATGCCTACTACTGTTGCACCGTACTCTGCTAAAATTAAATCATCATCTTCAAACTGTGAAGATAGGCGAGCAAGAATTAATGTGCCAAGACGTTCACCACCACCAACGATTGGTACAATTGTTGTTAATGCATTTTGGAATAATTCTTTGTTCTCCACTGGGAACGCTGTATGTTCATCATTAATATCTAAGTTTGATGATGTTTCAGAAATTGTAAATAAGCTATGTGTATATTCCTCTGGGAATTGTCGCTCTTCAAACATTTTTTTCATACGTTCATTTTCAATTTGTTGGTGAATGGAAATACCTAATAATTTTCCTTTACGGCTTACAATATAAATATTACTATCGATAATATCTCCTAGTGTATCAGCCATTTCCTTGAAGTTTACTGGCTTCCCAGCTGAAGCTTGAAGCATTGCGTTAATTCTACGTGTTTTTTCTAATAAATTCATTTAAAGTTCCTCCTATAAATAATCCGAACATATTTACTTACTATTTTAAAGCTTTGGATGGCTTCATCAATTATGCCCCAACATCAGGCACATCCGCCGGGGCTTTTATCTTGGCTCAGCGGACACCCACTGAATAGAGGTAAAAAAGCATTCATTCCCTCCCAGCAGAAGAAAGGATTTTCTGTATCTATCGCTTCGCTTTCAATACAAAAAGAATTTGCTGCACCAAGATAATCCTATTCAGCTTTATCTTACAATATAAACTGTGATAAATCTTTATTTTTGACTATGCCTGCAAGTTTTTGATCAACATATGCAGCATTGATTGGGATATTCGCTGGTGCAATTTCTGCAGCTTCAAATGATAGCTCCTCTAGCAAACGCTCTAAAATTGTGTGTAAACGTCGCGCACCAATATTATCTGTTTCCTGATTTACCTCTGTTGCAATTTCAGCAATTCGCTCAATCGCATCTGCTGTGAAATTAATTTCCACACCTTCTGTTTCTAACAATGCCTTATATTGCAAAATAAGAGATTGATCTGGTTCCTGTAAAATTCGAACAAAATCTTCTTTTGTTAATTTCTCAAGCTCTACCCGAATCGGGAAGCGACCTTGTAACTCAGGAATTAAATCGGACGGCTTCGACATATGGAATGCACCTGCAGCAATAAATAGCATATAATCTGTTTTCACTGCACCATATTTTGTCGTCACTGTAGAACCTTCTACAATCGGTAAAATATCTCGTTGCACACCTTCGCGTGATACATTTGCTGATGTATTTCCTTCTTTGCTAGCAATTTTATCGATTTCGTCAATAAAAATAATGCCTGATTGCTCAGCCCTCGCAATTGCCTCCTGTGCAACCTCATCTGCATCAATCAGCTTATTTGCTTCTTCTATTGTTAAAATGCGACGTGCATCTTTTACTTGCACACGGCGTTTTTTCTGCTTTTTAGGCATTAAACTAGAGAGCATATCTTGCATCCCACTATTAGCAGACATATCCATGCCCGTTCCCTGTAATGCATCAAAAATGGATGGTGTTTGTTCTGTTACCTCAACAGTCACCCATTCATTTTCCAGTTTACCATTGCGTAAATCAAGAGCAATTTGCGCACGCTTTGATCGTACTTCAGCCTCATCCGCTGATGAATCATCATTTGTTGGCTGTTCTTTGCCACCAAATAACATTTCAAATGGATTTTGCATTGTCTGTTTTTTGCGTAAAGAAGGCACTAATAATTTCACAATAGCTTCATTTGCTAGCTCCTCTGCTTGTTCCTTTACAGACTCCATCATTGCTTCCTTTACCAGACGATGTGAAGCTTCCACTAAATCGCGCACCATTGATTCAACATCACGCCCTACATATCCTACCTCTGTAAATTTGGTTGCTTCCACTTTTACAAAAGGAGCATTTGTCAGTTTCGCAATTCTTCTGGCAATTTCCGTTTTTCCGACACCTGTTGGCCCGATCATCAAAATATTTTTCGGAATGACTTCAGCCTTCATATCATCATTTAATAATGAACGACGATAACGGTTACGTAGTGCAATAGCTACGGCTCGCTTAGCTTCATTCTGCCCAACAATGTAACGATCTAAATGTTCAGTAATTTGTCTTGGCGTTAAATTTTTTTGTGTCATTCGTTCAGCGCCTCCACGATAATATTATGATTTGTAAATACACAGATTTCAGCAGCGGTTTTTAATGCCGCTTCAGCAATTTCACGAGCAGTCATCTGATCACCTGCATATTTTTTCAATGCTCTGCCCGCTGATAATGCATAATTACCGCCAGAGCCGATTGCTAAAATACCATCATCTGGTTCGATAACTTCACCTGTACCCGATACAAGTAACAATGTTGTTTTATCCATAACAAGCAGCATAGCCTCTAATTGGCGTAGCATTTTATCACCGCGCCATTGCTTCGCAACCTCTACTGCTGCACGCTGTAAATTTCCATTATATTCGTTTAATTTGCCTTCAAACATTTCAAATAATGTAAAAGCATCGGCAACAGAGCCTGCAAAGCCTGCAAGAACCTGACCATTAAACAGACGTCTGACCTTCCGTGCTGTTCCCTTCATCACAACAGCATTGCCTAATGTGACTTGACCATCACCAGCCATAGCACAGCCTCCATTATGATGAACTGCAAATATCGTTGTTGCATGAATTTGTCCCATCTGCCTTCCTCCTTAGCTCTATTATGCCCTTGGATGAGCATTCATATATGTTTGACGAAGATGCTCCTTTGTTACATGTGTGTAAACCTGTGTAGAAGATAAATGCGCATGACCTAATAACTCCTGCACTGTTCGCAAATCCGCACCATTATTTAACAAATGCGTCGCAAATGTATGGCGAAGCATGTGTGGGTAAATTTTTGTATGGAGTGAGGCCTTATCAATCATTTCATTTAAAACATGACGCACCCCTCGAGGTGTAAGTTCCCCACCACGCATATTGACAAACAACTGCTGATGCTTTGTTTTTTTCATCAATCGTGGACGAGCTTGCTCTATGTAGTCCTGCATGGCTAAACTCGCAAATTGACCAAATGGGATAATTCGTTCCTTTCGACCTTTCCCCATCACACGTATAATAGAATAATGAAAATCAACATCTTCTACTTGAATGGATGTCAGTTCACTCACACGAATACCTGTTGCATATAACAGCTCTAATATAGCCATATTTCTTAATGATTTCAAATCATCGCCTATATTTGCATCGAATAACTGCATCAATTCTTCTTCGTAGAAAAAATTTGGCAAACGCGATTCTTTTTTAGGATGGTATAGAGAACGAAATGCGCCATCATCTAATCCATATTGTTTATTGAGAAAACGGAAAAAGGAGCGTATCGAGGAAATCTTTCTTGAGATAGAAGCCCTTGCTCTTTTTTCATCGTACAACTTTGTTACATAAAGACGTGCATGTATATATTCAACACTTGCTAAATCATTTACTCCCTCTTCTTGCAGAAAAGCTAAGAAATTTAACAGGTCTGATTCATATTCGCGCACCGTATGAACAGAGAAGTTCTTTTCAGCCTGGATGTAAAGCAAGAACTGTTCGAGTGCATCTTGGGACGAAACTAACATAGAAAGATTCACCACCAATGATTATTAATAATTTCCTTCAATAACTAACACTTGTACTATAACGAATAGACAATGTTTTGTCATCTTGCATCATTTTTTATCATTAATAAACATACATATTGACACTATACTTATCTTTACCATATAGCAAGTGTAAATAGTTATATTTTAAAAAAATCTCAATATAAAATCATAAATTTTGTTTAAATCAGCATTTTATCACCAAAAAGAAAAAGCCTCTAAGAGTATATCAACTTTTAGAGGCTGTTGGCAATTAAATTGTTTGTGAATTCACAAAATTGCGAATTTCACTTAATGCACGCGTTGCATGCATTTCTGCACGTTCTGGTTTAGAGCGACGACCAGGTGGTAACTCAGGGAATATACCAAAGTTCACATTCATTGGCTGGAAGTTTTTCGATTGCGCCTCTGTTATATAACGCGCCATACTTCCTAACGCTGTTTCAAATGGGAAAATAATTGGCTCTTGCCCTAGTGCTAAGCGAGCAGCATTAATACCTGCTATTAATCCACTCCCTGCTGATTCAACATACCCTTCTACACCTGTCATTTGACCTGCAAAGAAAATATTTTTTCGCTCGCGTAGCTGATATGTTTTTTCTAATACTTTTGGTGAATTAATAAATGTATTGCGGTGCATAACGCCATAGCGCACAATTTCCACATTCTCTAGACCTGGGATAAGCTGCAGCACTTCTTTTTGTGGACCCCATTTTAGATGTGTCTGGAAGCCGACAATATTATAAAGTGTACCTGCTGCATCATCTTGACGCAGCTGGACAACTGCATAAGGACGTTTCCCTGTTTTAGGGTCTTCCAGACCAACTGGCTTCATTGGTCCAAACAGCATTGTTTTCTCTCCACGAGCTGCCATTACTTCGATTGGCATACAGCCTTCAAAGTAAATTTCTTTCTCAAACTCTTTTAATGGTACAACCTCTGCTTCGATAAGTGCTTGACGGAAATGATCAAATTCTTCCTTTGTCATAGGACAGTTTAAATAAGCCGCTTCGCCTTTATCATAACGAGATTTTAAATAAACCTTGTCCATATCTATGCTATCTTTTTCAATAATTGGCGCTGCTGCATCATAAAAATATAAATAATCTAACCCCGTTAAGCTTTGAATTTTTTCAGCTAGTGCCTTTGATGTTAGTGGACCTGTTGCGATAACCGTAATGCCCTCTGGAATTTCTGTAACCTCTTCATGAATCACTTCCACAAGTGGATGATTTTTTACAGCCTCTGTTACATAGCCAGCAAATTCATGACGGTCTACTGCTAATGCGCCCCCGGCAGGCACTGAACATTGATCTGCCGCCTTTAAGATAACAGAATCTAAAATGCGCATCTCTTCCTTAATAACCCCTACAGCATTTGTTAAGCCATTGGCACGCAATGAGTTCGAACAAACAAGCTCTGCAAATTTATCCGTATGATGGGCAGGTGTTTGCTTGACGGGACGCATTTCATAAAGTTTTACGTTAACACCACGTTTTGCAATTTGCCACGCTGCTTCACTACCTGCAAGGCCTGCTCCTATTACATTTACTACTTGTTCAGTCATGTTTCTTACCATCTTCCTATCATTGAGTTGGTGCTTCTTCATAGTCACATTTTGTACATTGAATTTGCACGCCTTTTTTAATCTTTTTCTCTACTAATAATGCACTACATTTCGGACACGGTCTACTAATCGGCTTATCCCATGACACAAACTCACATTCTGGATATTGATTGCAGCCATAGAATAAACGCTTTGTTTTACTTTTACGTTCTACAATTTCACCTGTTTCACAGGAAGGACATTTTACACCAATTGGTTTCATAATCGCTTTTGTATTGCGGCAATCTGGGAAGTTTGAACACGCCATAAATTTACCATAGCGTCCAAGCTTGTAGACCATTGGTGAACCACATAGTTCGCAATCCTCACCAGCAGGCTCATCTTTGATCACAACTTTTTCCATAGCTTCATCCGCATGTTTTACATGAACCTCAAAGTCCTTATAAAACGCATCAACAACCTCTACCCATTGACGACTACCTTCTTCAATATCATCTAAATCTTGTTCCATTTTTGCTGTGAATTCGATATTTATGATATCTGGGAAAAACTCTAATACGAGTTGGTGTACAATTTCACCTAGCTCTGTTGGCATAAAGCGTTTGGCGTCTAATACAACATAGCCGCGGCGCTGAATTGTATCGAGGGTCGGTGCATATGTGGATGGGCGTCCAATACCTAGTTCTTCCATTGTTTTCACAAGACGCGCCTCTGAATAACGTGGTGGTGGCTGTGTAAAATGCTGCTTAGGCTCAATTTCAAGCGATTTTACTTGATCGCCAATTTCCATCTCAGGTAGAAGCTTTGTTGTTTCTTCAGCTTGATCATCAGTACCTTCGATATAGAGTTTCATAAAGCCTGCGAATTTAACTTGTGAGCCGTTCGCACGAAATAAAACATCACCATTTTGAAGGTCTACTGCTACTGTATCCAATATAGCTGGTGCCATCTGACTTGCAATAAAGCGTTCCCAAATTAAACGGTATAAACGCAACTGATCTCTACTAAGCACCGCTTTTAAATCCTCTGGTGTACGCATCGTACTTGTTGGACGAATTGCCTCATGCGCATCTTGTGCATTTGAAGCCTTTTTCGCTTGCTTTGTATCTGTCGCAATATATTCTTTACCATACTTTGATTCGATGTAAGTGGTCGCCTCTGCTTTAGCAGTATCCGAAATACGTGTAGAATCGGTACGCATATACGTAATTAAGCCGACTGTTCCCTCTTTTTTACCAATATCAATTCCTTCATATAATTGCTGTGCAAGCATCATTGTTTTCTTAGCACGGAAATTTAATTTTCGTGCTGCTTCTTGCTGTAAGGAAGAAGTTGTAAAGGCTGGTGCCGCATTACGTTTACGTTCTTTTTTCGATACATTAACAACTTCAAAATTTGTACCTTTTACATTTTTTAAGATTGCTTTTACTTGTTCTTCATTTGTTAATTTAATTTTCTCTTTGCCATTACCATAATAAAGGGCATCAAAGGTTTTTTTACCTTTTTCAAATGTCCCTTCTATTGTCCAGTATTCCTCTGGCTGAAAGTTTTTTATTTCATTTTCACGATCAATAATCAAGCGTAATGCTACAGATTGTACACGACCTGCTGATAAACCCTTCTTTACCTTTTTCCAAAGAATCGGGCTAATGTTATAGCCAACAAGTCTGTCCAGTATTCGTCTAGTTTGCTGAGCATCCACTAAATCTAAATTGATCGGACGAGGGTGTTTAAAGGATTCAACAATTGCATCCTTCGTAATTTCATTAAAGACAACTCGACAATCTGAATTAATATCAATGTTTAACGCAGTCGCAAGGTGCCAAGCAATCGCTTCTCCCTCACGGTCTGGATCGGCTGCTAGAAATACTTTCTTCACTTTTTTAGCTGCCGTCTTAAGCTCCTGTAAAACAGGCCCTTTACCACGAATGGTAATATATTTAGGTTCATAATTATTTTCTGTATCCACACCCATTTGGCTTCGAGGTAAATCTCGAACATGTCCAATCGATGCTTTTACTTTATATTTTTTGCCTAAATAACGTTCAATTGTTTTTGCTTTTGCTGGTGATTCTACAATCACTAAATAATCCGCCATCTATATCTCCCCCTTAGCGAGGTCTATTACTAATTTTTTAAGTTACCTGTTGCAAAATGTATAACAGATTTTAAGATAATGCAACTTTTTTTCAATTTTTGTTAGAAAAGAGAGCCAGTGTTTCTACGATTTGATGACCATTACTCACCGGAATTGCCCCCTCTAACAGTAACTGATTTGTCCCCCTAGACTGCTCTGCATCAATAGGTCCCGGTACAACAAATACATCCTTTCCCTGCTCTAAAGCAAGCTCTGTTGTAATAAGTGTGCCACTTTTTAACGCAGCTTCTGTCACAACTAAAGCTTTAGCTAAACCGCTAATAATGCGATTACGCATTGGAAAATGCCATTTTTCTGGCTTCATATAGGGAGGATATTCCGTTACTAATAGCTGGTGCTCCATCATTTCTTGAGCAAGAGCTTGGTTCTCTTTAGGGTAAAAATATTGAAAACCATGTCCAAGCACAGCAATTGTCTGGCCACCCATCTTTATCGTTGCCTTATGAGCCATTGTATCAGCACCTTTTGCTAGCCCGCTAACAACCGTATAACCATGTTGAACAAGTGGCGGAACAATATAGTCCATCGCTCTTATTGAATACGCTGTGGCCTTCCTAGAGCCTATAATCGCTATCTGTTTGTTATTTGTTAATAAGGAACATTGACCTTTCACATACAATACAGTAGGTGGGCTAGATATTTCAAATAATTGCGCTGGATAATAAGGGTGATAATAGGGTATGGGGAAAATATTAGCTTGTGCATAGGCTTCCTCAAACGGAAATGTCATCATTTGTCGAAAGTTTTGAGCGATTTGTGACGCTTTATCTGTCGATATTTGTAAAAGTTTCGCAATCTCATGGTAATGAGCCTGTTCAAAATGGCTCAATACATCCACTGGGGATACTAATCGTTGAAGTTTCTGAAGTGGTAATGGATATACATAATGCAAAGCTAGTAATCTCTGTGCATCTACTGCAAAGATCATTTAACAAGCCTCCTTATAATAGAAGAAATGAAATGACCGCATAATGATTCCAACACAATCTCCATCAAAAATCTTTCCCATCATTTATAACAAAAAGTATGCGCTTTTGCACAGTAAATAGGGTCTTGCTAACTACGTCATACATTCATAACAATTATTTCCATTTCAGTGCAAATCAATTACGCCCAGCGTAATTGCGTTCGGATTTTATCTCGGTTCAGTGGACATTTACCCACTGTCTTCTATATAGGCATTTTAGATTATTTTCACAAGCTCTTGCTATACATATAGAAAAATAATCGTTATTTAGACTTAGCAGAAGTATGGTAAACAGTGTATAAATAATGAAAAAGATGCAGCAACAATGTGCTACATCTTCCATTTTAATGGGTTTTACATTTTTCGTATAGCCCTTTTTCTTTAATTACTTTAATCAATGTTTCACCAATAACAGAAGGTGTTTCGGCTACTTCAATGCCAGCTGCGTTCATTGCTTTAATTTTCTCTGCTGCTGTTCCTTTACCACCAGAGATAATCGCACCTGCGTGACCCATACGTTTTCCTGGAGGTGCAGTTTGTCCACCAATAAAGCCAACAACAGGTTTGGTCATATTGGCTTTAATCCATTCAGCCGCTTCTTCCTCAGCTGTTCCACCAATTTCACCAATCATCACAACAGCATATGTGTCTGGGTCATTATTAAATGCTTCAAGTGCATCGATAAAGTTTGTTCCATTAACAGGGTCTCCACCGATCCCTACAGCTGTTGTTTGACCGATTCCTGCCTGTGTTAATTGATGTACTGCTTCATATGTTAATGTACCAGAACGAGAAACTACTCCTACGTGGCCTTTTGTATGAATATAGCCAGGCATGATACCGATTTTACATTCATCGGCTGTAATAACACCTGGACAGTTTGGACCAACTAGGCGTGTCTTCTTACCTTCCATATAACGTTTTACCTTTACCATATCAAGAACAGGAATATGCTCTGTAATACAGATTGTTAATTCTAATTCTGCATCAACAGCCTCTAAAATAGCGTCTGCCGCAAATGGTGCAGGTACATAAATAACTGAAGTTGTTGCACCTGTTGCTGCTACAGCCTCTGACACTGTATTGAAAACAGGAACTCCTTCGACTTCAAGTCCACCTTTACCTGGTGTTACACCTGCTACAATTTTTGTACCATACTCAAGCATTTGCTTTGTATGGAAAAGAGCTGTTTCGCCCGTAATCCCTTGTACAATTACCTTTGTATCTTTGTTAATAAATACAGCCATTGTTCTCCCTGCCTTCCTTAGCCTACTAGTTCCACAATTTTTTGTGCACCGTCAGCCATTGAATCCGCTGCAACGATGTTTAAACCAGATGCATTTAAAATTTCTTTTCCAAGCTCTACATTTGTACCTTCTAAGCGTACAACTAATGGCACAGCTAAACCGATTTCTTTAGCAGCTGTTACAACACCTTCAGCAATAATATTACACTTCATAATACCGCCAAAAATATTAACAAAAATGCCTTTTACATGTGGATCGGAAAGGATAATTTTGAAAGCCTCTGTTACTTTTTCAGCTGTTGCACCGCCCCCTACATCTAGGAAGTTAGCAGGGCTTCCGCCATAGTAGCTAATCGTGTCCATTGTTGCCATTGCAAGTCCAGCACCATTAACCATACAACCGATGTTACCGTCTAATGAAATATAGCTTAAATCATATTTCGATGCTTCAATTTCTTTTGGGTCTTCTTCATCGAAATCGCGTAATTCGACAATATCCTTATGTCGATATAATGCATTGGCATCAAAATTAAATTTAGCATCTAGTGCCATTACATCGCCTTGTCCAGTGACAACAAGTGGGTTAATTTCCACAATTGATGCATCTTTATCAACAAATGCTTGATATAGACCTAACATTAATTTAACAGCTTTCCCCACAAGGTTTGCTGGAATATTCATATTAAATGCCATACGACGTGCTTGGAAACCAGTTAATCCAATAACAGGGTCGATTACTTCTTTGAAGATTTTTTCTGGGCTTTGTTCTGCCACTTCTTCAATATCCATACCGCCTTCTTCAGAACCCATCATTGTAACGCGAGATGTCGCACGGTCTAATACTAGGCTTAAATAGTATTCCTTTTGGATATCTGAACCTTCTTCAATATATAAGCGTTTTACTTCTTTTCCTTCAGGACCTGTTTGATGAGTCACTAAAATTTTTCCTAATAACTCTTTTGCGTAAGTGCGGACTTCGTCAAGGTTTTTAGCGATTTTTACGCCACCTGCTTTACCGCGTCCACCCGCATGAATTTGCGCCTTGACCACTGTTACATTTGAGCCAAGTTCCTTCGCTACTTTCACTGCTTCATCAGGGGAAAAAGCAACTTTTCCGTTTGGTACTGCAACACCATATTTTCTCAGAATCTCTTTCCCTTGATATTCATGGATATTCATAATACATCCTCCCATCAAACATTTACATAAAATTGTTTTACTAACATAGACTATTCTAACGAAAGATTCTGATAAAGTCTACACTTTGTCTTTTGTTCGAATTTTCTCTATTATTATGACGTTTTCTTCTATTTCTTGTATTAATACAGTTCGTATAAATAATCAGAATAATTCGTTTTTTCTATATTTTTTTGCATGCTGCTGATCTAAACGATAAATAAATGCAAAAACCTCTGCCACGGCTTGATATAATTCTTCAGGAATCGACTCATTCAAATCTAATTGACCAAGTAGCTGTACAAGGTTAGGATCCTCATAAATCGGCACATTATGCTCATTTGCGCGTGCCAAAATATTCTCAGCAATCTTTCCTTTTCCTTTTGCTACTACAACAGGACTCTCAACTTGCCCCATTTTATAAGTAAGTGCAATTGCCTCTTTTCGTGTAAATTTTCCCTCGCTCATACGCGAATATCCACCCCACTTTGTTCCTCTCTCTGTTCTACTACAGGGCTGATTTTATCACTTTGTGACTTGTCAAATGGCTTTAGAAAAACACCTGATAGCTGATAATTTTTTTCTGCTAGGCCTATTTTTAAGGCTGCCTTTAATGGTTCTGCAAGCAATTGCATATCTGTATGTTCGTTAAATACCGTTACAGTAACCACTCGATTTTGCACTTGCATATCAATAACGGTTTCTTTCATTGATTCCATTTGTAAATAAAATAAAACACGTGCATAGTCGGCATCAATTTTACCATCATCCTTCATCCGTCCATTCCACTGTAATGTGGCATCCATTTTCTTCCCAAAGAATTCAAGTGGTACTTGCATAATTAGCTGATGTTGATGTCCATTTTCACCCGAGGATAGCTGCATGCCGTTCATTCGTGTCATCAGCATTTCTGCTGCTTCCTTTAATGACGGTGTAAGCGTTGCTTCCTGTAATAATGTATGGAGCTGTGGCTTTAGCTGATGGGCAACCATTTGTAAATCTGCTGACTTGTTATTAAGTGTTGCCTCATAGCTAATACCTAAATTTTTTAAAACAGTTTTTAGCGCATGTTCCATTGCCTTACTATCCATCGAACTTTGGACAAGTGCATCCGCTTGTGTCATCAGTTGTTGAACCATTGGCTGTGGGGATTCCATACTACTTTTAACAAGATTGCGCATTAGTGCCTCATTTTGCAATGGGGAGGCTGCCTCTTGTCTGATAAGCGATAATAAATGATCTTTACTTGAAAGTGCACTTGCATCTTGCGTAAATAACCGATCAGCCGTATTTTGAGCAAATGCTTTTAATAATTGCTCCTGCATCTGTTTTGCAAAAACCTCTACTGTTTGCTTTGTTGCAGGTAACTGACTAAAACGATCGATTAATTGATGGACCTGCTCCTTTTGCTTAGTTGTTAAAAAGCTTTGATTTGCTGTCCATGCTTTAAGCTGGTCAATAAGCTGACTAGCATTTTCAGGCTTTGTTGCAAGTATCGTTTGAATAACATGACCAGCCTGCTGCATTGGCTGTGTTGCTTTTGGGTCATTGATTGCCGCCCAATTTTGCAATGTAGCCTGCTGCGGAACAATGCCTGCTTCCTTTAATATCATTAAGGCTTGCATCTTGTCGCTGGTAGTGGCGGCATTATTTGTTAAGCTCTGGATAGCTCTAGCTAAAATAACACTGCCCGTTTCAACCTCAAAGGGCTTGGCAATCGCTTGCACCTGCTGCATTAAATTTTGCCTAAGTGCCTCAGGTAAAGCCGTGTCCTTTGCTAAAAGCTGTGCAAAATTATCCATCGTTGTCGTCATACCAGAAGTTTTTTGACCGCTCATCAGCGCTTGAAAAATAGCATTGGTCATTGGCATTTTCAACTCCACCATTTTTTGAATCACCTGCAATGCATCCGCTTTCGAAACCCCTTCTGGCAATGCCTTTAGCCACGTTTCAGCCTGTACTAGCTGATCTTTAGAAATGGGTAGCTGTGCCTTCATAAAATGCCCCAGCAATTGCTGCATCTCTGTTGTTTTAGGTAGGTTCATAGATTCTAATAATTGGCTAATTTGCTGGCTTGGAGAGGTAGTTTGTGCCATTGAACCAGTGACAACCTTTAATTCCGTTTGTGGGTTTGTACCTGTTACTTGAAAGAAATGAGCATCTCCAGCCTTTAAAGGAACCTCAAGCTTCGCTATTAATTTTTGATTGCCCACTTGTACCTCTGCCATTTGGTCTGGATATAATTGCTTAATGGTACCGTGAAATACTTGTCCTTGCTTTAATGCAAGCGGCTGATTTGTTGCTGTTATCGCATTTTGCTGTGTTTGAATCGGATTAAACGATGTAGATGTCATGCCCTCACCTCTTTAACATAGATTTTATCGGCTCAAAGCTTGTTCGATGGTGAATTGTTGGTCCATACTTAGCAAGTGCCTCTAAATGCTGCTTCGTGCCATAGCCTGCATGCTGCTCAAATCCATATTGAGGAAACTCCTGTGCCAGCTCCTCCATATAATGATCACGTGCCGTTTTCGCTAAAATCGAAGCAGCTGCAATGGCTAAGCTTTGTGCATCCCCTTTAATAATAGAGCGCTGCGGTATAGGAATAGGCAGTGTCATCGCATCTGCTATTACAAAATTAGGCTTTATATGTAGCCCCTCTACACTTGCAGCCATCGACTGCTTTGTCGCTTCATATATATTGAGTTCATCAATTTTTGTAGCATTTAGAAAGTGAATACTATAGCTAAGCGCATGCTCTTTCACTAAAATACTCATGCGTTCTCTTGTGTCCCTTGATAACTGTTTTGAATCATTTAAGCCAAGCAATGCCTGACAGTTTTCAGGTAAAATAACAGCAGCAGTCACAACAGGGCCTGCCAATGGACCACGACCAGCCTCATCTACCCCCGCTACAAGCTGACCAAACTGTGCATCAAAGGCAATTTTCGCATCATGTTGTTGTTGTAATTGCTGCTGTTTATTCATGCGTTTAATAAATTGCTGCCATGCTTTTTGTACACCTGCACGGCTATCTTGCTGTAGCGCCTCCATCCATGACTCATATGTTGTAGCAGCCTTTAACGCTACTGTAATTTCTTTAATTGTTTGCATATCCTATAACCTCATCTCTACTACGTATATCGGCTTGTTTATTTTATTATAAAATAAAATAAAGGGCTTGTAAGGAAATACATTCCCTGCAAGCCCTTGCTATTGTATTTGCATCATGTGCACTAATCAGATAAAGTTATTTACAATTGCATGACTTTCACATGCGTGTTTATGTTGTTGTACCTTCAATTAATTGCACAGGCAAGCAAATATCTTTTGCTGTTTCCTCATAATTTCCTTCAATTTCCTTCAATAAAACCTCTACAGCCTTTTGCGCGATTAATTCAATCGGCTGGCGTATCGTTGTTAAACTCGGCAACAATGCTTGGCACGTTTCCGTACCATCATAACCAATAACTTTTAAATTTGTTGGAATATGTTTGCCATACTTCGGTGCTTCGGTGATAACAGTAGCAGCAATTAAATCATCACTCGCAAAAATACCATCTACTTCTGGATGCTCTTGAAAAAGTTGTGCAATGACTTTTTGCTGTTCATGACGATTCAATGCACTAGCTATTTCATATGTAATGGCTGTTCGTCCATGCTCCTGCATCACTGCCTCGTAGCCTTTACGCCTTAAATTGGCAGGGGTTTCAAGCTTTAAAGGACCATTAATATGGAGAATATGCTGACACCCTTTTGCCAGTAGCAATTTTGCAGCTTGTACACCACCAGCGTAATTATCTGAGGAAACAACTGGTATTGTTGGGGATAAATAATGGTCGATTGTTACAATAGGTAAATGCTGCTCATGTCCATTGACTAAGCCGCGATTATATGTCACAGCAATCACACCATCTACTTGATTACGCATCAGCATTGCCCAGTAATTTTTCTCTTTATCTGCTCTATTTAAGCTATTACAAAGCAACACTTTATAATTTAATGAAGCACAGATGCTTTCAATATGAAAAATGAGCTCTCCAAAAAATGGATTGCTCGTTTGTGGCACAATAACGCCTATCAAATAGGTCCGTTTATTAAATAACGAACGAGCGACATCATTTGGAAAATAGTTCACCTTTTCCATGGCACGTTGCACACTATCTCTCGTTTCTTGACTAATATAGCCACGGTTATTTAAGACACGAGAAACCGTTGTTGGTGATACACCTGCTACCTTTGCCACATCACTAATTGTCGGTTTCATATAGCCTCTCCTTTCAATGCCGTTTTACTTACACAAATATCCTTCTATTATAGATGAATTGATCTCGTATTAACAGGCTATAAACCCCTATTTATGTTTCTGTTAGTAGCAGCATCTTTATTCATCTAACATCTCTCACTGATTGCAATTTTACTTTATATGATCGACATATGAAACCGGTTGACATAAAATATTTTTTGCAAGCGATTACAATATTTATAAAAAAACAAATTGTTATAATACTCTATTATTTGAAAGGGTGTACACTATGCAAACAGCTAACAACCTTTACTGGAAACTCAGTGCTTATTTTTTCTTTTTCTTCTTCACTTGGTCATCTAGTTACTCATTATTTTCAATTTGGTTAGGGCAAGAAATTAATTTAAGCGGTTCAGCAACAGGGATTATCTTTTCTGCAAACGCCATTTTCGCTTTATGTATGCAGCCTCTTTATGGCTATATTTCAGATAAAATTGGTTTAAAGAAAAATATTTTGTTCTTTATTAGCATTCTACTTGTATTCGTTGGACCTTTTTATATTTTCGTTTATGGACCTTTACTGCAATACAATGTTTTTCTTGGTGCAATTGTCGGTGGACTTTATTTAGGGATGGCATTTCTAGCAGGAATTGGTGCAATCGAATCTTATATTGAAAAGGTTGGGCGCAAATATGGCTTTGAATATGGGAAATCAAGAATGTGGGGTTCGCTAGGATGGGCAGCAGCTACATTTTTTGCAGGGCAATTATTCAACATCAACCCAAATATCAACTTTTGGATTGCGAGTGTGTCAGCGATTATTTTAGTTGGCATTATTCTCTCCATCAAAATTGAAATGACACATGATGAAATTGAAAAAGCCGAATCCATTACATTGAAGGATGTAGGCAATCTCTTTAAACTAAAGGATTTTTGGTTCTTAATGATGTATGTAATCGGTGTTACATGTGTTTATAGTGTCTATGACCAACAGTTCCCGATTTACTACTCATCATTATTCTCTAGTGAAGCATTAGGCAATCAAGTCTTTGGCTACTTAAATTCTTTCCAAGTATTTTTAGAAGCTGGTATGATGTTTGCTGCACCATTTATTGTCAATAAATTAGGTGCGAAAAAAAGCTTATTATTAGCAGGCTTTTTAATGGCATTTCGTATTATCGGCTCTGGTATAGTGGACGGGCCAATTGGTATTTCAAGTATGAAGCTAATTCATGCCTTTGAATTACCAATTATGTTAATTGCTATTTTTAAATATCTAGCGGCTAATTTCGATACACGTTTATCATCTATCCTGTATTTAGTAGGGTTCCAATTCGCTACTCAAATTGGTGCATCCATTCTATCACCAATTGCAGGTACACTTTATGATCATGTTGGATTCCGTAACACGTATTTAATTATGGGTGTAGTTGTCTTGATTTTTAGTGTCATTTCTATTTTCACATTATTAAATACGAAACCAACTATAAAAAAATCAGAACCAGCAGAACCACAACCAACTTTAGGAGGGCTTTGACATGAAAACATTACAGCAAGCACAGGAAGCACAACAATCAGCCGCACAAAAAATCAATCATCGTTATCGTTTAGGCTATCATATTATGGCTCCTGCTCAATGGATTAATGACCCAAATGGACTGATCCAATATCAAGGAGAATATCATGCCTTTTATCAGCACCACCCATATGATGAAAACTGGGGACCGATGCACTGGGGGCATGTCAAAAGTAAGGATCTTGTCTACTGGGAGCATCTCCCTATCGCACTGACTCCCGGCAATGATTATGATAAGGATGGCTGTTTTTCTGGTAGTGCTGTCGATGACAATGGGCAGCTAACATTAATTTATACAGGACATATCTATATTGATAAGGAACAAGATACTTTTTATCAAACACAAAATATCGCCGTTAGTCAGGATGGTGTGACCTTTACAAAAGTGACAGAAAACGCTGTAATTCCAGAGCCTCCTGCTGACAGCGCGCATCATTTTCGCGATCCAAAGGTATGGAAGCACGAAGATACTTGGTATATGATTCTAGGCAACGCCACAAAAGATATGGTAGGGCGTGTTATTTTGTATCGCTCTGCTGATTTACGTCAGTGGGAGTATGTAGGTGTCCTTGCACAAAGTGATGGTAGCTTAGGTTTTATGTGGGAATGTCCAGATTTCTTTGAGCTAGATGGCAAGCATATTCTATTAATTTCTCCTCAAGGAATAGAAAAGCAGGGCGACTTATACAATAATCTTTTCCAAACAGGTTACTTAATAGGCGATTATCAATATGATACAAATAGCTTTACAGAAACATCACCTTTTACAGAGCTAGATAATGGACATGATTTCTATGCCGCCCAAACATTTTTAGATGATCAAGGTCGCCGCATTGTAATCGGCTGGATGGATATGTGGGAGTCTGACATGCCAACAAAGGCAGATGGCTGGTGTGGTGCATTAACATTACCGCGTGTACTAACATTAAGTGACGACCATAAATTGCGTATGCATCCTGTAGAGGAATTAAAAGCATTGCGCAATGCTGAGTATCAAGTCTTACAAAACCAAACATTAGCAACAAATTATTTAGTTTCAACAAATCAAGAATTGTTAGAAATTAAGGCAGTATTCGACATCCGTCATGAACAGCCTGTTAGCTTAAAGCTTCGTGGTATTCATGCAGAGGAAACCTTGTTAACATATGATTATAAAACGCAAAAATTACTATTGGATTGCTCCAAATCTGGGAAAGCAGAAGACGGTATTCGTACAGCGATGCTTCATGCAGACAATGAACTGATTTTACATCTCTTTGTTGACCGTTCCTCTATCGAAGTATTTGCAGGTAATGGCGAAGCAACAATGACAAGCCGCATCTACCCGACTGAGGAGCGCTTAGGTATTGAAGTAGCTGCTGGGGCAAACGTTAAAGAACTCACATATTGGACATTAAACGATATTTGGAAATAAGGTGACATGATTGAAAAAGATTTTTTGTATTGGTGAGGCATTAATTGATTTTATTCCTCTTGAAAAAGCTCAGCCTTTAAAAGATGTAACGAGCTTTGAGCGTGTAGCCGGTGGTGCACCGATGAATGTGGCAATTGCTGTGGCAAAATACGATGGGCATGCTGTTATGCTTACAAAGCTTGCAAATGACAGCTTCGGTGATTATTTATTCAATATTCTCCAAACAAACGGTGTTGATACATCTCGTATTATTCGCTGTGAGGAAGGTGAAACAGGTCTAGCCTTTGTTTCTGTGACGGCATCAGGAGAACGTGATTTTAGCTTCTATCGTAAGAATGCAGCAGATTTACTACTTGCCCCTGAGGATGTACAACCAACATGGTTTGAGCAAGGTGATTTACTACATTTTTGTTCTGTCGATTTAGTGGAAAGCCCAATGAAGCAGACGCATAAAAAAGTAATTGAAGATATACGTGCAGTAGGCGGTATTATCAGCTTTGACCCAAATGTACGCCTCCCTCTTTGGCCGAACAAAGAGCTGTGCCGTCAAACAATTTTAGATTTTTTACCAACTGCCGATATTGTCAAAATATCAGACGAGGAGCTTTACTTTATTACAAATATTGAAGATGAAGCAGAGGCAATTCGCTCACTCTTTGTCGGTCATGTGCAAGTCGTTATCTATACAAAAGGCGCAAATGGCGCTGCTATTTATTTAAAAACTGGTGAAGTCTTTGAAGGGGCTGGCTTTCAAGTAATAGTTGCAGATACAACAGGTGCAGGTGATGCTTTTATTGGTGGTTTTTTAGCCGAGTTACTGTCGCTTGATGTTTCACAAGAGCTGCTATGTACAATTATACGCAATCATCAGCAGCAGCTATTAACATTCGCCAATGCAAGTGGTGCATTAACTGCTTCAGTAAAGGGAGCAATCCATGCCGCACCAGGCAGAAAGCATGTGTTATCGTTTATTGATGCACAGCAATCTTAAATAAACCCCAGCGTAGTCTTGTTAATACGCACAACAAACACCCGCTATCCTTGTTTTATTGGATAGCGGGCTGTTTTAGCATCTTAACAGCTTTACAGTTACCATATACAAATTATTGCTCTGATAATGCCTCTTTTTCTAGCTGTTCATTCACAAAATCAAATGTTAGCTTTCCTAATTGCAACCCACGAATATCTCGCACAATTAGTTGCGCGACTTGGTCATAATCAATTTCTCCGCCTGCTCCAAAGACACGGCGCAGCTTGCCAATATGGTCAAAAGTTTCTACTAAATCTTCCTGGAGGAACTCAAAGCCATAACGCTCCTCCATACGTTTTGGATAATGAATAGATAAGAAGCGCAAGCCGTAAACTGCTAAATCCTCCATATTGGTAATGGTATCTTTAATAGCGCCTGTTAAGGCTAATTTATAGCCTACTTCTTGATCCTCAAATTTCGGCCATAAAATTCCTGGTGTATCCAATAATTCTAGCTCTTTTCCGACCTTAATCCATTGCTGTGCTTTTGTAACACCTGGCGTATTGCCTGTTTTCGCAATGTTCTTTTTCGCTAAGCGATTAATAAGGGTGGATTTACCAACATTCGGTATACCAACAATCATTGCACGAATGGCTCTTGGCTTCATCCCCTTCGCTTTCATACGGTCGAACTTTTCTTTTAAAACTTCTTGTGCTGCTTTCGTGACTTGCTGTAAGCCCTTGCCTTCAAGTGAATTAATCGCTACCGCTTTATGTCCATGCTGTGCAAAATACTCTACCCATTTACGTGTTTCATGCTCATCAGCCATATCAGCTTTATTTAAAATTAATAAACGAGGCTTTTGATGAATCACCTCATCAATCATTGGATTACGAGAAGATAGAGGTAAACGTGCATCAATTAATTCAAATATAATATCAACAAGCTTTAATTTTTCCGTTACTTCACGTCTGGCCTTTGCCATATGCCCTGGAAACCATTGTATCGTCACATTCATACCTCCTAAACTAACAGAAAAAGGGAGTGATTGCGCTCCCTTTCTTGTATTACTTTACAATTTTTATGTCACTAAACGGCCAGAAAATCAAACTAGTGTTACCGATAATTTCCTTTTGTTCAACAAGACCAATATGGCGACTATCTTTACTATTTCGACGATTATCCCCCATAACAAAAACATACCCTTCAGGAATCGTATCTAAGGAAACATCAATATCCTTTAAAGTAAAATCTTCTGTTAAGGTTCCCCCAGTCACTTGTGCTTTATAGGCATCTAAATAGGGTTCATCTATCGGCTCACCATTAATATACAATTGGTCATCTCTATATTCTAACGTATCCCCTGGCAATCCAATAACACGCTTTATGTAATTTTTTTGCTCAGGTGCATGAAAGACTACGATATCGAAGCGTTTTGGCTCACCTATTTTATAACCAATTTTGTTGACAATCATACGATCGCCATCTTCAAGGGTTGGCATCATAGACTCTCCATCAACCGCAATCGGTGTAAATAAAAAATATCGAATAATTGCTGCAATCGCAAATGCAATTAATAGTGCCTTTGTCCATTCCCATAACTCATTTTTTTCTTTTACTTGTTTTTCCATCGAGCACTGCCCCCTTGTCTATCACTATTTTAGATGATAGTAAATTAAGATGACAAGCAAAAAGAAAAGGGACTTGTGTACAAGCCCCTCCCTTTTAAACCATAATTATCGAATTTCTTTAATACGAGCAGCTTTACCACGTAGGTTACGTAGGTAGTAAAGTTTAGCACGACGTACTTTACCACGACGTACAACTTCTAAGTTAGCGATTTTTGGTGTGTGTACAGGGAATGTACGCTCAACACCTACACCGTAAGAAATTTTACGAACTGTGAAAGTTTCGCTAATTCCGCCACCACGACGTTTAATTACGACACCTTCGAAAACTTGGATACGCTCACGAGTACCCTCTACAACTTTCACGTGTACCTTAACAGTATCACCAGGACGGAAAGTTGGTAGATCAGTGCGAAGCTGAGATTTTGTAATTTCTGCAATAATGTTTGACATTGTGTTTTCTCTCCTTAGACAGATGCTCTTGCACGCAATTTATGCCACAGCGGAACACCGTAATTCAGCACTTCACATAGAAGTACAGATTAGATGTTATCATAAATAAAGCAAGCAATCAAGCATCTTTATTGTTGTTTTTTAATTTTTCTAGATATAAATTTTGCTTGTCTGTTAATGGGTAATGCTCTAAAAGGTCAGGTCGGCGCTCAAATGTTCTTTGCAGTGATTGCTCCTCACGCCATTGTGCAATTTTAGCATGATTGCCTGATAATAAAACATCAGGCACTTTCATCCCTCGAAATTCTGCTGGTCGTGTATAATGAGGATGCTCTAGCAAGCCTGTTGAAAAGGAATCCTGTATGTGTGAATCCTCCTGACCTAATACGCCTGGTAGTAGCCGTACTACGCTATCAATAACCGTCATTGCTCCTAGCTCTCCACCCGTTAAAACAAAATCTCCAATGGAAATCTCGTCTGTGACAAGATGCTGGCGAATGCGCTCATCATAGCCTTCATAATGACCACATAAAAAGACTAGTTCTTTTTCTTGCGCCAGTTCCTCTGCTTTTTTTTGTGTAAAGCGTTCACCTTGAGGACACATTAAAATAATACGTGGTTGTTTGCCAGCTGTAATTGCCTCAACAGCCTGAAACATCGGCTCAGGCTTTAATACCATACCTGCGCCGCCACCATATGGATAATCGTCAACTTGATGATGCTTGTTCCCTGAAAACGCACGTATATCTGTTACCTCTAGCTTTACAGCGCCCTTTTCCTGTGCCTTTTTTAAGATAGATGCCCCAAAGACACCTGAGAACATCTCAGGAAACAAACTTAAAACATGAATATTCATCATAATAAACCTTCCATCACATGGATAACAATTTTCTTATCCTCCACATCGATATCTTTTACGATATCTTCTATATAAGGGATGTAATGCTCTTTTTTTGAGCCTTTCACTACCCAGACATCATTTGCTCCCGTTTGAAGAATATCAGCTACAATACCAATTGTTGCACCTTCCTCAGAAACTACTGTACAGCCGATGATCTCATGGAAGAAATATTCGTTTTCTTCAAGTAAATCATCTGTCATTTGATCCTTTGTGATTTTTAACATACCTTCTTTAAATGGCTCGACAAGGTTAATATTGTTCATGCCTTCAAATGTTAATAAAATAAAGTTTTTATGACGGCGTACAGCTTCAATTGTTACCCATGTTGGCTTTTTATCGTCTTTTTTAAAGGCAGCGAGTTTATTACCCACCGCAAAGCGCTCTTCTTCAAAGTCTGTTGTCGATAAAACACGCACTTCACCACGAATGCCGTGTGTATTGACAATACGCCCTACATTAAACCATTCCATTCAACTATCACCTCAATTAAAACGTACTCCTATGCTAAAAAGAGGAAGGAACCAACAAGCTCCCTCCTCCTTCGTCCAGATTTTATACATGCCATACAAGTCCGCTCCAACTATCTAACAATAGCTATTTGAACGTTTCAAAACTTGTGCTAAACATGACAAAATCTTTTCTATTAATCCAATATATCGACGTAGGTCTTCTTTTGATGGTGACTACCTGCCGCTGAATAAACAATTGTACGAATTGCTTTCGCTACTCGCCCTTGCTTGCCTATGACTTTCCCTCGATCCTCTGGATGAACAAAAAGTTTATAAACAATTCGATTTGCATTTTCATCCGTTTCAATACGAACTTCCTGTGGATAATCGACTAGTGGTAAAACGATTGCTTCAATCAGCTGCTTCAAAGACGTCGCCCCCGATTATTTACTGAATTTTTGGTTATGGAATTTTTCCATGATACCTTGTTCTGAGAACAGGTTACGCACTGTATCTGATGGTTTTGCACCGTCAGCTAACCATTTAAGAGCTTTCTCTTCATCAATGTTTACAGTAGCTGGTTGAGTTAGTGGGTTGTAAGTACCTACTGTTTCAATTTGACGACCATCACGTGGTGAACGAGCGTCTGCAACTACGATACGATAGAAAGGAGATTTTTTAGCTCCCATACGTTTTAAGCGAATTTTAACTGCCATTTTAATAGCACCTCCGAATAAGTTTCACACAAGATAGTATATTATCAATGTTTAGGTTGTTTGTAAAGTGTTTTTTCTTAACACCTATAAATTATTATTTAAACAATGAATCAAGGCCTGGTAATTTCATTTTTTTCTTTCCTTTGCCACTCGCCATACCAGTCATTTGCTTCATCATTTTTTTCATATCATCAAATTGCTTAAGTAAACGATTAACCTCTTGAATAGACGTTCCTGAGCCTTTTGCAATACGCTTTTTACGGCTACCATTAATAATCTCTGGGTTGGTCTTTTCAGCAGGCGTCATTGAATAGATAATGGCTTCTACACGACCCATTTGCTTGTCATCTACTTTTACATTATCTAAGCCTTTTATTTTGTTAGCGCCTGGAAGCATTTTTAAAATTTCATCTAATGGGCCCATTTTTTTTACTTGCTGTAATTGCTCTACAAAATCATCAAATGTAAAGGTTTGGGATTTGAATTTTTCTTCAAGTTCCTTCGCCTTTGCCTCATCCACATTTGCTTGTGCTTTTTCAATAAGTGATAGCACATCACCCATGCCAAGAATACGTGATGCCATACGCTCTGGATGGAATGGCTCAAGCGCATCCATTTTTTCGCCCATTCCGACAAACTTAATTGGTTTCTCTGTAACGGAACGAATGGAGAGTGCTGCACCACCACGTGTATCGCCATCAAGCTTTGTTAACACGACCCCTGTAATACCGATTGCTTCATTAAAGCTCTCTGCTACATTGACAGCATCCTGACCTGTCATTGCATCGACCACAAGGAATACTTCATCTGGTTCTTTTAATGCACGAATATCTTTTAATTCCTGCATTAAGTCCTCATCTATATGCAGACGACCCGCTGTATCAATAATCACGACATCATGATGCTCTTCTTTCGCTTTCTCCATTGCCTGCCGTGCGATTTCCACAGGGGATATATCAGTGCCTAACGAAAAAACAGGTAAAGATAACTGTTTCCCTAACGTCTGTAATTGTTGAACAGCTGCTGGGCGATAAACGTCAGCGGCAACTAGTAATGGTTTACGATTATATTTTTTTCGTAAAATATTCGCCAGTTTACCTGTAGTTGTTGTTTTCCCTGCACCTTGCAGCCCAACCATCATAATAACAGTTGGCGGCTTTGTATTAAATTTAATGGGGCTTTGTTCGCCACCCATTAATGCTGTTAATTCATCCTGTACAATTTTAATGACTTGCTGACCTGGTGTTAAGCTTTGCATAACATCTACACCAACAGCACGCTCACTCACCTTTTTTACGAATTCTTTGACTACTTTTAAGTTAACATCCGCCTCAATTAAAGCAAATCGGACTTCTCGCATCATTTCTTTTACATCTTGCTCTGATACTTTCCCTTTGCCTTTAATCTTTTGGATCGTTCCTTGGAGTCGTTCCGCTAATCCTTCAAAAGCCATTGCCTTCGCCTCCTAATCCCATTCTTTCAACTGTTCAATAAGCGCTAGCTGCTCTTCCATTGTCATACTTTGTTTCGTAATCCCCTCTGTTAGCTGTGCAAGCATTTGGGTACGTTGTTGAAATTTTTCAAGTAAACATAATTTTTCTTCATATTCCTCAAGCATCGCCTCTGTTCGACGAATATTATCGTAAACAGCTTGACGTGAAACTCCATAGGATTCAGCAATTTCTCCTAGTGAATTATCATCTAAATAATAGAGCTCCATATAACTTCTTTGCTTATCTGTTAATAATGCTTGATAAAAGTCGAAGAGAAAGTTCATGCGTGTTGTTTTTTCAAGTAGCATCGAATATTTCTCCTCCCGCTATTAGTCATTTGTATCATAACGAAAGGCGCCCATCTGTGTCAAGGTAATCTCCTTGTCTAAAAGTCTTCATTGTAGCGTACCGTCCGCTAGTATTTCCTCTTTCAACAAGGTCATTCACCTTTCCTACAGCCCAAGCGCTTTATCGCAGTTATGACAATTAATCTTCGCTATTTTGTAGCTCTTTATCTAAGCCCTCTGCAAATAAACCATAAACATAGCGTTCTGCATCAAATGGCTGTAAATCATCCATTTTCTCACCTAGACCAACAAATTTTACTGGAATATGCAGCTTGTGACGAATTGCCAGTACAATACCGCCCTTAGCTGTACCATCCAGCTTCGTTAATACAATCCCTGTTACATTTGTTGCTTCTTTAAATGTTTGTGCTTGTACAAGTGCATTCTGGCCTGTCGTTGCGTCTAATGCTAATAAGACCTCATGTGGTGCATTTGGAATTTCTCGTGAAATAACACGATGCACCTTTTCAAGCTCGTTCATTAAGTTTACTTTATTTTGCAAGCGTCCAGCCGTATCACAAATTAACACATCTGCTTTTCTATTTTTGGCTGCACGAATCGCATCATACATCACAGCTGCTGGGTCAGAGCCCTCTGATTGTTTAATAACCTCGCAGTCAACTCGATCTCCCCATACTTGCAATTGATCAATCGCACCCGCACGGAATGTATCACCTGCTGCTAACACAACCGTTTTCCCTTGAGATTTTAGACGATGAGCAAGCTTGCCAATTGTTGTTGTTTTCCCAACACCATTTACACCAACAAATAATATAACTGTTAGCTCACCATCAGGCTGCATATTTAGCTCAATTAAATCGTCCTCACCTTGCTCATAAATTTCGACAAGCTTCTCAGAAATAACAGCTTGAATGCCATTTGTATCTTTTATATTTTTACGTTGAACCTCAAAGCGTAATTTATCCATCAGTTCCATCACTGTTTCAAAGCCAACATCTGCTTGTAATAATAAATCCTCTAATTCCTCAAAGAAGTCCTCATCGACTTTACGATAGCGTGCAACAAGGTCATTGACTTTAGATGTAAAGGAATTACGAGTTTTTTCAAGCCCTGCCTTGAATTTTTGAGTAATAGACCAAGCAGAAGGCTTTTTCTCTTCCACTGGCTCCTCCTCAATAACCGCTAGCTCCTGTACTTCCTGCTGCTCCTCCACAACAGCCTGAGGTTCCTCTTCCTGCTCATTGTCGATTACTGGCAACACTGCGTCAGGTGCTTCCACCGTTTCCACTTCAATCGTAGCAGGCTCACTAGACTCTGCCTGCTCTTGCTGTTCGGCATCCTGCTCAAGCTCTTGCTCTTGCAGTTTTTCTTCCTCTGCTGGATTGCCTATTAATTTATCTTTTAAACGTTTAAAAAAACTCATCCTTGTTTGCTCCTTTGCTCCGCAAGTACGGGTTCATCTTCTAATTTGACTGATACCAGCTTGGATACACCTGATTCCTGCATTGTTATACCATACAGAACATCGGCTCCCTCCATTGTTCCTTTACGATGTGTAATAACAATAAATTGTGTATCACGGCTAAATTTTTTCAAATATTGGCTATAACGAACAACATTTGCTTCATCCAACGCTGCCTCCACCTCATCGAGAATACAAAATGGAACAGGGCGTATATTTAAAATCGAGAACAATAAAGCAATAGCTGTTAGTGCACGTTCACCACCAGAAAGCAGGCTTAAATTTTGCAGCTTTTTCCCTGGTGGCTGTGCAACAATTTCAATACCTGTTTCTAGTAAATTTTGTGGGTCTATTAATACTAAATCGGCTTGCCCGCCACCAAATAATTCACGGAATACCTGTTTAAACTGCTCACGAATCGCATAAAACGTTTCACTAAAGCGCAATGTCATTTCTTCATCCATTTCTTTAATCGCTTCATGTAATGTTTCCTGTGCAGCAAGTAAATCCTCACGCTGTTCTGTTAAGAAGGTATGACGCTCAAGCACTCGTTCATATTCCTCAATCGCACTAATATTAACAGGGCCTAGCTCTTCAATTGATTTTTTAAGCAGCTTTACACGTCGGCGTACATGCTCCTCATCCTCAATCATAAGAGCCTCTGCCTCTGCATCCTCGATTGTGAGCTGATAATTTTCCTCAAGCTGCTCTTGGAAATTATCCATTTCAAATTCTAAACGACTTCGTTTCAACTCATTGGCACGTATTGCTTCAAGGTATCCTTTATGAATACGTTGCACTTCCTTCAACTGCTCCTCTAATGTTGCAAGCTCCTGCTGTTGCTTTGCTTTGTCTTCTTTTTTCTGAGAAATCGTTGCTTGAAGCGTATCTCTTGTTGCCTTCCATTGTACAACCTGCTCGTCAATTTCTTCATCACTTAAATGATTTGTCGATGCATCAGATTGAAGCCATGCTATTTCCTGAGAAATATTTTCGACTTTTTGTTGTGCTTTGTTTAATTGCAGTGCTATCTCTGCTGTTGCAATTTGCACCTGTGACATTTGTTCCTGCATAACAGCTAATTGTGAACGCTTTTCAGCTAGCTGCTCACGTAGTACATCTTTCTCCGTTTCACTTTGCAGTTTGACCTTTGTTAATTGCTCTACTGTTCGATTAATGTCAGCAAGCTCGGCTGCAAGTGCGTGTAATCGCTCTGTTGCTATTTGTTTTTGTGTTAGCAATGCTTCTTCACGCGTTTTTACATCCTGCGTTTCAGTTGAGGCAAAGGATACACGCGCTGATAAGCTTTTTTCAATTGCCTCAAGCTCACGAATACGCCCAGCCTGCTCCATTTCAGCTTTTCGTAGTTGCTCGCTCTCAAGCTTTAGTTGCTCTACCTGCTCTCTCAATGTTGCAAGCTTTTCCTTCTCTGCCGCAACAGCCTGTTCAGCACTGTAAATGGAATTCTGTAACGACTCTAGCTTAACAATTAAATCATCTAGCTCAGCTTTTCTTGAGAAAAGGGAAGATTGCTGTTTGCTTGCACCTCCTGTTAGTGAACCACCTGCATTGACAATATCCCCATCAAGTGTCACAACTCGGTAACGGAACCCACATAATCTGGCAATTTGGCTAGCTCCTTCTAAATTTGCTGCTACAATAACATTACCTAAAAGGTTTTCAACAATTGTTCGATTAGCCTCATTAAATGTTACAAGGGCATCTGCCATTTGAATAAACGCTGGATGCTCTGTTGCCAGTTGGATGGTTGCTATATTAATTTTGCGTGACTTCATAACCGTCTTTGGTAAAAAAGTAGCTCGCCCAGCCCTTTTTTGCTTTAACCAATGGATCGCCTGCTGTGCATGACGTTCATTCGTTGTCACAATATGCTGAGAGGCTGCACCTAATGCGGTTTCAATAGCTTGTGAAAACTTTCCCTCCACTTGGATTAACTCAGCAACAGCGCCTTCAATACCTTGTAATTCACCTTTATCACGTGCCAGTAAGACTTCTTTGACACCTTGGAAAAAGCCTGAAAAATCTGCCTCCAGCTCAGCAAGTGTATCCTTTCGAGCCTTGAGCTGCTGTTGATGCTGATATGCCTTATAAAGCATATCTTGCTTATCAGTAAAGCTAGCATTACTATCTTTTAATTGTAGTTGTAAGGCATCATGCTGTTCGAGTTTTTCCTGTAGGTTGTTCACTGTTGTTGTATAAGTAGCGACTAACTTATCTTTTTCAGCAATAATTTGCATAAGCTCCTGCCCAATTTCATCTGTTTGGTCAGACATTCGCGCTGCCATTGCCTTATGCTGTGTTAACTGCTGATCAATATTTTTTAATTCATTTTTAATGGTTGCTTCTTCATTTAATGAATCAATATAACGATTTTTATAGTCTTCAATTTCTTGTTCAATTTCTGTTACTGAGCGATTTAATGATTGCTCTAGCTGCTTAATGCTTTGCTTAAGCGTTAAAACTGCTTGCTGCTTTTCAGAGAATTGCTCCTTTTTATCCTGCTCTTGCACAAGCAGTGTTTCTACCTCTGCCTTTGCCTCTTGTAAGGCTCCTTGCAGCTGCTGTAGTTGATTGGAGGCATTTTGCCGCTTTTCAGCCATTAATGCCTTGCGTCCATCCCAGCGCTCTACCTCCATTGTTGCAGCAACAAGCTCAGCCTGTGCAGTATCCAAATACGTATCAAGTTCTGTTAATAGCTTACGGATATTTGTTGTCTGCTTATCAATAGCTGCAATATTTTGTGCTTGTTTCTGTTCTGTAGCAGACAGCTCTGTAAATTCAGCTTTCAGTGCATGCAAAGATTGTGCACAATTGTTAAAATCATGCACAAGAATCGCAATATCAAAATCTTTTAACTCGGTAGACATTTGTACATAGTCTTTTGCATTAGATGCCTGCATTTCAAGCGGCTCTAATCGGTTGTCTAATTCATGGAGAATGTCTAATACTCGATACAAATTTTCATCTGTTTCAACAAGCTTATGCTCTGCCTTCTTTTTTCTTATTTTATACTTTAATACGCCAGCTGCCTCTTCAAAAATAGCACGTCGGTCATCAGGTCGGCTATTTAAAATTTCATCGACACGGCCTTGTGAAATAATTGAAAATGCTTCTTTGCCAAGTCCTGAATCCATAAACAAGTCCGTAATATCCTTCAGGCGACACTGTTGGTTATTTAATAAATATTCACTATCACCTGAACGGTATACGCGTCTTGTTACACTGACTTCTGTATAAGAAAAAGCAAGTTGCTCGTCTGTATTATCTAATACAAGTGTTACCTCTGCAAAATTAAGTGGCTTACGAGAGTCACTTCCCGCAAAAATAACATCTTCCATTTTTGCTCCACGTAACGACTTTGCCGATTGCTCCCCAAGTACCCAACGAATCGCATCAGTGACATTACTTTTACCACTGCCATTTGGTCCGACAACTGCTGTAACACCAGGTACAAAATCAATGCCAATGCGCTCTGCAAAAGATTTAAAGCCAATCATTTCTAGTCGTTTTAGGAACATCTATTAAGCCTCCTCTTTTGCCGCTTCTTCACGCATTGTTTGCATGGCACTTTGTGCGGCTTGCTGTTCGGCTTCTTTTTTGGACTTTCCACGACCAACGCCTAATTCTTGTCCATTTAATAATACACTGGATACAAATGTACGGTTATGAGCTGGTCCTTTTTCATCAATAATCTCATAATGTAGCAGTCCATTATTGGTTTGCTGTACCATTTCTTGCAATTGACTTTTAAAATCCATCACATGCGAAAAAGCACCAACTTCTACTTTCGGGAACACAATACGTTCTAAAAATGCTACAACTGTTTGTAAACCTTGATCTAAATACAATGCACCTACAAATGATTCAAACACATCTGCAAGCAATGCTGGGCGCTCTCGTCCACCTGTAAGCTCTTCACCTTTTCCAAGTAAAACAAAGCGTCCAAATCCTAATTCATTTGCAAAAATAACAAGTGATGGCTCACAAACAATGGATGCTCGTAATTTTGTTAACTCACCTTCACTCATATTCGGGTATTTCTCAAAAAGATATTTAGAAACAGACAGTTCAAGTACCGCGTCCCCTAAAAACTCAAGACGCTCATTATCCGTAAATAACTTACGGCGATGCTCATTCACATAGGATGAATGTGTGAATGCTTGATACAATAAACTTTTATTAATAAATGTGATATTTAATTCATGCTGTAATAGCTCGAATTGTTTGCGTACTTTTTCAGGAAGTACGCCAGATTTCTGCATAGTTCCTTTTCTTTTCATAGCCATTGAACAATCTGCCTTCCTAATAGTTTCTACCGTTTTTAGTGTACCTTTTTCAGGGCGTTTATGCAAAAGTATTTCGGCTAAAATCCAATGTTTTGGCAATTTTTCCGAAAATTGATCTTATTTCAGCTAATTCTTTTCGTATCGAAAGCGAAGCGACAAATTTTTTTGTGCGAAAGCAAGGCGGTAGCAGCAGATACAGAAGACCCCTTTCTCTGCTGGGAGAGGATAAACGTTTTTTATCTCGGCTCTGCTTAGTGGGTGTCTATACGCCCGCTGAACTAAGATAAAAATCCGAATACATTATTTATCTGCCTATATAAATAAACAATGTTCAAGCTGAAACGTAATTGATTTTCAATATAAAAAAGGGACGTCAATAGATCAAAAATGATCCATTTCGTCCCCTTTAAATACATCTTCATTCATTGAATCTGCTTCTTCTATCAAGTAAAAGCAGAAAAATAATTTCTACTTTATTCAAGCTACCATAAAACCATTACATCATTACGATGACCATCAAATGAATAGAGGCGATATCATTCACTAAATAAAGTTTTAACGAAATTAGTTTAATTTACTTTCGATGTATGAAATAGCAGAACCTACTGTTGAGATTTTTTCAGCATCTTCATCAGAAATTTCCATATCGAATTCGTCTTCAAGCTCCATTACAAGCTCTACTACGTCTAATGAGTCAGCACCTAAATCATCACGGAAAGAAGCTTCAAGCGTTACTTCGCTTTCTTCAACACCTAAACGGTCCACGATTACTTTTGTTACACGTTCTAATACTGTAGACAATTGATTCACCTCCCCTCAAATGATTATACAAAAAATCAGCGTTTATGCCTAATTGAAATTACATCACCATACCGCCATCAATATGAAGCGTTTGTCCTGTCATATAGTTAGCGTCATCCGATGCAAGGAATACAACAGCCTTTGCAATATCCTCTGGCTGGCCAAGCTTCGCAAGTGGGATCTGTGTCAGCATCCCTTGCTTAATATCCTCTGGTAGCTGATCTGTCATTTCTGTTTCAATAAAGCCTGGGGCAATCGCATTGACTAAAATATTACGAGAAGCTAATTCTTTTGCAGTCGTTTTTGTTAGTCCAATAACGCCTGCCTTAGCCGCTACATAGTTTGCTTGTCCTGCATTACCAGCTACACCTACAATCGATGAAATATTAATAATACGTCCTGCACGCTGCTTCATCATTTGACGTGTCACCGCTTTTGTACAAAGGAATACACCTTTTAAGTTTGTATCCATGACATCATCCCATTCGTCTTCCTTCATACGCATAAGCAGGTTATCTCTTGTAATACCCGCATTATTGACTAAAATATCAAGAGAGCCGAATGTTTTAACAGCTGTATCCATTAATGCTGTTACTTCTTCTGTCTGTGCTACACTAGCTTGTACAGCAATAGCTTCACCGCCATTTGCTTGAATCGTTGCTACAACTTCTTCCGCCTTTGCTTGTGAGCCACTATAATTGACCACAACCTTTGCACCTTCATCCGCAAGCTTTAAGGCAATCGCACGCCCAATACCACGTGAAGCTCCTGTCACGACAGCTACTTTTCCCTCTAATTTACGCATTAATTGACCACTCCTTTGACGCTTCTACAACCGCTTGTAATGATGCTTCATCATAAACACAATATGCAGCAACAGAGCGATCGATTTTTTTCAATAAGCCTGTTAATACTTTACCTGGCCCACATTCAATAAAGACATCCACACCTTGCGCAATCATTTCACGCATAGATGCTTCCCATTGCACCGCACTATATACTTGTTCCACAAGCTCACGCTGAATAGCAGGCACATCCTGTAATTCCTTCGCCTCAACATTTCCAATCACAGGAATTTGCGGAGCGGATAGCGTAATATGTGCCAACGCTTCCTGTAGCTTTTCTGATGATGGGCGCATAAGCTCTGAATGGAATGGACCACTAACAACTAAAGGTATTGCTCGCTTTGCCCCTGCTTCCTTCGCAGCAATTGATGCCTTGTCAACACCAGCTTTTGTACCTGAAATAACGATTTGTCCAGGGCAGTTAACATTGGCAACCTGTACGGCATCACCTTCCGCTGAAACCTGCGCTGTTACGTTATGTAATGCTTCAAGCTCCATACCTAAAATAGCTGCCATTGCCCCTTGTCCAGCAGGTACCGCTTCATTCATATATAGCCCACGTTTATGCACAATTGATACAGCATCATCAAATGACAGTACACCTGCTATCACTAGTGCACCATATTCCCCAAGTGAATGCCCTGCTGCATAATGAGGCTGAATACCTGCTGCACGTAGCTTCTCTGCCACCATCACACCTGTAGTCAGCAAGGCTGGCTGTGCATGATACGTTAATGTTAGCTCCTCAGCAGGTCCCTCTAACATTAGCTTCGATAGCTCAAAGTGCAATGCTTGATCTGCACGCTCATAAAACGCTTTGCTCTCTGCTGCATTATCAACAAACTCTTGCCCCATACCGACTACTTGAGAGCCTTGTCCTGGAAAAATAAAAGCTATTTTCGTCATGTAAATAATCCCCTTTATTAATCAATTTCTAAATGACGTACTGTTTCTGTAATTGTTGAAATAACGGTATGCTCTACCATTGTATTGGCTTGACGAATCGCACTAAAAATTGCCTTTGCATTGGACGATCCATGCGCCTTAATGACAGGTGCCTGTAAGCCGAATAATCCTGCACCGCCATATTCGGTATAGTCCATTTTATGCTTTAAGTCACGCAAATTATTTTTCATTAGTGCTGCTGAGATTTTTGTTTTAGTCGAGGACATAAATGCCTCTTTTAACATAGAAAACAACGCTCCCGCCGTTCCTTCAATAGACTTTAACACCATATTTCCTGTAAAGCCGTCTGTCACAACAACGTCTGCCACACCTTCAAGTAAATCGCGTGCCTCAACATTGCCAATAAAATTCAAATCGGCTTCCTTTAGTAATTCAAAGGCTGCTTTCGTTAGCTCATTGCCTTTTTTATCCTCCGTACCGATATTTAATAAGCCAATACGTGGTTTTGAGATGCCGCTAACCTTTTTCGCATAAATATCACCCATAATGGCATATTGCACTAAATGCTCTGGTCGGGCATCTGCATTTGCGCCTAAATCAAGCATTAAAAAGCCTTTACCATCAAGTGTTGGCAATGTTGTTGCTAAAGCTGGCCTAGCAATCCCTTCAATACGTCCTACTTTAAATAACCCACCTGCCATTAAAGCACCTGTATTCCCAGCAGATAGACAAGCGTCTGCGCTTCCCTTATCAACGGCATCCATCATACGTGCCATAGAGGAATCCTTTTTTCGTCGAACAGCACGCGCTGGATCATCTGTTCCTTCTACAACTTCCTCACAATGCACAACTGTTAAGCGATCATGCTTTTTTAAAAAAGGTTCAAGCTTTTCTTGCTGACCATATAATTGGATTTCCAAGTTAGGAATTTGCTCTAATGCTAAAAATGCACCTTCAATCACTGATTTTGGTGCGTTGTCGCCACCCATTCCATCAAGCGCTAGTTTCATTATTACTCACCTTTACCTTTCGTACGGTACATATCAAATTCACCTACAAAAACGGTTTCACCATTAACGGTAGACGTTAGCTCTACTTTTGTACGATGCTTTTTATCATCTTGGTCGATGACTATCGCCTTTGTAATAACACGATCTCCAGCACGAACAGGTTGCACAAACGTCACATTGGCATGTACAGTTAACGCTAGCTCATCATTAATAACAGCCACCGCTAAGGAATTGGCTTGTGCAAATAAATGATGCCCACGTGCAATGCCATTTCGCTGAAACACATGCTCTTCCTTTACATCAAAAATCGATATGGCTCGATGATCTAATTCAATATCAACAATTTCTCCGATAACCTCATCAATCGGTAGAGATTTTACTTCATTTTCATAGTTTTTAGCAGCAACATCTTTAATTCGCTCTCGAAGCTCTGGAATTGATAGCTCCATACGATCTAAGCGAATGGTTTGGACACTTACCTGAAACTTTGTTGCTAGCTGTTCATCTGTGACGAATGGATTTTCAGCTATTGTTTCAGTTAGGAGTCGCTGTCGCTCTTTTTTCGTTTTTCTCAACATCATTCGCCACCTTTCGAGTTGTTATTAGCACTTGGTACTAATATCAGTATATAGAGGTTAAAAAAAGAATGCAAGACTTGTTTTGCAATCAAGTGCTTACATTCTAAGTTAGGTACATTAATCAAAGCGCTCTCCTTGTAAAACGCCACTTTCCTCTAACATTTCACGTAAATATTGATAATCGCGACCATGCCAAAATGCATCTGTTTCAAGCAGTTCTGTTGCATCTTTACGAGCGGTTTCCAAAATACGATAATCATGTACTAAATCAGCAACTTTAAAATCTGGCAAGCCGCTTTGTTTACGTCCAAAGAAATCGCCCGGACCTCTTAATTCTAAGTCCTTTTCAGCGAGGCGGAAGCCATCATTTGTTTCTGTCATAGATTGCATCCGCTCTTTGCCCTCATCTGATTTAGGGTCAGCGAGTAAAATACAGTACGATTGATGCTCACCTCGTCCTACACGCCCACGTAGCTGATGCAACTGCGCTAAACCAAAGCGCTCAGCATCATAGACAATCATAAAGGTGGCATTTGGTACATTCACGCCAACTTCAACAACTGTTGTCGAAACTAATACTTGAATTGTACCTTCACTAAAAGAACGCATAACCATATCTTTTTCAGCTGTCGATAAACGTCCATGCATTAAACCGACAGAAAAGCGTTCCTTTAAATAAGTCGCTAGCTGCTCATAAATATCAACAGCATTTTGAACATCGAGCTTATCAGATTCTTCAATAAGTGGACAAATCACATAGGCTTGTCGTCCTGCTGCTAGCTCTAATTCCAGCTTTGCCATCACTGAGCCAAACTGCTCCTTTTTCATCCAATGTGTTTCAATTTGTTTGCGTCCTGCTGGCATTTCATCAATCATCGATACATCCATTTCCCCAAATGCTGTAATGGCAAGTGTTCTTGGTATTGGCGTAGCGGTCATAAAAAGCACATCTGGATTTTCGCCCTTATCTCGCAATATACGACGCTGTTCAACACCAAAGCGATGCTGCTCATCTGTAATAACAAAGCCTAACCTTTTAAATACAACATCAGGCTGAATCAATGCATGTGTACCGATAATAATATCAATATTGCCATTTGCTAAATCCTCTAAAATAGTACGTCGTTCCTTTGTTTTCGTTGACCCTGATAGCAGGGCTACACGAACGCCAAAGGGCTGAAGCCACTCTAGTAAATTTTCTAAATGCTGCTCGGCTAAAATTTCAGTAGGAGCCATTAATGCGCCTTGAAAGCCTGCTGTTACTGCAGCATATAGACCTATTGCTGCTACTACGGTTTTCCCTGACCCTACATCCCCCTGCAGCAAGCGATTCATACGATGTGGCTCCTTTAAATCCTTACAAATTTCATTGACCACACGCTTTTGTGCATTTGTTAATTCATAGGGCAATGAAGCAATAAAGTCCCGTAATTTATGCACATCGAATTGGATAACAGTCCCGTGTTCACTATCTTTACGCATTTTTCGTAATGCTTGAATACGTAGTTGGAAGTTTAATAGCTCCTCATAGGCAAAGCGTCGTCTTGCTTGCTTAGCATGCCCAGCATCAAGTGGAAAATGCACGCCCTCTAAGCCCTCACGCATAGACACAAGCTTATAAGCATCTTGTAAATGCCGTGGAAGAGCATCTGGCAGCTCTGCCCCAAAGTCATCTAATACTTGACGCATATACTTACGAAATCTTTTTTGTGGAATTAACCCTTTCAAACTATAAACAGGTTCAAAGTCCATCTGATCTGTCTTAGGACCAAATACTATAGACGTCCCATTAATGACCTGTCTGCCACGATCCCATTTCCCTGTTACTGTAATAATAGTACCAGGTATAAGCTTTTGCTTTAAGTAGCCCTGATTGAAAAACACAACTTTTACTAAATGACGTCCCGCTAAAACTGTAACCTGTAACCGTGATTTATTGCGCCCTAAAAATAATACAGTTGGCTCACGTTCCACTTTACACTCAACAGTAACACGTTCATTATGTGGCGTTTGTGCTAAATCTTTTAAACGAAAATCCTCATGGCGATGTGGAAATGTCCATAATAAATCGGTGATCGTATGGATGCCAAGTGCCTCAAGATGTGCTGCGGTTTCTTTCCCGATGCCCTTTAATTCGGTGACGGGACTATATACATCAGTCACCTCATTCCACAACTCCCTTCATTATTTTTTCTAACTATGTAGCCGTCTTAGCCTATATTCAATGTATCATAAATCTAGCATCTTTCCCTATTCAAAGCCTACTAAGAATGATGATGCATAATCATTTCAATAAAGAGTCGAATCGCATCAGGGAATACATCCTCATCTATATCAAATTTTGGATGATGATGTGGATACTGGCTTTTCTCGCCACCCATCCCAACAAAAATAAAAGCACCAGGTCGATGCTGTAAATAATAAGAAAAATCCTCACCGCCCATCACAGGAGGCACTAGTTCAAATACATCTGCACCAAACTTTTCAGCTACAATTGATGCTACCATATGTGATTGGTGTGAATCATTGATAAGCGGCGGTGTACCTAAAATAAATTCAATTTTCCCCTGTGCACCAAATGTCTGACAAATACCCTCTGTTAAGCTCACCATTTTTGTTTGAATCGTTTTGACAGTTTCGGGGGTCAATGCTCTAATTGTTCCACTTAGCTTTGCTGTATCTGGAATAATATTATACGTTGTACCTGCTTGCATATTGCCTACTGTAATAACACCTGCCTCAATTGGATTGATGTTTCGGCTAATAATGCCTTGAAAAGCTTGCATTAAATGACTTGCAATATAAATAGGGTCAATGGTTTCATGTGGCATTGACCCATGCCCACCAGACCCTTGAATAACAATATTAAAATCATCAACAGATGCCATCATGGGACCATGTGCTAAGCCTATTTTTCCTTTTTCTAGCCCCTGCCATAAATGGATACCAAAAATAGTATCAACATTCTCTAGCACACCTTGTTGAATTAAAGCATCAGCCCCACTTGGTGTAATTTCCTCAGCCGATTGGAAAATCAGCATAATATTTGGCTCAATTTTTTCCTTGTTTAATGTAATCCACTCTGCCACTGCCAATAAAATCGCTGTATGCCCATCATGACCACACATATGAGCAATACCTGGCTTCTTAGAGCTATAAGGTTTATCACCCTCTTCTACGATTGGCAATGCATCAATATCTGCTCTTAAAGCAATGGTCTTTGTTCCTTTTGTACCATTAATCATTGCTACAACACTAGGAGAATTATAGTCTAAAATTTCGATAGCAAGCTGCTCTAATCTTTTTCGAATAAATCGACTTGTTTCATACTCTTGGCCAGAAAGCTCTGGATACTGATGCAAATAGCGTCTATCCTTTATCGCTTGTTCTGTTAAATGTTGTAAATTAGTAATCTCCATATTGAAAATGCTCCATCCTGTATCATTATACAAAAACATGCTACCTATATAAGATAGCATGTTTCATCAGCTTTATTGCATAGCTTTAATACTTTGTAATCCACCGTTTTCAAGAATTGCTTTACTAATAGCTTTTCCTGTTGGAGTTGCAGCTAGACCGCCTCGCGCTGTTTCTTTCAGGTTCGGACTCATTGATTGTCCAATACGATACATTGCACCAATTACTTCATCACATGGAATGCGGCTGGATACACCTGCAAGCGCCATATCTGCTGCTACCAGTGAATTAGCAGCGCCCATTGCATTACGTTTGACACATGGCACCTCCACCAAACCTGCAACAGGATCACAGACAAGACCAAGCATATTTTTTAAAGTAATCGCAAAGGCTTCAGCACATTGCTGTGGTGAACCTCCTGCCATTTCCACAATTGCTGCGGCTGCCATCCCAGCGGCTGAACCAACCTCAGCCTGACAGCCACCAGCTGCACCTGAAATAGAAGCATTGTTTGCCACAACAAAGCCAAATGCACCTGAAGTAAATAAATAACGAATCATTTGCTCACGTGTTGGGTTAAGCTTATTTTTCACTGCAAAAAGTGTTCCCGGTACAACGCCCGCCGAACCTGCTGTCGGTGTAGCACAAATTGTACCCATCGCTGCATTTACTTCATTTGTAGCAACCGCTTTACTCACGGCATCTAATAATAAATCGCCTGACAGTGAATGACCCTGTGCGATATAATTTTGTAGCAGCACAGCATCCCCACCTGTTAAACCTGTAACAGATTGTACACCTTGTAAGCCACGTTCAACCGCCTCCTCCATTACTGTAAGGTTGCGATCCATTTGCTGAATAACATCTTCACGCGTTCTGCCCGTTATTAATATTTCCTGCTCAATCATAATTTCTGATATTAATTTTTCTTCTTGCTCTGCTCGTTCTACAAGCTCACGAACATTATGAAATAATACGTCCATCGTGAAGCACCTCCTTAATTATTAATTTTCGATACTTTTGTAATATATGGTATTAGTGAAATTTGCTGTAGCACTTTATCCTCAATGTTTTGATCAACTTCAATCACCATAAGAGCCGTTAATCCACGCTCTATACGTGACACTTCCATATGCCCGATATTGACATTATGCATGGCTAGGCAATTTGCTACATTTGCAATACACCCTGCACGGTCATCGTGGACTACAAGAATAGCTGGCATACCACCTGTTAAACGTAGCTTAAAGCCATTGACCTCGCTAATTTCGATTTTTCCTCCGCCAATCGAAATTCCTTCAACGCTCATTTCCCCTTCATCATCGCCCATCACAATACGCGTTGTGTTTGGATGATCTTTGTGCGCCTCCTCTGGAATAAACTCAAAGGATAATCCTGCCTTTTCCGCACCTTCAAACGCTGTTTTAATACGTTCATCATACGTATCATAATCTAGCAAACCACCAATTATAGCAACATCTGTTCCATGCCCTCTATACGTTTCTGCAAACGATCCATATAAATGAATTTTTGCCCATTTAGGTTGTCTTCCAAATAAATCTCGTGCAACACGCCCAATTCGAGCAGCACCTGCCGTATGAGAGGAGGAAGGCCCAATCATAACTGGTCCAATAATATCAAATACTGAAGTGAACTTCATAAAAACACCCCTCTGCTTTATTTATAGAATATATATTTTAACTATATAATGCTTGATATTTACTATAAAAGTAAAGCATTTAATTTATCAACTTTCAGAAAATCACTATCATTACCATGATTAACCTATATATGGTTTATCTCCCTGTCCACCCCGAGTATACAAATTATTTAAATTTTTGATATTCCCATATTTTGTATCCATTATAGGCGTACGCTCCTATTTCGCAGGTATTCATCACTGTCGTTATCTAAAAATTTTTTAACACAAACAAAAGCAGTACACATCTCGTGCACTGCTTTCTCAATAATAAAATTGCATGTAATTATTCTACTGAAATGATATATGGATACAATGCTTGTTTGCCATTAAATAATTCAACTTCTACATCTGGATAATGTCCTTCAATCCATTCAACCAATTGTGAAGCATCCTGCTCAGTTGTATCCTCACCATAAATAACGGTAACGATTTCTGCGTCTTCATCTACTAAATCGGCAATAACCTTTTCAGCAGCATCCTTTAATGCCGGTGTAGATAGCACAATTTTTCCTTCTGCTAATGCCATAAAGTCACCTTTATGAATGGCGACTCCATCAATCGATGTATCACGTACAGCGTATGTTACTTGACCTGTTTTAACATTGGCAAATGCTTCTATCATCGTTTGCTGGTTAAGCTCCACCGCTGCATCTGGATTAAACGCTAAAATTGCTGCCATCCCTTGAGGAATCGTCTTCGTAGGCACTACTGCTGCTTCTATTTCTAAAAGTTCCACAGCTTGCTCTGCCGCCATCACTATATTTTTATTGTTCGGTAAAATTAATACTTTTTCTGCACCAATTTCTTGCACTGCTTTGACAATGTCTTCTGTAGACGGATTCATTGTTTGACCGCCTTCAATGACATAGGAAGCACCGATAGAGCGCAATAATTCTGCTACACCCTCGCCCATAGCAATCGTTACAATCGCGTATGGATGTTTTTCTACCTTTTTGGCAGGCGCTGGCGCTTTATGCTCATCACCAACAATTGCTGAATGCTGCTCGCGCATATTATCAATCTTTATCTTAATAAGACTGCCATATTTTTGTCCGATCGTTAAAACAGAGCCAGGTTGCTCAGAGTGGATATGCACTTTAGCAATTTCTTCATCCGAAATAACGAGTAATGAGTCACCTAAAGGATTTAATTCGTTACGGAATTGCTCCTCATCAAAAGGCTCTTTTCCTTCCTCTAAGCGCACCATTATTTCTGTACAATAGCCAAATTCGATATCTGCCGTGTTCATAAAATCCTGTGCTCGATGATGCTCTGCATTGATTAGATCATCTAGTGTTGCATCATTTTTCTCAGGAAGAGCCTCGCCTTTTAAGGAAGCTAAAAACCCTTCATAAACAAATAGTAAGCCCTGACCGCCACTATCCACAACACCAACCTCTTTTAGAACTGGTAGCAAGTCAGGTGTACGATCAAGTGATGCCTTCGCTTCTGCTGTAAAGGCTTCCATTACGGCAATGATATCGGTTTCAGTTTCTGCCACCTCTACACCTTTTTTAGCCGCTTCACGTGCTACCGTTAAAATCGTTCCTTCTACAGGCTTCATAACAGCTTTGTATGCTGTATCAACACCTGCTTGGAAGGCTCCTGCCAAGCCTTTCGCATCAATTGTTGCTTCTTTTTCAATAAACTTTCCAAAGCCACGGAATAATTGAGATAAAATAACGCCTGAATTTCCACGCGCACCCATCAATAGCCCCTTAGATAAGGCTTGTGCTGTTTTACCAATATGCTCTGAGGCCAAAAGCTCTGTTTCCTTTGCACCAGATGTCATTGATAAATTCATATTTGTACCTGTATCACCATCAGGTACTGGGAAAACATTTAATGAATCTACATAATTTGCATTTTGGTAGAGGTGATGCGCACCCATTTGTACCATTTCAGCAAACTTTATACCGTCTAAAGACTGCATTCGATTTAGTTCCTCCTCTTAATTCGCTACACGAACGCCCTGCACAAAGATATTGACAGATGTAACGCTCATTCCTAATGTTTTATCTACTGTGTATTTCACCTTGGACTGTACTTGGTAAGCAACTTCTGAAATTTTTGTTCCATAACTCACAATAATGTACATATCAATATGTAAACCGTCGTCTTGTTGTCGAACTACAATACCTTTTGCGAAGTTTTCTTTACGTAAAATATCAGTTAAACCATCACGAATTTGATGTTTAGATGCCATGCCAACAATTCCGTAGCATTCTACAGCAGCACCACCAGCAATTTGTGCAAGTACATCTGTTGCAATATCAATTTGGCCGAATTCATTGTTTAATTCAATTGACATAGAAATGCCTCCTTGGCTCTTTTTGACTAAACTATATTGTAACACTGTCGTTACAATTTAAGCAACCTAAGGGCAGAGGAAAGCCCTTTATAGCAACGTTTTCTAACAATATATAGCAAACCTTTTGTAAATGAAAAACTAAAAAAGCTGATACCTTCAAAAAGTATCAGCTTCAAGTGGAGATGAAAAATTCCACTGTAGTCTTTTTCTTTAATGACATACAGCTTTTAAGCTATGTCCATTAAAATAAGCTTTTAATAAGTGTAGCAAGCATCACAGGCATTTCTTTAAACGCACTATCCACATGTAGCCTTTCTGTTTTTTGATGGGCGTCTTTACCAAAAGGACCAACGTTTAAAACGGGGCCTTGTAATGCAGCCATCTCTTTAAATGGAATGCTATACGTATCTCCCCATACAGGTGTATTGCGCTCAAATGCGAGCCATTCATTGGACTCATCTGTATAGTTGACATAGCTTAAATCACAAATACCGTTAAAATAATGAATTTGCTCTACCTCAATATCAAATGTTTGTGCTGTTTTCTTCATCAAATCAATCGCTTCTATCACAAGTGGATGATTGGACGCATTAATCGCAGGATAATATGGCGGTGCATATAACAGCACTGTTGCCGGTGCTAGCTCCTGACAGCGAATCATCAATTGATCAACAATTCGAATTGATTTCTCACGGTCATCCCATGTGCGATGCTGCAAGATTTGCTGTTTGATAGCATGTACTTCTTCCACACCTAATTTGCCAATCGCATGCTCAAGCAGTGCCTCATAACGTAATACTTTTACTTGTCCAACGCCCTGTACTTGTTCTCGCATACAAATTTGTTGGTATTGTTGGTTACAGGCAGCCATCGCTTCTACAGCCACCTGTTCAAAAATATCCATCACCTCTGAGGCTGTGCGCTTTAACAAAAACACATTATAAAGAGCAGCCGCACGATACGGTGTTTGTGTCGAATATTCCATTTTCAAATCTTTTAATTGTAACGATACTGGCAGTGGTGTGCTCTCTCCTAAATCGGTTTCACGGAAAAGAGGGTTCCATTCCATATGCTGTGTCATATAGGATGCAATAAAGTTCGCAGTCATCCCCTTCAATGGTTCACCAACATGCGTTTCTTTGCCATAAAACAAAGCGGCAGGCATAATTTTGCCAATTGTTCCTGAATAAATATATTCATTAATGTCAGACGGGCCTTGTGAAAAAGACGGCTCACTATTTAAAAATAGTTTATATGTTAAACCGTGCTGTTCACGAATTCGAACAAGCTCTACAACAGCAGCTCGCATCCCCGCAGAGTTTACTTCCTCATCAGGAACAGCCGTTAAAATTAAATTAATCGGCCATTGCTCAAAGCTTGCTTTTTCAATGAGCTGCATATGTAAGGCAAGTCCCATTTTCATATCCATTGTGCCACGGCCAAATAAATAATTCCCTGATTCTAAATCAATTCTAGCTGCCTCTGGTAAATCTTTTTTATATTTAGGCTCCATTAATTTTTTTGTTAACGCTTCTGGTTGACAAGCTAATGGCTCTAGTTCACCATACTCCTCCGTATGCACTGTATCAAAGTGACTGATTAATACAACGGTTTCAGTTGCAGTTGGATGCTTATACAACGCTGTAACAGCATTTCTACCAAGACCTGCATCATGCAATTCAATAAGCTCAGGATGTTGTTCAAAATATGGAATCGTTAATAGTTTGCTTTGTAATTTGTAAGCAAATTCTGTTTCACCCTCAGTCAACGTTCTACTTTCCCAGCTGACAATTTCACATAATAGTGCTCGTAGTTTCTCAGGTGTATCCCACATATAATTATTCATAAAAAATTCTCCTTTAGACCCAATTCGTATGACGCTCTTTTAACGAATATCTAGTGATTCTTTATTGTTATCTTCTATATCCGTTGGAATAATAGCTGTCTTTTTTAGTTTTAGTTGATAGAAAATCATACAAGCAATAAAGAAGCCAATCCCATATAGCAAGCCAATTCGTTGTGTTGGATCGAATGCTAAAAACGCTAAAATTACTAGACAAAACAGTATACAAAATACTGGAATTAACGGAAACAGTGGTGTTTTAAACTTCAAAGCATTCATATCTCCACCAGACTTTATATAACGATAGCGGAACATTAATTGAGAAGCGCAAATACCCATCCATGAAATTGTAACGGATATTCCTGCTATAGACATGAGTAAAACAAATACTGCATCCGCCTCCATAACACTTGTTAGTAATGATAGTAATGAGAAAAGCATCGTAAAGATTAATGCATTTAATGGCACTTTATTTTTCGTAAGACGTCCAAATAGTTTTGGTGCCATACCCTCTCGTGACATTGACCACAATAAACGTGTCGATGCGTATAGACATGAATTACCAACCGATAAAATCGCTGTCAATATAACAAAGTTCATAATACCTGCTGCATAAGGAACACCTGCTAAATTCATTAACGTTACAAAAGGACTTTCCATTAAGCCAAGCTCTGATGCTGGGAAAATCGCAGATAGCACGATAATCGATGCAATATAGAAAACGATAATTCTAAAAATAATTGTCCGTATAGCGCGTGGAATATTTTTTTCGGGATTTTCCGTTTCACCTGCTGCAATTCCAACAAGCTCTGACCCTTGATAAGAAAAAATAACATTCATCATTGTGACAAAAATAATGGCAATGCCTGCTGGGAATAAGCCAGTAGGTGCTAAATTTGTCAGATGTGGTGTTGGACGATCAGCTAATGGAATTAAGCCAAAAATTGCTGCACCGCCAATAATAATAAAAGCAATCACGGCAATCACTTTAATGCTTGCAAACCAAAATTCTGCTTCAGCAAACCCTTTTGTTGTTAAAGCATTTAGCACAAATAATAGCACCATAAAAACAGCACACCATATCCAAATTGGTATATCTGGAAACCAATGCTGCATTAAGATGCCCGCAGCTGTAAATTCAACGCCCGCTGTAGCAGCCGATCCAACAAAATACATCCACCCTAATGAAAACCCTGCTGAAGGGCTAATAAAACGTGTCGCATATGTTTGGAAGGAGCCTGTAACAGGCATATATACTGCTAATTCACCAAGACAGTTCATAACCATAAATAAAATTAAGCCACCAAATAAATAGCCAATCAAAGCGCCTCCTGGACCTGCCTGATTAATGGTATAGCCAACATTTAAAAATAGCCCTGTCCCAATAACACCTCCAAGTGAAAGCATTAATAGGTGACGGCTCTTCATGGAACGATTTAATTGATGATGAGATTGATCGTCTTTATTCAATATCCATCCCTACTTTCTATATAATGTAAATATTCTGATATTTTAAGAACGAAATTACCCAATCAATTTGCGCTGTTAAATTGATTGGGTAATGTTCGAATTATTTAAAAGCGTAATGATAAACAGCTTAAGCCACCATCATGCTTTCTAAATTCAGACATCTCTAGTTCAATTGTTTGATAGCCTAAATCATGTAATTTACGATTTGTTGCTGGATAGCCCGCTGGAATAATCACATAATCATTCACTTGAATACAATTTGCTGAGTATTCATCCTCTTTTGGAATAATGATTTTCTCATACGATTCAAATGCAGGATGATCAATAAACTCACCAGCCACTACCATACGATTTTGCCCTACATAGGCAATGCCTGTTTTTAAATGGAAAAATTCTTTTAATGGAATAACCGTTGCCTCATAGCCCTCTTGTTCCACAATTTCTTTAAATTGCTGTGCGCCCTCCTCATTTGTACGATCTGAAATTCCTACATAAAATTTCTTTTCAGCCTGTAATACATCTCCACCATCAAGTGTGCCAGAACCTTTAATATAATAAATTTTATCGTAAAACTGCTTTACAGCTGGTTCAATATCCTCAATCTCACGGTTACGAGCCTCTGCCCCAGGATTTGAAATAATGGCAAACTCAGGTGTTAAAACAGCTGTGTCCTCTACAAATGTTGAATCGGGAAATGCTTCATTTGCTGGTAGCTGTGTTACCTCAACACCGCATTTTTTTAAAGCCTCTACATATTTTTCATGCTGTTCAAATAATTTTTCTAAAATTGGTTTTCCTAAATCACTTGTTGTTAAGCCATTTACAAAGCTGTTTCCTGGATTTTTTACAATAACATTTTTAAACATATTCTCTGCTCCTTTATGCTCTGACTACTGGACAAGTAAGACATGTTGGTCCACCTGTTCCCTTTACAGTAATTTCATCACCTTTATATTCAAAAACCGTTGCACCAGCATCAAGTAACTGTTGCTTTGTCACATTATTACCTGCTGGAATCACGCATACCCTTGGTGCTAGTGCCAAGACATTACAGCCTAGTGCATCATATTCATCTTTTGGTACTTCCACTAATTGAATTCCTCGCTCTATTAGCAGTTGGCGGAAAAAGACAGGCATTAAGCGTGAATGCACAACAGCTAAATCCTTGTCTACCATGCTAATAAAGGACATTAAATGTAAACATTCATCTTCACCTAAATCATGCGGTAGCTGTACAACAATAAAATCATCTACCATATTAGCTGTTATTTCTTTTAGCTGACGGATTGCCTCATCATTTGTTCGATAACCGCGACCAACAACAAGTGTTCGATCATCAAGCCAAACAATATCGCCACCATCTGATACAGCATCTCCTGTTAATTCACCAACAATGGGAATGCCCTTTTCCTGTAAAAATTGCTTATAGACTGTTGCTTCTGGCTGTCTTAATGTTTTACCTGATTTTAAAATAATCGCTCCATGTGGTGTAAACTTCACAGGATCATGTGCATAGAGCGAATCTAAGCCTACTTCTTCAGAAACTGGCAAATAATCAATTTTTTCTACATACTTTTCAAGAATTGCGATAAATTCAGCATACTCTGTTAAAGCTTTATCAAAATTTGGCTCTGATAAATAGTTAAATGTTTTCCATTTATCGCTAAGATGCTGTTGGTTGCGGAAAGCATCTTTTGGATGTTTGACGATGACATGTTTTAAAGGCGCATACATTGATGAACAATAATGCATTCCCTTCACCCCTTTTTCCGTGTAGTGGAAAACGTTTCCGTATAGAGGAAAGTTTATATAAAAAATATATGTGTTTTATGCTATACTGTCAATATATTTAGAAAAGTTTTTATTTTCCGTTTAATTTAAGAAAACAATAGAACTCTACTGAAAACCTTATAGACGCAGAATAAGAATAAAAATAGAATAGACAAGAGGAGGTGGGGCAGATGCAATTATTAGAACGAGCAATGACAATTGCAAAGGTGTTAGCTTCAGAAACACATCACAGTGGTTTGTCCATTTCGGAGCTTTCAACAAAATGTGATTTACCTTTAAGTACCTTACATAGAATTTTAAAAGCCATGATTCACCAAGGAATGATTGAACAGGATGAGCAAACAAAGCATTATTATCTTGGTACAATATGGATGGAATTAGGCTTGCAGGTCTATGATACGATGGATTATATTAGCAAAATCAGACCTGAATTAGAGCGGTTAGCAAGACAAGTAGAGGAAAGTGTCTATCTAAGTAAGCTAGCTGGTTTAGATACCATTATTATTGAAAGAATAGATAGCGCTGCAAATCCAATTCGTATTTATGACCAGCTAGGTATTCGCATACCTATGCATATTGGCGCTGCCAATAAAGCCATTCTTGCTGCTATGCCTAGCGCTCAATCGAAGGAAATAATCGCACAATTAGTAGCCAAGGAAGAGATTGCTACATTTGAACAACAGCTTGACCAAATCCGACAGCAAGGCTATGCAATCAGTCATGGAGAAAGAACAGCAGGTACCTCCTCAGTGGCAGTTGCGATTTTAGATGGTTTCGGTGAGGTGATTGGTGCAGTTAGCATCGGTTTTGTCACATTTAATAGCTCACAGGACTACATCAACACACTAGTAGAGCAGTTACTGGAAACTGGCAAGCGCGTATCCATGAAGCTTGGCTATCGAGGAAAAGGATAGATTATATCCTCAACGATCCACCGCAATTTTATGCCTGTAAAGGTTTTTTTCTTGAAAGGTTATGTGAAAACTGTTGCACTGAACGCCATCGTATGTTAAATTATTATGGTATGTGAAATACCGAACTGAAATAGTAATCTTTCAGCATTAACAGTAAGGAGGGAATACAACATGCCAAAACAATGTGTAATCACTGGTCGTAAAGCTCGTACTGGTAACAACCGTTCCCACGCTATGAACGCTAACAAACGTACTTGGGGTGCTAACCTTCAAAAAGTTCGTATCTTAGTTGACGGTAAACCAAAACGTGTATGGGTTTCTGCTCGTGCATTAAAATCAGGTAAAGTTGAGCGCGTTTAATCGCTGCTTCTAAAAAATCGATTTCGCCCTAAGCGTAAATCGATTTTTTTTATATCTTCAACAGTAAAAAAATCCGACTAGCTTCAGTCGGATTTTTTTACTTTCTTATCTTTTTTAAATAGGTTTATACACGTACGCGTAATACTACTCACAAATTTCGGCAGCTGGAACGTATATACTTTCAGGACTCTCTCCCCCTTACGCTAATCTATGCTTCTTATCATTAAACATATGCCTTGCGAGAAAGATATAGACCCTGAAGCTCCTATTATTTCATTACTTGTAAATCGAGATGTTCCTAGAGAAATTTCTTCTTTTGTTGTTTCATATTTGACCTGTCTTAATGTTACCTCTTGAACTGACTTCTCATATGCAAAAAAAGACAAATAGCGGTAGCGATTATCCGCATCAATTATATGTGTACCTGGCAATAAAAATTGCAGCATATTTGTATGATTCACAATTTTCAACGCAACAGATGGATACTCTTTTTGCAAGCGATACATGGAACGAACAGCTGCCTCATAATGATCTAAACGACCACCTGTTACACCTGTTAGCACAATTTCCTGTGGTGCATATGTCAATGCTTTCAATAAGGCTAAATCTGTATCTGTTTCATTTTTCTCCTGCTGAAAGCGTTGCTGGTCCTTTGCTTGTGCCATCACAGCTTGATATTCCTCAGCTGTTAAAGAATCAAAATCTCCCACAATAGCATGAGGTATAATTCCCTGCTCCACTAAATATAAAGCTCCACGGTCTGCACCGATAAACACAACATCCTGCTGCTGTTGAAAAAATGATAATGAGCAAAGCTCTTGTTTTGGTCCACCTGCACAAACAACGACTGTTGTCATCCTTTCAGCGCAGCCTCACCAGCCGCTAAAATTTCCTGAAGCGCAGCTGTCCGATCTTCTTTACTATAAATGGCTGACCCTGCTACAAAAATCGTCGCCCCTGCCTGTGCACATGGCACAATCGTTTCAGCAGTAATACCCCCATCAATTTCAATAGCAATGTCCAAGCCTCGCTCTTTAATCATTGTTGACAATGCTTCAATTTTAGGTACAACAGAATGTATAAACTTTTGTCCACCAAAGCCCGGGTTTACAGTCATTAATAATACCATATCAATATCTTGTAAAATATGTTGAATCGTTTCTATTGGTGTATGTGGATTTAATACAACGCCAGCCTTTACACCATATGAACGAATTAATTGAATTGTTCGATGTAAATGACGACATGCCTCTACATGTACTGTAATATAGTCTGCACCAGCCTTCGCAAACTGTTCAATATATTGATCTGGGTTTTCGATCATTAAATGGACATCTAACGGTAAATTCGTTAATGGTCGAATAGCATCTACTACAATAGAGCCAAAAGAAATATTTGGCACAAAATGACCGTCCATTACATCAATATGAAGTAACTTTGCCCCTGCCTGCTCTACTTCTTTTACTTCTTCTCCTAATTTTGCAAAATTCGCTGCTAAAATTGATGGTGCTATTTGTATCATCATTAATACCTCGGCTTTCGATCCATAATTTCTTGCATAAATTGTTCATAATGCTTGTAGCGGTAATCACGAATTTCTTCCGCTTCTACTGCTGCTTTCACTGCACATTTTGGCTCCTTTAAGTGGAGGCAGCCTCTAAATTTACAATTGTCAGCTATGCTAGCCATTTCAGGAAAACATAAGCCTAGCTCTTCTTTTTCAATTTCATCAAAATCAAAGGAGCTAAACCCAGGTGTATCTGCTAATAGACCACCGCAAACCTCAATTAGCTCAACATGGCGAGTTGTATGTTTACCTCGCCCTAAGCTTTGTGAAATAATGCCTGTTTTTAAATTTAATTCAGGAATTAGTGTGTTAAGCAGTGTTGATTTCCCAACGCCTGATTGTCCTGCTAATACAGTTGTTTTTCCCTTTAAAATAGGCTGTAGTCGCTCCACTAACTCTTTTTCATCTTTATAGGTTTGTAGTACCGTATAGCCTATTTGTTGATAGTCCTCTATATAGCGTTGCAATTCCTCCCGCTCATCGTTTTCTAGTAAATCCATCTTTGTTAAACAAATAATTGGATGTACATGGAATGATTCTAAAACAACTAAAAAACGATCTAATAGAACGGTATTGAAATAAGGCTCCTTTACGGAAAATACTAAAATTCCTTGATCGATATTCGCAATTGGCGGACGCACCAATTCATTTCGACGTTCCAAAATTTTTTGAATGGTTCCATCCGATCCTTCTGTTTCGATTGTGTACTCTACGATATCGCCAACAAGTGGAGATTCGCCACGATTGCGAAATACTCCACGTCCACGACATTGAATTAATTGCTGACCATCATATACATAATAATAACCGCTTAAAGCTTTTCTGATTTGGCCTTGCGCCATCCAATTCCCCCTTAGTTCACATCATTATAATCAATTTTTTCTTCATGAATAATCTCTGAATCGCGGATAATACGATACCCTGCCTGCTTGCCCTCTTCAATCACAAGCTGTATATTGTAAGGCGTATCACTTAAAATTGGAAATTCATCCGCTGGCTCTGACATTGTATGGTTTTTATCTTGAATTTCAATACGAATATTTTGTGCCAATCCCTCTTCTGTAGGAATATATTCAATCATAACCGTCTTGACAAGTGTTTTGACAGGCTTTTCAGCAGGTCCTTTACTTAAAATAACGGATATTGTTGAGCCTGCCTCAACTTGCGTGCCAGCTTTCGTCAGTTGAGAGATGACGCTACCAGCTGGAATTGTATCATGGTAGTCCTCACGAGAAACACGCCATTTCAAGCCTGCTCTTTGCACATAGTCATCCATATCCTCTTTCGTATAATTGACAACATCCTCTACTCGTACCATTTTAACACCTTGGCTAACTGTAAATGTGATAACTTCATTTTCTGCTACCACTTCTGTATCAGGAGAAATACTTTGGTCAATAATTCGACCTTCAGGCTCCTCAGAATGGACATATTCTGTTTTAACCTCTAAAAACTTTCCTTTTAATAAGGCTTCCACCTGATGAATATTTTGCCCTACATAATTATCCACTTTCGTCTTTTCAGCACCTAGACTTACCACCAAATCAATTTCTGAGCCCTTTACACGCATCGTTCCCTCTGATGGATCGGTTTCAATAACCTTGCCCTCTTCCACCTCTTCAGAGTGTCGCTCCTGATGCTCATCGCTCACAACAAAGCCTGCTTCTTCCAATATTTTTATTGCTTCATCAACGGTTAAATTAGCCACCTCAGGAATTGCCTCCTTTTTCGGGCTAAATAAATCTGTTGCATAAATTAGGAATAAAAAAACAGCAATAACTATTACAAGGAAGCTCGCCACATATATAGGCCACCTTTTCTTCGCTTTAGCAGGTGCTGGCTTATCGATAGGCTTTTTAGGTTGCTCTACAGGCTTCACTTCTTTAATCGGTGTAATTGCTCTTGTTTTTGCTAGGTCTTCTTCTTTTTCTATAGGCTGTTCCTTAATAATAGGAATTGCCTTTGTCACATCATTATCAACTGGTATCACAAATTTTGGCTCATTGATACGACTAGGTGTTAATACTGTTTCTAAATCCTCATACATTTCTTCCACTGTATTATAACGGTGAGAGGCATCTTTCGCAGTAGCTTTCAGTACCACATTTTCTAAGCTTTGTGGAATTGTTGCATCGAAAGCGCGGACAGATGGTGTTTCTGTCTGTAAATGCTTGAGCGCAATGGAAACAGCTGATTCTCCAGAAAACGGCAATTCACCTGTTAATAATTCATATAACACAATCCCAAGCGCATAAATATCTGATTTATTCGTTGCTGTACCACCACGAGCTTGCTCTGGCGATAAATAATGCACTGTTCCTAATACTGAGTTTGTTTGTGTAAAAGAAGTTGCACTCAGTGTCATGGCAATCCCAAAATCAGTAATTTTCACATTGCCTTCAGCATCCATTAAAATATTTTGCGGCTTAATATCACGGTGGATAATATGATTTTCATGCGCATTGGCAATAGCAGACGTTAATTGCTTCATAATATGCACACTTCTTGCAGGAGAAATTGGTGCAAATTCTTGTATGTACTGCTTTAACGTTTTTCCTTGAACATATTCCATCACAATATAATGTAGATCACCATCATCACCTACATCATAAATACTAACAATATTTGGATGTGTAAGACTTGTAGCAGACAGTGCCTCACGTTGAAAACGTCGATGTAATTCCTCCTCATTGGAAAAATCATAGCGCAATATTTTAATTGCAACATCACGGCCTAATATCATGTCATGTGCTAAATAAACATTCGACATACCACCGCCACCAATGAGTCCTAAAATTTTATAGCGGTCACTAATTCTTTTCCCTACAAGCATTCTTACACCTCCTCATCCCTTTTTGTTAGTAATACGAGGGAGATATTATCTTCTCCCCCGCTATCATTTGCTAATCCCACAAGTTTACGTCCCTTTTCTTGAATAGAGTCTGGAAACGTAATAATCGAAGCCATTTCATAGACCGTTAATTTATTGCTTAGTCCATCTGAACAAATTAATAAATACGATTGTAAGGCTAAATTGACCTCATAAAAATCTGGCTCAATGGTTTCCTCTGTGCCAATAGCCTTTAAAATAAAATTCTTTTTTGGATGTGTCAAAGCTTCTTCTTCGCTAATTTCGCCATTTTCCACCAGCACATTCACATATGAATGATCTCTTGTTATTTGTTGTGCGCCATCTTCAAAGAAATAATACACGCGACTATCTCCAACATGTGCGATGGAGCAGTGATATCCTTCAATTAATACCGCAATAAGTGTTGTGCCCATTCCTTTACAGTCTTCGTGTGATAAAGAATAGTTATAAATATCTTTATTCAATTGCTTAACTGTCTGCAATAACCATTCTTTTTTTGATGTTGTTGATACAAAATGACTTGTGTCTGCCTGTAAAAAAAAGGTTTCCATTTGTTTAATTGCCATGTCACTCGCTACATCACCAGCATTATGACCACCCATGCCATCTGCCACAAGTGCTAGTGCAAGGCCGTCTGGACGCTTAAAAAATGCAGCACGGTCTTCATTAATGGATCGTTTTAACCCAATATCACTTTCGACTGTATATTCCAACGCAGGTCACCTCGTTTCCTCAGCTCTCTCTTGTGCACGTAATTGTCCACATGCAGCTGCGATATCAGCACCTTGCTCTCTGCGGATCGTTACGTTAATTCCATTTTTCTTTAATGTTTTCTCAAAGGCAAAAATTTGACTGCGAGATGTGCGAACATAGTCACGCTCTGGCACATAGTTGACAGGAATTAAGTTGACATGACATTTAATACCTTTGATTAAAGCGGATAATTCCTCTGCAATTTCCACTGAATCATTTTCGCCAGACATTAAGCCATACTCAAAGCTAACACGTCGACCTGTCTTTTTCGTGTAATAACGCACAGCTTCCATTAATTCATCTAATTTATAAGCACGAGCAATTGGCATTAGCTTTTGGCGTGCCTCTTGATTTGGTGCATGTAATGACACGGCAAAATTAATTTGTAGCTGCTCATCAGCAAATTGATAAATTTTCGGTACAATGCCTGATGTAGATACAGTAATATGACGTGCGCCAATATTTAACCCTTTTTCGTGGTTAATCACTTTTAAGAAGTTCATCATAGCATCATAGTTATCAAACGGTTCGCCAATTCCCATAATAACAATATGTGATACACGTTCGCCTAACTCATCTAATGTTTGCTGTACTTTAACAACTTGCTCCACAATTTCTCCTGCTAATAAATGACGCTTTAAACCGCCTAATGTTGAAGCACAAAATGTACAGCCAATGCGGCAGCCCACTTGCGTCGTTACACAAACAGAATTACCATAATCATGGCGCATTAATACAGTTTCGATAGAATAGCCATCCTGCAATTGAAATAAAAATTTAATAGTGCCATCCTTCGATTCTTGCTGAATAATTGTTGATAATGTTGTTAAGGCGAAGTTAGCAGTAAGTTTTTCCCGTAAACCCTTTGATAAGTTTGACATTTCTTCAAATGTTTTTACACGTTTATTGTATAGCCAGTCAAAAATTTGCGCAGCACGGAAAGGCTTTTCCCCATTCTCCTTTAACCACTCTTCTAATTGATATGGCTGTAATGAATAAATCGATTCTTGTAAATTTGGTTTTTCTTTTTTTGTCCGTCGAACAGGCTTCTCTTCTGCTTCTTCGACTAAATCATTAATACGTTCATTAAATTTCTCTTGATCCATCATTAATTGGATTCTCCTTTTTACGAAAGGCAGCAACAAAGAAACCGTCGCTGCCAAAGTCTTGTGGAAAGACTTGAAGCATGCCATCTGCTTGCTTTTCCGCTAATTTTATTGGTAAAGATTCTAGTTGTATCGCTTCCATTTCTGGATGCGTTGCTAAAAAGGCTTTAACTGTGCCTTCGTTTTCTTGTTTATCGACAGTACATGTACTATATATAAGCTTACCATTTGTTTTCAACATTTTTGTTGCAGCATCCAGTAATGCTAATTGTATCGTTTGTAAGCTTGCTAAATCTTCTTCTCGCTTTGTATATTTAATATCTGGCTTGCGTCGCATCACACCTAGCCCGCTACAAGGTGCATCCACTAAAACCGCATCAAATGACGCCGCTTGTAAAAATTCTGGAGCCTTCCGACCATCTATTGGTGCTGTTTCTATAATATCAAGCCCTAGACGTTCTGTATTATGGTCGATTAAATCTAATTTATGTGGATGAAGGTCTGTTGCTAAAATAGACCCTTTATTTTTCATAATTTCAGCTAAATGCGTTGTTTTACCACCAGGAGCCGCACACATATCCAAAACACGCATACCTGAAGCTGGATTTAATACATTAGCTGGAATCATTGAGCTTTCATCCTGAATCGTAATCATACCTTCTTTGAACGCTTTTGTGCGTGCTGGCTGACCATTTGTTATGTGTAAGCATTCTGGCATAACATCGCTTTGCTTAGCTGTTAAACCTTCCGCTTCTAGTTCAGCGATAGCCCGTTCAACTGTTGCCTTTGTTAAATTGACGCGTACGGTTTGCACAGGCGGCACATTATTTTCATGTAGCATGGCTGCTGCAACATCTATACCATAATTATCAATAAAACGCTGGACTAGCCATTGTGGATGGCTTGTTTCAATCGCAAGACGTTCAACTGGATCTGCTATATCACTTGTTGCACGAACACCTTTACGCAACACTGATCGTAAAATACCGTTGACCATTGAAGCGATACCACGATGACCTCGACGCTTCGCAATTTCCACAGCCTCATTCACCGCCGCATGTGATGGTATACGTGTTAAATAATGCATTTGGTAAAGCGATATTCTTAATAACCAGCGTACCCAATGATCTACTTTACCACGAATAAAGGGCTCTAAATAATAATCTAGCGTCATTTTATGCTGTAATGACCCATACGTAATTTCTGTTAATAATGCGCGATCCTTCGCTTCAATTTTATGTCGTTTAATCGTTTCATTAAGCAATAGATTGCTATAAGCTTGATTTTTATCCACTGCTAATAGTATGGAAAGTGCGGCATCTCGCACATTACCATCCCAAATTACTACACTTTTTTTACTCATTGAAATTGGTCCCCAATCTGTAATTTAGAACCTGTCCCACGCAAGTATTCCTCTGCTGTCATACGCTTTTTGCCAGCAGGCTGCACATCGTATAACGCTAGGGCTGTTCCATTGCCAGCAGCAACTTCAAAGTGATCCTTGGCAATCGCAATAACTGTACCTGGCGTAGCCTGATGACTGCTTGTGCCAATCGTTGCCCACCAAATTTTAAAGTTACCATCCTCAAACGTTGTATAGGCTACTGGCCATGGATGAAGACCGCGCACTTGATTGTATAAGGTTGTGGCATCTTGTGTCCAATCAATACGTTCTTGTTCCCTTGAAATATTACTAGCAAATGTTACTTGTGCCTCATCTTGCACTATGCGGTTATTTGTACCGCTAATAATAGAAGGAAGTGTTTCTTTTAATAGCTCACAGCCTACAATACTAAGTTTATCAAAAAGCTTGCCTGTATGGTCATCTGCTTCAATTGGAATTGCCTTTTGAGAGATAATATCACCTGCATCAAGCTTTTCTGCCATATACATAATCGTTACACCTGTTTCCTTTTCACCATCAATAATAGCCTGATGAATAGGTGCTCCACCTCGGTATTTAGGCAATAACGACGCATGAACATTAATACAGCCAAGAGCAGGGGCAGCGAGTAATTCCTTTGGTAAAATTTGTCCAAATGCTGCTGTCACAACTAAATCAGGTTGCAAAGCCAGTATTTGCTGTAGTTCCTCAGAGCCACGCAGCTTTTCAGGCTGAATGACTGGTAAGCCTAGCTCTAAAGCTGCTGCTTTTACAGGGGGCGGTGTTAGCACACGCTTACGCCCAACTGGACGATCAGGCTGTGTCACAACAGCCTTAATCGTGTAGCCTTCATCATGTAGCATACGTAAAATAGGTGCAGAGAAGTCGGGTGTTCCCATAAAAATAATTGATGTCATATTATTCCTCCTCTTCTGCATACATTTCTTCAAGCTCTTCTGCTGTGACAATGCGCTTAATTTTAGAATCAAATAGCACACCATCTAAATGATCGATCTCATGTAAAATTGCACGAGCATCAAAGCCGCCTGCCTCTACTTCATACACACGCCCTTCACGGTCACATGCTTCAATTTTCACATAATCAGGACGTTCAACCTCACCATATAATCCTGGGAAGCTTAAGCAGCCCTCAATATCAACCTCTGCTCCATCTGTTTCAATAACTGTTGGATTAATCATTTCTAAAATATCGCGTTCCTCACCTAGCTCCACAATCGCCACGCGTAAGCCTACATTTATTTGTGGTGCGGCAATACCTACACCATCGTATTCCACCATTGTGTCATATAAATCATCCAGCAATGTAAGTATATCATCATTAATTTCTGTTACTTCTGCACACGGTGTTGAAAGTATCTGTGCTGGGTGTTCAATTACTGTTCTTATTGCCATCTTATAATTTCCTCATTTCTATTACACTGTTCGTAATCCATTATATAGTAGACGGGTCTAGATCAACCGTCATTAAAACTCCTTGTTTAATCCACTCTGCTCGATACATCGCAAGCAGACGCTGTAACACTGGAATTAGATTTGGTTCAATTTTATATTTTATCAAACATTGATAACGATATCTATTTTGGAGGCGAGCAATACTGGCAGTTGTTGGGCCAATAATGGCTACTTGATTTGATAAGTTGCCACGTAGCCAATCCGCCGCACGTCCAGCATATTCAGCAGCCATCATCACATCCTCATGTGAAATTTGGACAAGCGCTACAAAATAATAGGGTGGATAGCTAGAGCGACGTCGTAAAAACATTTCACGCTCGTAAAATGGCTCATAGTCCTGCGTTTTGGCTAATTCAATCGCATAATGCTCAGGTGTATATGTTTGAATAATCACTTCTCCTGCCTTATCGTGTCGGCCTGCTCTGCCGCTCACTTGCGTTAGCAGCTGAAATGTACGCTCTGCTGCACGATAATCTGGTAAATACAGCGATGTATCGGCACTGAGTACACCAACAAGTGTAATATTCGGAAAATCTAGCCCTTTTGCAATCATCTGCGTTCCAAGTAAAATATCTGCTTGTCCCTCTCCAAATGCTTGTAGTATTTCCTCATGTGCCCCTTTATGCTTTGTGGTATCCACATCCATCCGCAATACTCTTGCTTCTGGAAACAGCTTATAAATTTCCTCCTCCACCTTTTGTGTGCCTGTTCCAAAATAACGAATATGATCACTTTGACATTGTGGACATGTTTGTGGAATAGGCTCCTCATAGCCGCAATAATGACATTTTAGCTTTTCCGTTGTACGGTGGTACGTTAATGAAATATCGCAGTTTGGACATTGTACGACTGTACCACAATCCCGACATAGCACAAATGATGAGTAGCCTCGACGGTTTAGAAACAATACTATTTGTTCCTTTTTTTCTAGCCTTACACGTATAGCCTCCACAAGTGATGTTGAAAACATCGAGCGATTTCCTTGGTGTAGCTCTTCACGCATATCTGCAATAAACACAGTTGGTAATGCTTGTTGCAATGCCCGGTGCTGTAATGTCAGCAGCGTATAAACACCCTTTTTCGCTCTAGCATATGACTCTAATGCTGGTGTTGCACTACCTAAAATCACAGGACATTGGTAAAATTCGCTGCGCCAAATCGCTACATCTCTTGCATGATAGCGTGGTGAATCCTCCTGCTTATAGGTTGATTCATGCTCCTCATCTAAAATAATAAGCCCTATATTCGTAAAGGGTGCAAAAATAGCAGAGCGCGCACCAACGACCACCTTCACTTTTCCTTGCTGGATTTTCCGCCATTCATCATACTTTTCACCAACAGATAAGCCACTATGCATCACAGCGACCATCTCACCAAAGCGACTGCGAAAGCGCTCTGTCATTTGCGGTGTTAATGAGATTTCAGGAACAAGCATAATGGCTTCTTTCCCTTCCTCTAAAACCTTTTGTATCGACTGCAAATAAACCTCTGTTTTGCCGCTCCCCGTTACGCCATGTAACAAAAATGTTTGCGCTATTTGCTGCTCCATAGCTGTAGTAATAGCTTGTAGAGCCACCTGCTGCTCCTCTGTTAATTGTAAAGAGTGTGTACGTGAAACTTCCTTTGTAAACGGATCACGGTATACTTCCTCGTGAATAAATTGGGCAGCTCCTTTTGCAATCACTGCCTCTAATACTGATGACGAAACACCTGTTTCATCATAAATTTGCTGTGGTGGTAACACCTCGCCTAAATGCTGGCACATCCATTGCAGAAGCAGTCGCTGTTTCACTGCTCTTGCTGATTGTGTGATCACCCTGTCAATCAGTTGCAGGTCTTCTGTAATTTTGACCATCCGTATTTCTTTTACATTGCCTTGCTGCTTCACTATATTTTCTATTGTCACAGTATTTTGTGCAACAAGCTGCTTTAATAATGGAAGTAAGCCTGCTCGCTCAAACTCTTTAAAGTTAGCCTGCTGACGTTTGCCAAATATAGCTTGCACTTCCTCTGGTAGATTTTGCGAGTCCTGTAGTTTAATGATTTTTTCATATTTTGCACGAAGCGCTGACGGTAGCATCACTTGTAAGGCATCAATTTCATAGCAAATTGTATTATTTTTCAACCATTTCGCCATTTGCAGCATTTCTTCTGTTAAGACCTGCTCCATATCTAAAATTTGCGAGATCGGTTTTAGTTTATTCAGTGGCACATCTGTCTCTGTTTTCAAGCCTGTCACAAAGCCTAACACATTTCTTGCCCCAAATGGCACTTTTACTCGGCAGCCTGTTTCGATTACATTTGCCCATTCTAACGGTACTTGGTAATCAAAGGGTCGATCAACATGATAAGTAGGAACATCTACAATCACCTCTGCTATTAGCAAGCTCATTGCTCCTCACCCTGCAGAAGATAACGCCAGAAAGCTTGTGCAAAAAGCTGAGGGTTTGTAACCTCTAACGTTTGTCCATTGAGCTGTGCTTGCTTACTAAAATCAATCCAGCTATCTGATAATACCGTTAGCATTGGCTGTCCTTGTACCTTTTGTCCAAAGGTAACTGCCTTGATGCCTTCTATAGATACAATTGGTGCGCCTTCAATGGTTGGAGCATTTGCAGCATAAATAAACAATGCCTGAGGATATTGTTGCTTATAAGCCTCAAACTGTTGAATAAAATAATGTAAGCTACCTGTTTCATGCTGCATGGATAGCACCTTCGCTCCAAGTGCCCTTGCCTCATCTGCTAAAGCCTGTCCAATGACACCATTTGCTTGTGTGCTAATAATATGCTGGGCATCGAGCGGTACATGCAAAGCACCAGCCGCTATAATAACCGTTTTACCTGCAAGTGGCTGCGCTTTCTCTGTAAAATAATCCTTGACAATAGCCGTTATTTTCTCAGGCTCCTCTAAACGTCCCTTGCCAACATAGCCACATGCTAAAAATCCTTCTGATGGCTCAATAAATTGATAGCCATCAGCTGCTAATCTTGCAATATTGCGCTTGACGGCTGGGTGATCATACATATGCACATTCATCGCTGGCGCGAGCCATACAGGTGCAGTTGTAGCAAGTAAGGTTGTTGTGACCATATCATCTGCAATACCATTGGCGATTTTTCCAATAACATTAGCAGTAGCTGGTGCTACCAAAATTAAATCAGCCCAATCTGCTAAATCAATATGGGCAATCACATTGGAATCCTTTTCATCAAATGTATCAAAATAAACATCATTTTTGGACATTACTTGAAAGCTTAATGGATTGACAAATTGTTTAGCTGATGCTGTCATAATTACTTTTACATTGGCTCCTGCCTGTGATAGCTTACTAACAAGAGCAACAGCCTTATACACGGCAATCCCGCCTGAAACACAAAGCAAAATATTTTTATTCATGTGACGTATCATCCTTTCAAATGATAAGCTCCCAAAGGACAATTTCCCTGGGAGCTCTCGGCATTCTGTATAATCTCGCATTTATAGTCCCTTCTCATCGCTGAGGGCTGTTATACTATCTATCACCCTTCCCTTTGATAATGAACTAAAAAATAGCTTTTTACATTTCAATTAGATTTCGTCCTCGTATACCGCTGACTCATCCTGTGATACTTTTGTAAGTACACCTGCTGCTACTTCTTCAAGTGCTTTGCCTACATATTTGTAAGATACATATTTGTGTAAGCGCTCTGTACCTGGCTCTTCCTGCATTTGACGAGCACGCTTAGAGGCAAGGCTCACTAATGAATACTTGGAATCAATTTCTTTTTTTAATGCATCTACTGATGGATATAGCATGGATTTATTCTCCTCTCAACATTGACAAATATCTTTTTTCTACACGTTCTCTACGACAATGCTCAGCTTTAATAATCGCATTAATACGATCGCAGGCATTTGTCACTTCGTCATTTTCCACAACATAGTCGTATAAGCTCATCATTTCAAGCTCTTCGCTTGCCGTGGCAATACGTTTTGCAATAATATCCTCTGTTTCTGTCCCACGCCCAACTAAACGATCCTTTAATTCCGTTAAACTTGGAGGGGCTAAGAAAATAAATAAGGCATCTGGCGCTTTTTTACGAATTTGTGCTGCACCTTGCACTTCAATCTCTAAAAATACATCACGCCCTGCATCAAGTGTTTCATTGACATAGGCTAATGGTGTGCCATAGTAGTTTCCTACAAATTCAGCGTGCTCCAATAGACCACCCTGTTCAATTAACGCCTCAAATTCTTCACGCGTTTTGAAAAAATAGTCTACACCATCTACCTCACCTTCGCGAGGCTTTCGTGTTGTCATCGAGATAGAATACTCATAATTCGTATACGGCTGAGAAAATAATTCTTTTCGCACTGTCCCTTTACCTACACCAGATGGGCCAGACAGAACAATTAATAATCCACGTTCTTTTATCATTTATTCTCTATATCTCCCTTAATTTATAACAGATACGTGTGAGTTATTCGATATTTTGAACTTGCTCACGCATCTTTTCTAATATTGTTTTTGCCTGAACAACAGCAATAGCTGCTTCTGTTGATTGATTTTTCGAACCAATCGTATTGATCTCACGATGAATTTCCTGCATTAAAAAATCTAATTTCCGTCCAACTGAAATTGTTTCAAGCAATGTTTCCTCCAGCTGATTGAAATGACTATCTAATCGATCTAACTCTTCTGAGATATCTACTCGTTCTGCAAAAATCGCTACTTCAGCTAATAAGCGATCTTCTAACAATGCGCCATCTGCAACTTCAGCAATCCGTTCTACTAATCGTGTACGATATTTTTCAACAGCAAGCGTAGCATATGAACGAATTTTATTCACTTGCTCCATCAACTGTTCCTTATATTGTACAACAACTTCTTGCAATTCCTGTCCTTCACGCTCACGCATTTGTACAAGCTGTTCAATTGCTTGTAAAATCGCCTGCTCAACAGCTTGCAGTAAATCCTCTGGTGTAAGCTGTGGTTTCTGTTGTACAAGTGCTTGCTCTAACGATAAAAGCTCTTGCATCGTCCATTTTTCTTCCAATGGTACTTTACTGGCTAACTGTTCTTTTGCCTTACGATACGCTTCAATTAATGACCAATTAATTTCAATAGATTGCTCTACATTCTCTAAATCCTTCACATATACCATCACATCAATTTTGCCGCGTGACAAAGCTTGAGAAATTAATTTCTTTGCAAAAACTTCCGCTTCAAGCCACTCTTTCGGAAATTTTGCATTAATTTCTAAAAAACGATGGTTGACCGAGCGCATTTCTACGGTTAATTGAAAGTTTCTAGTTGTTGTGACACCTCTGCCAAAACCAGTCATACTACGCACCAAGGTTCGTCACACCTTTCTTTGCATACTGGAATTATTATAACATAAGCGCTATCGATTATGCCGCCTCTTCCAAAAAAATTGAGGAGAGTAAAAGCTAATTCTACCACAATTGAAGCTATATTTTAATATTCACCTAAAAAATGCTATGATAAACATACAAAAATGCAGATGCGGATGCTTTGCCAATAGCTGAAGCAACTGCCTATTGAAAAAATATGAAAGTACCAAGATGCTTAATATCGTTGGAAAGAGGAATTTATATGGCATTTGATGGCTTATTTACTTATGCAGTAACTGCCGACCTACAACAGCTTGTTACAGGCCGCATTACAAAAATACATCAACCAAACGCCCAAGAGGTCGTATTACACATTCGTGCAAATGGCAAAAATCATAAATTACTTTTTTCGATTCATTCTTCCTATGCACGCGTTCATCTAACGGAACAAACAATTGATAACCCAGCAGAGCCCCCAATGTTTTGCATGCTGCTGCGCAAGCATTTAGAGGGAGGCTTTATTGCTTCCATTAAACAGCACGATTTTGACCGCATTATAATAGTAGAAATTGCTAGCAAAAATGAAATTGGTGACCCAATTGTTAGGGAAATACATGCTGAAATTATGGGCAGACATAGTAATTTGCTATTGATTGATCAGGAACAGGGAAAAATTATCGATAGCTTAAAGCATTTGCCGCCATCCGTAAATAGCTTCCGTACAGTATTACCTGGTCAGCCGTATATTGCACCACCTGCACAGCATAAATGGAATCCGTTAACCGTAGCAGATGACGAGCTAGCTATATTTTTTGCTGAGCCAAAAAACGCCAAAGAAATCGTAGCACAGTTTGCTGGCTTTTCACCCCTTCATGCAGAGGAATTATTGTATAGACTGACATCAGCTCAAAATGCAACTGTATGCTTTAGAGAGTTTATGACATCCTTTGCAAATGGTGGTGCAAAGCCTATGTATGTGCTTGCAAATGGCAAAACATACTTCTCCCCTATCGACTTAACACATTTGCAGGGAGAGGTATCCCTGTACCCAAATGTTCATGCATTATTAGACCGTGTGTTTTTTGCACGTGCGGAGCGAGATCGTGTGAAGCAGCAGGCAGGTGATTTAGAGCGCTGGCTGCATAATGAAATTGAGAAGCTTGCCTTAAAAACGAAAAAGCTAACAAAGGATTATGAGCGTGCTTCCAAGCTCGACCAATTCCAATTATATGGCGAGCTATTAATGGCAAATATTTATGCCTTTGAGAAGGGAGCTACAGCAGTAACGGTTACAAACTACTATAGCGAAACAGGCGAAGAAATTACTATTCCAGTTAGTGAGCGTAAAACACCGATTGAAAATGCGCAAAGCTATTACACAAAATATACAAAGGCAAAAAATGCGTTAGTAATGGTACAAGAGCAGCTTGAAAAAACAAAAGAGGAAATTGCTTACCTTGAAATGCTGGCACAGCAAGTTCAACAAGCCTCTCCTGGAGATATTGAGGAAATTCGTGAGGAGCTAGCAGAGCAAGGCTATTTAAAATTGCGCCATGCCAAGAAAAAGAAAAAGCAAGCAAAGCCTGAGCCTGAACGCTATCTATCCTCTACAGGTATAGCCATCTCTGTTGGCAAGAACAATAAGCAAAATGATATGCTCACATTTAAGCTGGCAAAGCGCACAGAGATTTGGCTGCATACAAAGGATATTCCAGGCTCCCATGTTGTTATTCATTCAAGTGAGCCCGATGAAACAACATTGCGTGAGGCGGCTACACTAGCTGCTTACTTTTCTAAGGCTAGAGATTCGTCCTCTGTGCCTGTAGATTACACAGAAATTCGTCAGGTGAAAAAGCCAAATGGCGCAAAGCCTGGTTTTGTTATTTATTTCGAGCAAAAAACATTGTATATCGACCCTGATGAAGCGGTTGTTTTACAATTAAAAAAGCAATCGTAATCAACAACTAAAGCAGCACCCTATAGGACGCTAAAAAGCCTCTCCTATAGGGTGCTGTTGTTTGTAGTAAGAAAATTTCAAGTTAAAAAACACTAATTTTAAATATCCATTATAAGGGATGGGTTTTTTTCATAACTTTGATATGAATGTATCAAGCTATTTTAATAGCAAGCTTTCTATACTCCAAGAAACTCCACAATATCTCCTACTTGACGATTATTACTTAGGTTTAAATCGAGTCCTCTTAATATCCTGTACAAGAACCATTACGACCATCAGCACCACTTAAATATTTTTAATGGATGAAGAATCAATACGTTCATTTGATATTTTATCAGTTCCTTCTTTTCCATATACCCTCATCATTTGAGTTAAACAATTTTTACTGTAATCCTCATATTTCATCACTTCTCTCTTTGAATTCACCATGTCATAAGGATGTGAAACTTTACCTGAATCAAAATTGAATGTTCCCAAGGAGTCCTCTGCCAAAACATGCATTGGAATTAATAACAAAATAGCTAAAAAAATTAGTTAAGAAGGCTTTCTTCTTACTTTGAAATCCCCTTATATTTGGATTTGAATACATTAATAAAGTTAATTAAAGAACGATAGTTACGATTTTACATGTTTGATTTCAAGAGGTTTTTCGCACCAGGTTTAATCATTTTTTGTGCCTCCTTTGCTAAGTACCCTTCCATGCATTTTTTATATACAATCTTCCTTATTATATATAGCTATAAAATATCACTACTCAATCCATCAGAAAAAATAAAGTATAGGTATTTCTCTGTTAAAGCTAACTATTGATTAAAAACCTCTCGATCAACTACTATTCATTCAAGTAAGACAATAGACTTTTCACCATATATAAACATATTTCTTATTATTTCGACAGTCCATGCCTGATCGAAATCAATAAAATTTCTCCTAGCGAAAGGTAACAGAAATCTGCGATAAGTAAAGTAGCTGATTTTTAGTAATTATTTGCATAATTAGTCCGTATCAGTAAGACAATTGATATTCTCAGGAAAACAACACGACTTAAATAGATGAGATTACAACAAAATCAAACAATCTTTTAACGATTTGATAGAGGAATAAAACTTATGACTTAAGCATAGATACATCTATACATAATCGAGTTAGAAGCTATTCCAAAAAAATATATTTCAGCTAACTCTCTACTTTTTTAAGACGATTTTTTCTAAATTAAAGTATATTTTTTCGTGCATTTTCTCTATTTTTCTTTTTTTACCTTGCTAATGGCATAATCTTAAAAAAATACAAAACAAGTTTCTTATATATCATTAATAGATAAAAATATTCATGTTTCACGATAAGAATCTACAAAAAATTACCTGCTAAAGAAACCAATTCACTGAGTTTTACATAAATTTTCTACAAATCTATACAAATCTCTTAAGGTAATACCTCCATGACTTTTGACTTATTTTTTGGAATATCAATAATATTATCAAAAAAATAGGAATTTTCGATATAGTAAATCATTTTTTTTATTTTTGTTTTATTTTTGATATAAACTATCTATTAATATCATTTTTTTATCATATAAGCACTTTGTTTCTTTAGCATAATAAATCGGAAAAATTTATTATTCTCTTAGATGTCAGATAATACTAGATAAATTCGAATCTTTTTTATTTTGTACACAATGATTTTTTTGGTATATTAAATAGGAGCTTCAAAAAAGGCTTAAAAATTGTATAGGGGGATTCACTATGAATAAAAACAAAAAGTTTTTATTATTAACAGTCCTTGCAGTATTTTCTTTAGTGCTTGCTGCATGTGGCTTCGGTGGAGATTCGTCTGATAGTTCAAAAGATGGCAGTAAAGATTCTGGTTCATCTGGAACATCTTCATCAGGTGGCGAATTAAATTTAGTAGTAGCTTCTGAGCCACCATCACTACACCCTGCATTAGCAACTGATACAACTTCTGGTGTTATTCTTACAAACACATTTGAAGGTTTAACAACGCTTGATGCAGATGCTAAACCAGTTGCAGCTATGGCTGAAAGTTGGGAAATTAGCGAAGACCAAAAAACATACACATTCAAATTACGTGATGCTAAATGGTCAAATGGAGATCCAGTAACTGCTGGTGACTTCGAATACGCTTGGAAATGGGCATTAAACCCAGATAACCTTTCGGAGTATGCTTCAATTCTTTACCCTATTAAAGGGGCTACAGCTTACAACAACGGTGAAGGTTCTGCTGATGATGTAGGCATTAAAGCTGAAGATGACAAAACTTTAGTTGTAACTTTAGAAAACCCAACACCTTACTTCTTAGAATTAACAGCATTCAAAACGTATGCACCATTAAACCAAAAAGTAGTTGAAGGTAATGATGATTGGTATACAGATGCTGGTGAAAACTATGTAACAAACGGACCATTCACATTAGCTGAATGGAGACACAATGATACTGTTGTATTAAAGAAAAATCCAGAATACTGGGATGCTGATAAAGTATCTTTAGAAACAGTTAATATCGGTATGGTAGAATCTGAAACAACTGCTGCTACAATGTTTAAAGGTGGCGAAATCGACTACTTAGGTGCACCATTCCAAACTGTTGCACTTGACTCAATCGAAGAATTTAAAGCTGACGGTTCATTAAAAATTGCTGACCAAGCTTCTGTTTATTGGTACAAGCTAAACACAACTGATAAATTTACTGGAAACGCTAACATTCGTAAAGCGTTAACATTAGCAATTGATCGTCAAGGTTTAATTGACAATGTTACTAAAGGTGAACAAAAACCTGCATTAGGTATGGTTCCTATCGCAGTTAATGGCTTTGAAGAAGACCGTGGTTACTTCAAAGACAATGATATCGAAGAAGCTAAAGCTGCACTTGAAGCTGGTATGCAAGAACTTGGTATTACAAACCCAGCAGATATTACAGTTAATATTTCTTACAACACTAGTGAAGCACACGCTGCTATCGCTCAATTCATTCAAGAGGGCTGGACGAAAAACCTTGGTATTACTGTAGGTCTTGATAACTCTGAATGGCAAGTTTATTTAGAAAAGCTTAACCAATTAGATTACCAAGCTGGACGTATGGGCTGGGTTGGTGACTACAATGATGCTTATACATTCTTAGAAATGTATGATACTGCTGACAATGGAAATAACGATACTGGCTGGGAAAACCCAGAGTACAAAAAATTATTAGAACAATCTAATACAGAAGTAGATCCAGCTAAACGTCTTGAGCTTTTAAAACAAGCTGAAGCAGTTGCTATGGCTGAATTCCCTGTTGCACCTATCTACTACTACACAAATCTTTCTGTAGTACAAGATAACGTGAAAAACATGCAAGCAGATATCCTTGGTAACATTTCACTTAAAGAGGTTGTAGTAGAATAAAAATAATTTTTTCACATTATTTTATTTCACTTATTTAGCTCTACAACAAAGAGCTGCCTCGTAGCCACTATGGCGCGAGTCAGCTCTTTTTAAAATACGAAGGCATATATTTGTCTGACAATTGACAAATAGAAGGAGGAGTTTTATGTGATTAAATATATTTTGAAAAGGCTGATGTATATACTTCTCGCGCTTTTCGTCATCGTAACTGTTACGTTTTTCTTAATGCGTCTCGCTCCTGGTAGCCCTTTTGCGAGCGAACGTAATTTCCCACCTCAAATTGAGGAGAAGTTAAACGAAACGTATGGATTAAATAACCCTTGGTATATACAATATAAAGATTATTTAATCGATACGGCCACTTTCAATTTCGGTGAGTCCATGAAATATAAAGCGCGTTCGACAAATGATATGATTGCAGAAAGTTTCCCTGTTTCGTTAACATTAGGGATTGAAGCTATGCTATTGGCAGTTGGATTTGGTATTTTAATAGGCGTAGTTTCCGCGCTATATCATAATAAGTTCCCGGATTATTTGGCAACGTCCTTTGCGGTGTTATTTATTTCAGTACCTTCATTTATTTTAGCGGGATTAATGCAGTATTTCTTAGCCTTTAAGCTAGGTTTGTTCCCGATTAGTGGATGGAAAGGCTTTGTTTATAGTATATTACCTGCCTTTGCAATTGCTTTAACTCATATGGGCTTTATTGCAAAATTAACGCGTTCAAGTATGCTTGAACAAAACAATAGTGACTATGTAAAAATGGCTCGTGCGAAAGGGATTGGGAAATGGACAATCGTTTTCCGTCATACTTTGCGTAATGCGCTACTTCCAGTTGTCACTTATTTAGGTCCATTAACAGCGGGTGTTGTAACAGGTAGTTTCATTATTGAGCAAATTTTCGCTATTCCTGGGCTTGGGAAACACTTCGTTCAAAGTATTACAAACCGTGACTATACCGTTATTATGGGTACGACAGTGTTCTTCTCCATCATCCTTTTATTTGCGGTATTAATCGTTGATATTTTATATAGTGTGATTGATCCGCGTATTAAACTGAAAGGAGCGAAAAAATAATGACACAGCAACAAATTGAAAAAGATAAGTTTAAAATTGTTGGTGGTAATCATGAAGTAACGGAAAAATTAGCCGATAAATCCGTTTCCTTTTGGAAGGAAGTATTTATCCGTTTCTCTCATAACAAATTAGCCATTGTTGGGATCATTATTTTAATTATTGTTATTTTAATGGCTACGTTTGTACCAATGTTCTCTCAATATAAAGCAAGTGATCAATTAGGTGTTTATAATGCACCGCCGTCTGCACAATTTTGGTTTGGAACAGATGACCTTGGTCGTGATATTTTCGTTCGTATTTGGGAAGGTGCTCGTATCTCCCTCTTTATCGGAATTGCCGCAGCAATTATTGATTTAATTATCGGTGTTATTTGGGGCAGTATTTCAGGTTTAGCAGGTGGTCGTGTTGATAATATTATGATGCGTATTGCCGATGTTTTAACAGCTGTACCTTACCTATTAGTTGTAATCGTCTTACTAGTTGTTATGCAGCCTGGCTTAATTCCAATGATTGTTGCCTTATCTATCACTGGTTGGATTAATATGGCTCGTATTGTGCGTGGTGAAGTATTATCCATTAAAAATCAAGAATATGTACTTGCAGCTCGTACATTAGGGGCTAGTACAAGTCATTTAATTATCAAACATTTAATTCCAAATGCTCTTGGTGCAATTTTAGTAACAATGACATTAACAATTCCATCTGCTATTTTCACTGAGTCATTCTTAAGTTATCTTGGTCTTGGTGTACCTGCTCCAACAGCTTCTTGGGGTACAATGGCATCTGATGGGAATAAAGCCATTGCGAATGCTCCTTGGCGCTTAATTTTCCCGGCAGTATTTATTTCACTAACAATCTTTGCATTTAATGCAGTTGGTGACGGCTTACGTGATGCACTTGATCCAAAACTACGTAAATAAGGAGGTGGCCGTAATGAGTAAAACAATTTTAGAAGTAAAAGATTTAAGAATTAACTTTAAAACCTATGCAGGACTTGTTCATGCTGTACGTGGTGTTACCTTTGATTTAAAGGAAGGTGAAACGCTCGCTATAGTTGGTGAATCAGGTTCTGGTAAAAGTGTTACGAGTAATGCATTAATGAAACTAATTCCACAGCCACCTGGTATTTATGCGTCAGGACAAATTTTATTCAATGGTCGTGATTTAGTACCACTAACAGATAAAGAAATGTCAAAAGTACGTGGAAATGAAATTGCAATGATTTTCCAAGATCCAATGACAAGTTTGAATCCAACAATGAAGGTCGGACGTCAAATAACTGAAGTAATTTTGCAACATAAAAAGGTTTCAAAAGCTGATGCGAAAAAACGTGCAATCGAGCTTTTATCACAGGTAGGTATCCCCTTCCCTGAAAAACGCTATAACCAATATCCACATGAATTTTCAGGTGGTATGCGTCAGCGTGTTGTTATCGCTATCGCACTTGCTGCTGATCCAAAGCTGCTAATTGCCGATGAACCGACAACAGCTTTAGACGTAACAATTCAAGCACAAATTTTAGAGCTAATGAAAGAAATTCAAAAAAACTCGAAAACATCTATCATTTTCATTACACACGATTTAGGTGTTGTGGCAAACGTTGCTGATCGTGTGGCAGTTATGTATGCTGGTCAAATCGTTGAATACGGTACTGTTAATGATATTTTCTATAATCCAAAGCACCCTTACACATGGGGTCTACTTGGCTCGATGCCTGATTTAGATAATGATACAGACGAGCTATTGCGTACAATTCCAGGCTCACCGCCTGATTTAACAAATCCGCCAAAAGGCGATGCATTTGCAGCACGTAATGAGTTTGCAATGGAAATTGATTATGAACAAGAGCCGCCAATGTTCCAAGTAAGCGAAACGCATTTTGCAAAAACTTGGTTGTTGCATCCTGATGCACCAAAAGTTCCTCTTCCTGATGCAGTTGCTAAACGTATTGAAGGGTATTTAGCAAAGGAGGCACAAGAAAATGACTAAACCTGGTGCGAAAAAAATTCTTGAAATCAAAAATGTAAAGCAGTATTTTGGTTCGCCAGCTAATCCCATTAAAGCTGTAGACGGTATTAGCTTCGATGTTTACGAAGGTGAAACACTTGGTCTTGTGGGTGAATCAGGCTGTGGTAAATCAACAACTGGTCGTTCAATTATTCGCTTATACGACATTACAGATGGTGAGATTATTTTCAATGGTGAAAATGTCCATGGAAAAAAATCTAAAAGTGAGTTAAAGAAGTTTAACCGTCAAATGCAAATGATTTTCCAAGACCCTTATGCGTCTTTAAACCCTCGTATGACAGCGGGTGAAATCATTGGTGAAGCCTTTGATATTCATGGTCTTTACAAGGATAAAAAGGAACGTCGTGCAAAAATTCAAGAATTACTTGAAGCTGTCGGTTTAAACAAAGAGCATGCGAATCGTTACGCACACGAATTCTCTGGTGGTCAACGTCAACGTATTGGGATTGCTCGTGCATTAAGCTTAGACCCTAAGTTTATTATTGCCGATGAGCCGATCTCAGCACTTGATGTATCGATTCAAGCACAGGTTGTTAACCTATTAAAGCAGCTTCAAAAAGAACGTGGCTTAACATATCTTTTTATTGCCCATGACCTCTCCATGGTAAAATACATCAGTGATCGCATTGCTGTGATGTACCATGGAAAAATTATGGAAATTGGAAAAGCAGATGATATTTACAATCACCCTGTTCATCCATACACAAAATCATTATTATCAGCGATTCCACTTCCTGACCCAATCTCGGAAAAACGCCGTCAACGTATTCCGTACAAACATACAGAAGTGGATGATAGTGCAACATACCACGAAGTAGGCGACCAGCATTATGTATATGGTACTGCTGACCTTGTGAAAACATGGGTTGCGAACAGATAAGTATAAAGCTCCTATTAACAGTCTACACACTGTAATGGGAGTTTTTTTAGTTGATAATAAAAGGTAAAAATCCGCTATACTGTCTATGAATAAGTACCAAGTGTATCTTTTATCAGCTTCTTATCTTCTATTCATGGACATCTTTATGGATTTTTACCTTTTATTGATGCTACACAAAGAAATTTTCCCATAAGCATGTATATATTAAAAATAAACACTATAGAAGAAAAAATGACAAAAGGAATCGAGCGTGAACTTCTCGATTCCTTTTGTCTACAATCTGAGCTATCGATAAAATTATCGACAGTTGCTTTTGACTTTTATTTAAGGCGTTCTAAACTTTAGTAGTAAAAATTTAAAAATTATAGCTCGCCTGCTTTTAACTTGCTGTGCCACTCTTTTAAGAATGGGATATCCTCTTGTTGAATAGCGCCTGATTCATTTGCTGCTTCGATTAAATAATCAAAGTTTGTTAATGATACATATTGAATGCCTGCCTCATCAAAGGCTTGCTCTGCACGTGGTAGATTATATGTGTACACACAAACAACACCTAGCACTTCACAGCCTGCTGCACGCAATGCTTCTACAGCCGTAATGGATGAACCACCTGTTGAAACGATATCTTCTACTACAACAACTTTTTGACCTGCTGCATATTTTCCTTCGATCTGATTGCCACGGCCATGTTCCTTTGCTTTTGAACGTACATAAACCATCGGTAATTCTAAAATATCACTTACCCATGCTGCATGAGGAATACCTGCTGTAGCTGTACCTGCAACGATTTCTGTTGCGCCAAAGCTCTCTTTAATAACAGAGGCTAAGCCATTTGCTAATTGCTTACGAATCACTGGATCAGAGATTGTTAAGCGTGTATCACAGTAAATTGGCGATTTTATGCCAGATGCCCATGTAAATAATTCTGTTGGATTTAATTCTACAGCACCTACTTTTAACATAGCGTGTGCGATTTCATTTTGTAATGTCATGCTTTATGCCTCCCATAATTCAGTTACGATTTTATATGCTGCTACTGGGTCTTGTGCGCCTGTTACAGCACGCCCTACAACAATCAATGAAGAACCATCTCGTTTAGCCCCATCTGGCGTTGCAATACGCTTTTGATCGTGTGCAGCACCACCTGCTAAACGAATACCGGGTGTGACACGTAGAAAATCCTCTCCACATGTCTGTGCAATAGCTTTCGCCTCATGGACAGAGCACACAACCCCTTGTAGGCCAGCCTGCTTTGTAAGACTTGCATAGTGCAAAACAGACTCTTGCAAGGAGAGAGCAATTTTTTGCTCTGCTTGCATTTGTTCTTCTGTTGTTGATGTTAATTGTGTAACAGCTATTAATGCTGGACGTTCTTTGCCAGCAGGTGTTCCCGCTTCAAGGCCTTCTAATGCTGCCTCCATCATTGGACGCCCGCCTGCAGCATGGACATTAACTAAATCTACACCTAATTTTGCTAGCCCTTTCATTGCAGAGCCTACTGTATTTGGAATATCATGTAATTTTAAATCTAGGAAAATATCATGCCCTAAATCCTTTACTTTGCGTACAATATCAGGTCCTTCTTGCATATATAATTCCATACCAATTTTTACGAAAAGAGGCTCATTGAACTGTTGAAGAAAATCGAATACTTCTTTTTCTCCTGGAAAATCTAATGCTAATATAGGTTTGGTGTTCATCAACGATGGCTCCTTCCAATAATATCTGTTATATGCTCTACGCCTAATGCATCAAGCTTTGCTGGTAATTCATCAATAATGGTTGGGCATACAAAGTGGTCAACGAAGTTGGCTGTGCCTACTGCAACGGCTGAAGCACCCGCAGACATAAAATCAATGACATCCTGTGCCTCTGTTACACCACCCATACCGATAATCGGAATATTTACCGCTTTATATACCTCATATACCATGCGTATTGCAACTGGCTTCACCGCTGGGCCTGATAAGCCACCTGTGCCATTTGCAATCACTGGCTTACCTGTACGCTCATCTAAACGCATCCCTACTAACGTATTAATCATTGTAATACCATCTGCGCCACCCGCTTCAACGGCTACAGCAATATCTACAATGCTTGTCACGTTTGGCGAGAGCTTCACATAAACTGGCACTGAAGAAACCGCTTTGACAGCCTCTACTAGCTCGCGTGCTGTTGCTGGGTCTGTGCCAAATTGAATACCACCACATTTAACATTTGGACAAGAAATATTAAGCTCCAATGCTTTTACATTTGACGCTGTGGAAATACGACGTGCCACTTCTACATAGTCTGCTGTTTCCGTACCTGCAACATTGGCAATTATCGGCACATCATAGCTCTCTAAAAACTTTAGCTCCTCATTCATCACTTTTTCAATGCCTGGATTTTGTAGCCCGATGGCATTTAGCATTCCTGCTGCTGTTTCGGCAACGCGCGGTGTTGGATTCCCAGCACGCGTTTCAACCGTTGTTGCCTTAATCATAATTGCACCTAGCTTTGATAAATCATAAAGCTGTGCATATTCACGCCCAAAGCCGAAGCAGCCTGAAGCTGGCATAATAGGGTTTTTTAAATCTAAGCCTGGTAATTGCATTGCTAAACGACTCATAGTGCCACCGTACCTTTCGGGAAGACTGGACCATCAGAGCATACTTTCACATAGTCTTTATCAATCTGATCTGTTGTTTGACAAACACAAGCAAAGCAAGCGCCAATTCCACAGCCCATACGCTCTTCAAATGATAAATAACCCTCTTTTTCTGGATAAAAGCTTTCTAATGCCTTGAGCATTGGCAATGGTCCACAGGAATAAAAGATATCGAACTCTGGGGCACGCGATTCTAATACATTTGTCACAAAGCCCTTTGTCCCTTTAGAGCCATCCACTGTCACATAATGTGTTTCGCCAAGCGCATTAAACTCATCCTCATAAAAGCATACATCCTCTGTTTGGAAGCCTAATACATGGATTGTTTTTACACCACGTGCATTAAGCTGTTTAGATAGCTCATATAATGGCGGTACACCGATACCACCACCTACTAGTAGTGCTGTGCCTCCCTCTTGCACTGCGTCTATAGGGAAGCCATTACCGATTGGTCCAAGCACATTGACCTGCTGACCCTCACGATTTGTTGCTAACACTTTTGTACCGCGCCCTTCTGCACGATAAATCATCGTAAATTCGCTATTGGCTTTATCAATATTTGCAATACTAATTGGTCGACGTAAAAGCGGCTCCAATGAATCTGACACCTTGACATGGACAAACTGGCCAGGAGTCATATCCTGAACCAGTTCCCCACGAAGTGTCAGTTCGAAAATGTTTGTCGCAATTTGCTTTTGAGAAACGACCGTCATTTTCTCTTGACATATCATATTAGTGTACTACCTCCGCTTTTGGCATTTGTTCTGCTGTAAATGTCATCGATTCAATAACACGTACCATTGCTTCTGCTGTATCTAGAGATGTCAGACAAGGCACACCATTTTCTACAGACTCACGACGGATTCGGAAGCCATCACGCGCTGGCTGCTTACCTTTTGTTAATGTGTTGACAACAAGCTGAGCTTCACCGTTTTGGATAAGGTCAATTAATGTTTGCCCTTTTGCCCCGATTTTGCCAACAACATCTGTGCGTACACCTGCTGCTTCAAAGCTGCGCGCTGTACCTTCAGTAGCTACAATGCGATAGCCAACTGTTGAGAAACGTTTTGCTAGTGCAATTGCTTCTTCCTTATCTTTATCGGACACCGTAAACAATACTGTACCTTCTGTACGAATTTCCATACCAGCTGCTACTAAGCCTTTATAAAGAGCCTTTTCTAATGTTGCATCTTTCCCCATTACTTCCCCTGTCGATTTCATTTCAGGGCCGAGTGTAATATCTACACGGCGTAATTTTGCAAATGAGAACACTGGTACTTTCACAAAGACACCATTTTGCTCAGGAGCTAAGCCTGTTGGGTAGCCTTGCTCAACAATAGACTTGCCAAGAATCGCTTTTGTCGCAATGTTCGCCATTGGGATATTCGTAATTTTACTTAAGAATGGTACTGTACGTGATGAACGTGGGTTCACCTCTATAACAAATACATCTCCTTGTGAAATAACATATTGAATGTTCATTAAGCCAATAATGCCAAGACCTTTCGCAAGGCGAGTTGTATAATCCACTAGTGTATCTTTTTGTGCCTGTGTCAGCTTTTGTGGAGGATAGACAGAGATAGAGTCACCAGAGTGAACCCCTGCACGCTCGATATGCTCCATAATCCCCGGAATTAATACATTTTCACCATCACAAATTGCATCTACTTCAATTTCTTGACCTGTTAAGTAACGGTCTACTAGCACTGGATGATCTGGTGATGCTTCTACCGCGTTCTCCATATAATGGTGAAGCTCTTCTTCATTGTAGACAATCTCCATTGCACGTCCACCAAGTACATAAGAAGGACGAACAAGCACTGGGAACCCTAAACGTTGACCAATAGCAAGAGCTTCCTCTGTCGAAACTGCTGTTTCTCCTTTTGGTTGAGGAATATTTAACTCATGTAAAGCTTGCTCAAATTTATCACGGTTTTCTGCACGGTCAATATCTTCTAATGTTGTGCCTAAAATTTTCACGCCATTGGCAGCTAATTTATCTGCAAGATTAATCGCTGTTTGACCACCGAATTGCACAACAACACCAATCGGTTGCTCTAGGTCAATAATATGCATAACATCCTCGATTGTTAATGGCTCAAAGTATAATTTATCTGAAATCGAGAAGTCTGTTGATACCGTTTCTGGATTTGAGTTAATAATAATCGCTTCATAGCCAGCTTCTTGAATCGCCCATACAGAGTGGACAGTTGCATAGTCGAATTCTACCCCTTGACCGATACGGATTGGACCTGAACCAAGCACCACAACAGAAGGCTTATCTGATTTAATGGATTCATTTTCTTCCTCATATGTGCCATAGAAATATGGTGTTTCTGAAGCAAATTCCGCTGCACATGTATCAACCATTTTATAGACAGGAATAATGCCTTGCTCTTTACGATAAGCATAAATCGCTTCTGGTGTTGTTTCCCAAAGTTCTGCAATTTTCTTATCAGCAAAGCCTAAACGTTTTGCTGTACGTAATACTTCTTTATCATTTTTATTGTTAGCAAGTGTTTGCTCCATATCAATGATATTTTTAAATTTATTTAAGAAGAATAAGTCAATTGCCGACCATTCATGAATTTGTTCAATTGTAACACCGCGGCGTAATGCTTCACCAATAAAGAATAAACGCTCATCCCCAGCTTTACGTATACGCTTTTCAACCCAAGCATCTGAGTTATCTTCAGCATGTTTTAGCTCTAAGTGTACTTGACCTGTTTCCAATGAACGTACAGCCTTTAACATTGCTTCCTCAAATGTACGACCTAGTGCCATTACCTCACCAGTTGCCTTCATTTGTGTACCAAGATTACGTTTCGCTGATTCAAATTTATCGAACGGCCAGCGTGGAATTTTCGCTACAATATAGTCCAGTGCAGGCTCGAAGCATGCATATGTTGAGCCTGTTACAGGGTTTTTAATTTCATCTAATGTTAAACCAACAGCAATTTTAGCAGCTAGCTTCGCAATTGGATAGCCTGTCGCTTTAGATGCTAATGCAGATGAACGTGATACACGTGGGTTTACTTCGATTACATAGTAATTAAAGCTATATGGATCAAGTGCTAGCTGAACGTTACAGCCACCTTCGATTTTTAATGCACGAATAATATCTAATGAAATATTGCGTAGCATTTGGTTTTCACGATCTGATAATGTTTGTGTTGGGGCAACTACAATGGAATCACCTGTATGAATACCTACTGGGTCAACGTTTTCCATATTACATACAACAATGGCATTGTCAGCCGCATCACGCATTACCTCATATTCAATCTCTTTATAGCCTGCGATTGATTTTTCAAGAAGACACTGTGTTACTGGCGAATATTTTAGACCAGATGTTACGATTTCCTCTAAATCTTGATCATTATAACAAATACCACCGCCTGTACCGCCAAGCGTAAATGCTGGACGAACAATTACAGGATAGCCGATTTTTGCAACAAAGCTTTTTGCTTCATCTAAGTTATGGATAATATCAGATTCAGGTACTGGCGCACCTAGCTCGTACATTAAATTACGGAATAAATCACGGTCTTCCGCTTTATGAATTGCCTCTAATTTTGTCCCAAGAATTTCAATGCCGAGCTCGTCTAAAATACCTGATTCATCTAATTCAATGGCCATATTTAAGCCTGTTTGTCCACCAAGTGTCGGTAAAATAGCATCTGGACGTTCTTTACGTAAAATACGTGATACGAAATCAAGTGAAATTGGCTCGATATAGACTTTATCTGCAATTTCTGTATCTGTCATAATTGTTGCAGGGTTTGAATTGATTAAAATAACACGGTAGCCTTCTTCTTTTAAGGAAAGACAAGCTTGTGTTCCTGCATAGTCAAATTCTGCTGCTTGTCCGATAACGATTGGGCCTGAGCCGATTACTAAAATAGTTTCAATATCTGTACGTTTAGGCATGTTGTTTCCCCTTCCCTGCTTCTACTTCCATCATTTCGATGAATTCATCAAATAAGTGGTTTGAATCTTCTGGTCCTGGTGATGCTTCTGGATGATATTGCACTGTAAAAATTGGATATTTCTTATGACGTACACCCTCACATGTACCGTCATTTAACGCGATATGTGTTAATTCTAAGTCTGTATCTTTTAATGATTCAATATCAATGGCATAGCCATGGTTTTGAGATGTTAAATCTGTGCGACCTGTGCGTAAATCTTTTACAGGATGGTTACCACCACGGTGTCCAAACGGTAATTTGAAGGATTTTGCGCCACAAGCTAATGAAAAGATTTGGTGACCTAAGCAAATGCCAAACATTGGTACTTTCCCAATAAGATTGCGCACTGTTTCAATACCTTCTGGCACCTCGTCAGGGTTCCCTGGTCCGTTTGATAGCATAATGCCGTCTGGATGCCAAGCTAAAATTTCCTCAGCAGGCGTATTATAAGGCACAACAAGCACATCACAGTCACGTTTATTTAATTCACGAAGAATACCGTGCTTCATACCATAATCAATTAGCACAACTCGTTTACCACGTCCAGGAGATGGATAGGCAGCTTTTGGCGATACTTCACGTACATGGTGCGTAATGGCTGGTGTTGCTTGTAGTTGTGCCACAATTTCATCCACATTTACTTCTTCATCAGCAGCCGTTAAAATCGCTTTTACTGATCCTTTACTACGAATAATACGTGTTAATTTGCGTGTATCAATCCCTTCAATACCTGGGATATCCTTTGATGTTAAATAGTCATCAACCGTTAAATCACAGCGGAAGTTGGAAGGTGTTTTGGCTAATTCACGTACAACAAACCCACGAATAACAGGTGTAATAGATTCAAAATCATCACGATTAATGCCGTAATTCCCAACTAATGGATATGTGATAGTAACAATTTGTCCGTAAAATGAAGGATCAGAGATTGATTCCTGATAACCCGTCATACCTGTTGTAAATACAACCTCACCTTGTGAAGCGCGATCACTACCGAATGCCGTACCTGTAAACACTGTGCCATCTTCTAAAATTAGTAAACGTTTTTTCATTACTCTGCCTCCTGATATACGATATTGCCTTCAAAAATTGTTACTACTGGCCAGCCTTTCGCTACCCAACCATTGAATGGTGTATTGCGCCCTTTTGATACAAAGCCCTCTGCATTAACTGTTTGCTCTTTTTCAAGATCAATTAACACCATATCAGCCGAAGCACCTACCGCTAATGTGCCGTATGGAAGGTCAAAAATAGCTGCTGCTTTTACAGTCATCCAATCGATTAATTGCTTTAATGACCATTTTCCTGTTTCTACAAATTGTGTATAAAGCAGTGGGAAGGCTGTTTCAAAGCCAACGATGCCAAATGGTGCACCAACCATACCACAGCATTTTTCCTCAACCGTATGTGGTGCATGGTCTGTTGCAATACAGTCAATTGTGCCATCAAGTAGTGCGGCATGCAGGGAATCCTTATCATCAGCTGCACGTAATGGCGGGTTCATTTTCCAGTTTGCATCATCTGCTGGAATATCCATTTCCTCTAGCAATAAGTGGTGCGGACAAACCTCTGCTGTGACACGAATCCCTGCTGCCTTTGCATCTCTTACTGCACGTACAGATTCTTTTGTTGACACATGACAAACATGGTAGCGTGCACCTGCTGCCTCCGCTAATAAAACATCTCGTGCGATTTGTACTGACTCACAAATGGAAGGGATACCTGGAAGCCCAAGCTCCTTATTACGCTTACCTTCATGCATGACACCATCATAAATTAATGAATTATCTTCACAATGTGCCACAACAACCATATCATGCTCCGCTGCATCTTTCATTTGCTCATACATTGTAGCCGCAAGCTGAATGCCTACACCATCGTCTGAAAACGCAACAGCGCCATGTGCTTTTAATTGCTCAATATTTGTACGCACCTCACCTGAAATATCCTTTGTAAGAGAGCCATATGGCAATACGCGAATAACAGCACTTTCCTGAATAAGCCCATTAATCAGCTGCATATTTTCAACAGAGTCTGGTACTGGTTTTGTATTTGGCATTGCACAAATTGTTGTAAAGCCTCCTTTTGCTGCTGATGCTGACCCTGTTGCAATTGTTTCTTTATGCTCAAAGCCTGGCTCACGTAAATGTGTATGTACATCAACAAAACCTGGCGCAACAATAAATCCGTTCCCTTCAATAATTTCAGCATCCGCTACAGAAACGTCCTGTCCAATTGCTGTAATCTTGCCATTCGCCATAGCGATATTAACTGTTTGTAGCTCACCTTGCTCATTTACCATTTGCACATTTCGAAGTACCTTTGCCATCCTATTCTC